>NZ_JBEPAL010000072.1:0-26130 GCF_040298625.1 Streptomyces sp. NPDC001532
GCCGACACCCTCGCCGACGCGCTGCCGCAGACTCTCCAGCTGGCCGGGGTCGCGCTGCCGCTCGCCGTGGCGGCCGGCGGCGCGCTGGCCCTGGCGTCGACCGCCACCCGGCGGCGCTGGCTGCGGCAGCTGCTGCTCTCGCTGCCGTCGGTCGGCATCTCCCTGCCCGCCTTCTGGGTCGGCCTGATGCTCGTCCAGCTCTTCTCGTTCCGCCTCCCGCTCTTCCCCGCCTACGGCAACGACGGCGCGGCCGGACTGGTGCTGCCCGCGGTGACGCTGGCGGTGCCGGCCGCGGTCCTGGTCGCGCAGGTGCTGGCGAAGAGTCTCCAGACGGTGCTCGACGAGCCGTATGTGCAGACCGCCCGCGCCAAGGGGGCGGGGCGGGCCCGGGTGCACTTCCGGCACGCGCTGCGCAACGCGTCGCTGCCCGCGCTCACCGTCGTCGGTGTCCTCGCGGGGCAGCTGACGGCCAACGCCGTCGTGGTGGAGAACGTCTTCTCCCGCAACGGCCTCGGCCGGATCACCACGGACGCGGTGACCGTGCAGGACATCCCGGTGGTGCAGGGCGTGGTGGTGTTCGGCGCGCTGGTCTTCGTCCTCGTCAACCTCCTGGTGGACCTCGCCGGTCCGCTGCTCGATCCCCGGATCGTGCACGCCGGGGCGGGGAGGCCCGCGTGAGCCGCTCCCGCCCCCGTCGTCCCCGCCCGGCGCGGCCGCACGCAGCGGCCGGCGCCATGTCCGCACGAAGGAGGCGACCGTGACCGGTCCGTCGTCACTCCCGGTGGAAGGAAGCCCCGTGACGGAGGCGCTGATCACCGGCCGGCCGGCCGACGCGGACCGTCCGCGCCCCGCACCGCCGTCCCCACCCGCGGCCGCCCGGCGCGGCGCACCCCGCCTCGCACGCTTCCTGCTGCACCGCCCCGGCCTGGTCCTGTCCCTGCTCCTGGTGGCCGCGGTCCTGCTCGCCGCGTTCTGGCCCGGCCTGTTCACCGGCCAGGACCCACTGCGCGGCACCTCCACCGAGATCCTTCGACCTCCTGGCGCCCGGCACTGGTTCGGCACCGACCAACTGGGCCGGGACCTGTACGCGCGGGTGGTGCACGGAGCCGCGCTCTCGCTCAAGGCCACGCTCATCGCGGTGGCCGTGGCGTTCGTCGCGGGCACCGGTCTCGGGCTCGTCGCGGGCTTCGCCGGCGGTGCCGTCGAGGCCGCCCTGATGCGGCTCGTCGACGTACTGCTCGCCGTACCCGGCCTGTTCCTGTCGCTCGCGGTGATCACGGCGCTCGGCCGGGGCACCGTGAACGTGGCGCTCGCCGTCGGCCTCGCCAGCGTCGCGGGATTCGCGCGGGTCATGCGGGCCGAGGTGCTGCGGGTGCGCCACACCGCCTATGTGGAGGCGGCCCGCCTCTCCGGCGCCCGCTGGTACACGGTCCTGGGCCGGCACGTGCTGCCGAACGCCGCGGGCCCCGTGCTCGTCCTCGCGACCCTCGACCTCGGCACGGCCGTACTGTCCGTGTCCTCACTCAGCTTCCTCGGCTTCGGGGCACCGCCGCCCGAACCCGAGTGGGGCACTCTGATCGCCGACGGCCGGGACTACCTGGCCGACGCCTGGTGGGTGTCCACGCTCGCCGGCCTGACCGTCGCGGCCCTCGTCCTGGCGGTCAACCGCATCTCCCGTGCCCTGGACGGCGAATGGACGGCCCACCGATGAACGATCCCGCGCTGCTGTCCCTGCAAGGGCTGCGCGTCTCGTACCGCACGCGCACCGGCCCGGTGAACGCCGTGCACGACCTCGACCTCGACATCGCCCCCGGCGAGATCGTCGCGCTCGTCGGGGAGTCGGGATCCGGCAAGAGCACCACGGCACACGCGATCACCGGCCTGCTGCCCCCGGGCGGACGGATCGAGGCCGGACGCGTCCGGTTCGCCGGACAGGACCTCGCCGCACTGCCCGAGAAGGAGCTGCGGGCCGTCCGCGGCGCCGGGATCGGACTGGTCCCGCAGGACCCGGCCGTCTCCCTCAACCCCGTCCAGCGCATCGGCCGCCAAGTGGCCGAGGTACTGCGCATCCACGGCCTCGCGGCGCGGACCACCGTGCACGACAGGACACTCGAACTGCTCGGCCGGGCCGGACTGCCCGACCCGGCCACCCAGGCCCGGCGCTACCCGCACGAACTGTCCGGCGGCATGCGCCAGCGCGCCCTCATCGCCATCGCCCTGGCCGGCGATCCACGGCTGATCATCGCCGACGAACCCACCAGCGCCCTCGACGTCACCGTGCAGCGAGGCATCCTCGACCACCTTCAGGCCCTCGCCCGGGACTCCGGCACCGCCGTCCTGCTGGTCACCCACGACCTGGGTGTCGCGGGCGACCGGGCCGACCGGATCGCCGTCATGTCCAAGGGCACGATCGTCGAGTGCGCGCCGGCCGGCCGTCTGCTCGACGCACCCACCGAGCCCTACACACGCCAACTCCTCGGCAGCGTGCCCCGCCTGGACGCCGTCCCCATCGCCCCGCCACCGCCGCCCACCAGCCGTCCTCCGCTGCTGAGGGCCGAACACCTCACCAAGGACTTCCCGCTGCCACGCTCCGCCGGCGGAGCCCGCACCCTGCGGGCCGTCGACGACGTCGCGGTCACCGTGCACCGCGGCGAGACGGTCGCCCTCGTAGGAGAGTCCGGCTCCGGCAAATCGACCACCGCCCGGCTGATCCTGCGCCTGCTGCCCGCGGACGCGGGCCGCGTCCACTTCGACGGCGACGACGTCACCGAGGCCCGTGGCACCCGGCTCCGCGCACTGCGCCGCCGGGCCCAGCTCGTCTACCAGAACCCCTACACCTCGCTGGACCCGCGGATGACGATCGCCGACATCGTCGGTGAGCCCCTGCGCGCCTTCCGCGTGGCCGACCGGGCCGGCCGGACCAAGCGCGTGGCCCAACTGCTCGACCGGGTCGCGCTGTCCACCGCGTTCCTGGAGCGCAGACCGGCCGAACTCTCCGGCGGCCAGCGCCAGCGCGTGGCGATCGCCCGCGCCCTGGCGCTCTCCCCGGACCTCGTCGTGTGCGACGAGCCGGTCGCGGCCCTCGACGTCTCGGTCCAGGCACGCATCCTGAGCCTCCTCGCGGAACTGCAGGCCGAGACCGGTGTGGCCTACCTCTTCGTCTCCCACGACCTGGCCGTGGTCCGGCAGATCGCCCACCGCGTGATGGTCATGCGAGGCGGACGCGTCGTGGAGACCGGCGCGGCGGACGACCTCTTCCGCGCCCCGGCCCACCCCTACACCCGCGACCTGCTGGCCGCGGCCCCGGGCCGGGCCCGGACCGGGTGACCGATGAGGCCCCGTCGGGCGTGGGCTCTGTCGGGCGTGGGCTCCCTCGGCCGCGGGACCTTCGGCCGTGCGCTCTGTCGGCCGCGGGTCCTTCGGCCGTGGGCTTCGTCGGCCGGGGCTCCGTCGTTCGGCCGGTGGGCTCCGCCGGCCGGGGGCTGGGCTCCCGGCGGCCGGGACGAGAAGGTAGCGTCCCTTCGCCCGCCGACGTCCACCCGCACCGAGGTCAGGTATGCACTTCACGACTCGCCCCACCCTCAGTGGCACCTTCGGCATGGTGTCCTCCACCCACTGGCTGGCCTCCCAGTCCGCGATGGCCGTCCTGGAGGACGGCGGCAACGCCTACGACGCGGCCGTGGCGGGGGCGTTCGTGCTGCACGTGGTCGAACCGCACCTCAACGGACCGGCCGGCGAGGTACCCGTCCTCATCGCCCCGGCCGGCGGCCAGGTACGGGTGCTGTGCGGCCAGGGCGTCGCGCCCGCCGGGGCCACGGTCGCCCACTACCGCGGCCTCGGCCTGGACCTCGTCCCCGGCACCGGACCGCTCGCCGCCGCCGTGCCCGGCGCCTTCGACGCCTGGATGCTGCTGCTGCGCGACCACGGCACCAAGTCCCTCGCCGACGTCCTGAAGTACGCCATCGGCTACGCCGAGCACGGCCACGCACCTGTGGAACGCGTCGGCGAGACCGTCGAGACCGTACGCGAGCTGTTCGAGACCGAGTGGACCACCTCGGTCGAGGTCTACCTGCCCGGCGGCCGGCCGCCCCGCCCCGGCGAGCTGCTGCGCAACCCCGCCCTCGCCGCCACCTGGCGGCGGCTGCTCGCGGAGGTCTCGGGCGCCGGGGACCGGGAGGCGCAGATCGAGGCGGCGCGGCAGGTCTGGCGGACCGGGTTCATCGCCGAGGCCCTCGTGCGCCAGGCCGCCCGCCCCACCCTCGACACCAGCGGCGAGCACCACACCGGCACGCTCACCGCCGACGACCTCGCCGGCTGGTCCGCGACCTACGAGGCGCCGGCGACGTACGACTGGAACGGCTGGACCGTGTGCAAGGCCGGGCCCTGGAGCCAGGGCCCGGTCCTCCTCCAGCAGCTCGCCCTGCTCCCGCCGGAGCTGCCCGCGTACGGCTCCGCCGACTACGTCCACCTGCTCGTCGAGGGCTGCAAGCTCGCCATGGCCGACCGGGAGGCCTGGTACGGCGACGCCGCCGAGGTGCCGCTCGACGCCCTGCTGTCGGACGCCTACAATGCCGGGCGGCGGGCGCTGATCGGCGAGCGGGCCTCGTACGAACTGCGGCCCGGCAGCCCGGACGGGCGCACCCCGAGGCTCAGCGCGCACGCGCACGTGGTCGCCACCGACGTGCCCGAATTCAATCCGATGGGCGTCGGCGAGCCGACCGTGGCCAAGCCGCCGACCTCCCCTGTGCCCGGCGAGCCCCTGGTCGCCCCGGACGGCGCGACTCGCGGCGACACCTGCCACCTCGACGTCGTCGACCGCTGGGGCAACATGGTCGCCGCCACGCCCAGCGGCGGCTGGCTCCAGTCCAACCCCGTCGTCCCCGAACTCGGCTTCCCGCTCGGCACCCGGCTCCAGATGACCTGGCTGGAGGAGGGCCTGCCCAACTCCCTCACCCCCGGCCGCCGCCCCCGCACCACCCTCACCCCCTCGATCGCGCTGCGCGACGGGGTACCGGTGCTGGCCTTCGGCACGCCCGGCGGCGACCAGCAGGACCAGTGGCAGCTGCACTTCCTCCTGGCCGTCGCCCTGCGCCCGCCGGTGCGCGGCGGCCTCGACCTGCAAGGCGCGATCGACGCCCCGAACTGGCACAACGACAGCTTCCCCGGCTCCTTCTTCCCGCGTGGCATGCGGCCCGGCAGCCTGACGGTGGAGTCCCGCACCGACCCGGCCGTCGTCGGGGAACTGCGGCGGCGCGGCCACGACGTGACGGTGGGCGGCGCCTGGTCCGAGGGGCGGCTGTGCGCGGTCGCCCGGGACCCGCGGACCGGCGTGCTCTCGGCGGCGGCGAACCCGCGGGGGATGCAGGGGTACGCGGTGGGCCGCTGACGGGCGGCACCACCGCCGCGTTCATACCGATTCCACCGTGAGTGCACCGGCAGGGTGGGGATTGTCAGTGGCGCGTGCTCTCATGGAGACATGATCGAAGAGAACGAAACCATCGACGAGTTTCTCGCCGGACACGCGGCCGACGTGGAGCAGGCGGTCCGCAAGGCCGCCGCCCAGGAGATCATGCCGCGCTTCAGGCAGCTGGCCGCGCACGAGATCGACCAGAAGAGCGGCCCGCACGACCTGGTCACGGACGCCGACCGCAAGGCCGAGCTGTACCTCACCGAGGAGCTGTCCACGCTGCTGCCCGGTTCCGTCGTGGTCGGCGAGGAGGCCGTGCACGCCAACCCCGCGACCTACGGGGCGATACGGGGCGACGCCCCGGTCTGGATCGTGGACCCGGTCGACGGCACCCGGCAGTTCGTGCACGGCGACGACGGCTTCTGCACCCTCGTCGCCCTCGCCCACCGCGGCGTGGTGCTCGCCTCCTGGACCTTCGCGCCCGTCCGTGACCAACTCGCCACCGCGATCAAGGGCCAGGGCGCCCACCTGAACGGCGAGCGGCTGTACGCCGGTCCGCCCACGCCCGGCCGGGACCTGCGCGTCGCCACCTCCCACCCGGACTACACCACGGACGAGCAGAAGCGCGCCCTGCTCGCCCTGCGCACCGAGGGCGTCGCCCCCCGCCCGTGCGGCTCGGCCGGACTGGAGTACCTGGCCGTCGCCCGGGGCGAGTCCGACGCCACCGCCTTCAGCTGGGAAGCCGCCTGGGACCACGCGGCGGGCCTGCTGCTCGTCGAGGAGGCGGGCGGGGCCCACCTGACCCGCACCGGCGAACCGTTCCGGATCACCGGTGGCAACGTCCTGCCGTTCACCGCGGCCCGCGACACGGCGACCGCCCGCCGGGTGGCGGCGCTGCTGGCCACACCCGCGGCCTGACCGGACGGCCACGCCCCGCGGCCTGACCGGACGGCCAGCGCCGGTGTCGTGTGCGGCCCGCGCGGGTCCCCGCCGACCGGGGCCGCAGAGGGCCCGGCATATCCTGAACCCCAGTGGCCATCGGCTGACGAAGGAGCCCGAAGGTGCCGTCGATGCTCGATGTGGTCGTGGTGGGAGCGGGGCCGAACGGACTGACGGCCGCCGTGGAACTGGCCCGCCGCGGCTTCTCCGTGGCCCTCTTCGAAGCGCGCGGCACCGTCGGCGGGGGAGCCCGCACCGAAGAGCTGACCCTGCCCGGCTTCCGCCACGACCCGTGCGCCGCCGCCCACCCCCTCGGCATCAACTCGCCCGCCTTCCGCGACCTCCCGCTGGAGCGCTACGGCCTGCGCTGGCTCCAGCCCGCCCTGCCCATGGCCCACCCCTTCCCCGACGGCACCGCCGCCGTGCTGTCCCGCTCGGTGGCGGAGACCGCCGCGTCCTTCGGACCGCGCGACGCGGGCGCGTACCGCAGACTGGTCGGCCCGTTCCTGCCCCGCTGGGACACCCTCGCCCGGGACTTCATGTCGCTGCCGCTCACCGCGCTCCCGCGCGACCCGGTGACCCTCGCCCGCTTCGGCCTCGCCGGACTGCCCCCGTCGACCTGGCTGACCCGCCGCTTCCACGACGAGCGCGCCAAGACCCTGTTCGCCGGGCTCGTCGCCCACGTCATGGCCCCCCTCACCGGCCTGGCCACCAGCGCCATCGGCCTGGTCTTCGCCCTCGCCGCGCACGCCCGCGGCTGGCCGGTGGCCCAGGGCGGCTCCCAGTCCATCTCGGACGCGCTCGCCGCCTACCTGAAGGACCTCGGCGGCACCCTCCACACCGACTACGAGGTCAAGCGCCTCGACGACCTGCCGCCCGCCCGCGCCTACGTCTTCGACACCTCGCCCACCGCCCTGGCCCGGATCGCCGGCTTCGGCCGCTTCTACGACGGCTTCCGTTACGGCCCCGGCGTCTTCAAGATCGACTACGCGCTGGACGGCCCGGTCCCGTGGACCGCGCCCGAGGCGCGCACCGCCGGCACCGTGCAGATCGGCGCGGACAGCGCGGAGATCGGCACCGCCCTGCGCGCCGCCTCCCGAGAGGGCCGCGCCCCCGACAGGCCGTTCCTGATCACCGTGCAGCCGAGCGTCGTCGACCCGACCCGCGCCCCCGCCGGAAAGCACACCTTCTGGGCCTACGGGCACGTGCCGCACGGCTGGACCGGCGACCTCACCGACGCCGTCGAACGCCAACTGGAGCGCTTCGCGCCCGGGTTCCGCGACCGCGTCCTCGCCCGCGCCACGGCCGGCCCGCCCGAACTGGCCGTCCGCAACGCCAACTACGTCGGCGGCGACATCGCCACCGGCGCGGTCTCCGGGCTCCAGGTCCTGCTGCGCCCCCGGCTGACACTGTCCCCGTACCGCACCCCGCACCCGGCGGTATTCATCTGCTCGTCCGCCACCCCGCCCGGCCCCGGCGTGCACGGCATGTCGGGGCACAACGCCGCGAAGGCCGTCTGGAGAAAGCTGAGAAGCACATCATGACCACGCTCACGCTCGTCCGGGGCGACATCACCCGCGAGAGCGTCGACGCCATCGTCAACGCGGCCAACTCCTCGCTGCTGGGCGGCGGAGGCGTCGACGGCGCCATCCACCGGCGGGGCGGCCCCGCGATCCTGGAGGAGTGCCGCAGGCTGCGCGCCTCCTCCTACGGCAAGGGCCTGCCCACCGGCCGCGCGGTCGCCACCACGGCGGGCGCGCTGGACGCGCGCTGGGTCATCCATACCGTGGGTCCCGTGCACAGCGCCACCGAGGACCGCTCGGACCTGCTCGCCTCCTGCTACCGGGAATCGCTGCGCGTCGCCGGCGAGTTGGGCGCCCGCACCGTCGCCTTCCCGGCGATCTCCACCGGCGTCTACCGCTGGCCCATGGAGGACGCGGCGCGGATCGCCGTGGCCACCGTGCGGGCCGCGCGGACCTCGGTCGAGGAGGTCAGGTTCGTCCTCTTCGACGAGCGGGCCCACGAGGCGTTCGCCGCGCAGGTCGGCTGACGCGTCTCACCAGCCGCGCCCCGCCTCCAGCAGCAGGTCCCGGACGCGGATCACGTCCGGGTTCTCCGAACGGCCCGGGCGCTGCACGAGATAGCCGGTGTTGATCGGCGGGTCCGCCGGTTCGAGCAGCGGCACCAGCGCGCCGGAGGCCAGCTCGGCCTCGCACAGATAGCGCGGCAGCACGGTGAAACCGGCGCCCGCGACGACCGCCGCGAGCACCCCGCGCAGATCCGGGACGGTGACGGCGGCGGGGTGGGACAGCCGGGTGCCGAAGACATGGCGCCAGTAGCGGCGGGCGATGGGCAGGTCCTCGGCGTAGCTGACGAGTGGGACGGCGCGCAGGACGCCGGGACCGTCGGCGGCGAGCCGGTCCACCAGACGGTCGGCCCAGACCGGCGCCGCGACCAGCACGAACTCCTCGTCCATCAGCGGCAGGGCGGTCAGGGCCCGGCCGCGCGGCCGGTAGGTGGCGATCACCAGGTCGTGGCGGCCGGCGCGCAGCTCCTCCAGCAGTGCGTCGGTCAGGCCCAGCGTCACCCGCAGGCGCAGTCCGGCGGCGGCCGGCGGGGCGAGGGCCGGGAGCACCCGGGCGCACATCAGCTCGGCGGGGCCGGCCAGATGCACCGGCGCCGCCTCCTCGTCCTCATCGGTGTCCTGTCCGGTGGCGGCGGCGAGGGCGTCGAGGGGCGCGGCGACCCGGGCGGCGAGGTCGTGCGCGACGCTGGTCGGCGCGACCCCGCGCGGCAACCGCTCGAACAGCTCCCGCCCGGTCTGCCGCTCCAGCGCCCGAATCTGCGTGGTCACCGTCGGCTGCGACACCCCGAGCAGCCCGGCGGCGGCGGTGAACGAACCGGAGCGGTACACCGCCAGGAAGGTCCGCAGCACATTCAGATCCACCCCGGCCGGCCCACCGGCACCCCGCAGCCCGAGGCCCTTCCCCGAGCCACTGTCCGCCCCTGCGGAACGGCCGGCGGGTGGTGTGGAGCGGCCGACGGGGTGCGCCGAGCCGCGGGCCCGGCCGGCTGAGCCGCGGACGGACCCTGTCGAGCGGCCGGTCGGCTCCGGCGAGCTGTTGGCGGGACCTGCCGGGCCGCCATCCGACCCCGTCGAGCTGCCGCCCGGCCCTGCTGGGCCGCCGGTCGGATTCGTGGGGCCGGTGGCCGGGCCTGCCGGGCCGCCGGTCGGATCCGTAGGGCTGCTGCTCGGGCCTGCCGGGCCGCCGGTCGGATCCGCAGAGCCGGTGGCCAAATTCGCCGGGCCGCCGGTCGGATCCGTGGAGCCGGTGACCGGCCGTGCCAGCCCGCCGGTCGGTTCCGTAGAGCAGCCGCCCGGACCTGCCGGGCCGCCGGTCGGATGCGTGGAGCCGGTGGCCGGACCCGCCGGGCCGATGGGCGCAGTCGTCGGGCTGCCGCCCCGCCCCGCGGAGGCCTCGCCCGGACCCGCCGAGCTGCCTACCGGCTCCGCCGAGCCGCTGGTGAGACCAGCCGCGCCGCCGGCCGCACCCGTCGACCCCCTACCCGCCTCCGGCGCCCCTTCGTCCGCCCCGTCGGAGCCCTCCGGGCCGCCCGAGGCTCCTCGGCCATCGAACTTCCTATGCCTCACCCGACCAAGCCTAGCCGCGTCCTATGGCGCCGCCAGGTGGCCGCACCCCCCGGCGATGGCTCGGCGGGGGCTCGGCGGGGCTCCTCCGTCCGCCGGGCGGAGACTGCCGGCTCAGCCCAGCCTCTTCAGCAGTTCCTCCGCCAGCGGCGCGGACGACGCCGGGTTCTGGCCGGTGATCAGGGTGCGGTCCACGACGACCTTCGGTGCCCACGGTTCGCCGGCCTCGACGTCCACCCCGGCCTCGGTCAGCCGGGTCTGGAGCAGCCAGCGTGCCTTGTCCGCCAGGCCGCCCTGCTTCTCCTCGGCGTCGGTGAACGCGGCGACCCGGTAGCCGGCGAAGGCGTTGGAGCCGTCCTGGCGTACCGCGGCCAGCAGGGCGGCCGGGCCGTGGCAGACCACGCCCAGCGGCGTGCCGGACTCCAGCGCGTCGATCAGCAGCCGCCCCGAGGTGGCGTCGACGGCGAGGTCCTCCATCGGGCCGTGACCGCCGGGGTAGAACACGGCCGCGTACTCGCCGAGGTCGACGTCCTCCAGCCGGATCGGCTGCCGCAGCTCGGCCATCGCGTCCAGCGCGCGGGCCAGGCGGTCGGCGGCCTCCTGGCCCCCGTTCACCTCGGCGGCCAGGCTGCCCTTGTCCACGGGGGGAACGACGCCGCCCGGCGTGGCGACGACGACCTCGTGACCGGCGGCCTTGAACGCCTCGTACGGGGCGACGGCCTCCTCCGCCCAGAAACCGGTGGGGTGCAGGGTGCCGTCGTTCAGCGTCCAGTGGTCGGCGCCGGTCATCACGAAGAGGATCTTCGACATGGTGTGTCTCTCCCGAGAGCGGTGGGCTTCACCCCGACGCTGCGGAGGCAGGTCGTCGGGGCGGCGATGTCGTCGAAGGTAGGCCTGCCCGTGACGGCGTTTCCAATGCGGAATCCAATGCCCGGCATAGGGATGCCGATGGATCGCGGGGAATAGGAGTTTCCCCAGGTCGGCGGCCCTGTCAGCGTGAGGTGGGCGCGGGCGTCGGGGACGGCGAGGCGGTGTTGATGTTCAGGTCCGGGCGCGGCGCGAGGGCGAGCACCGGCGCGCCCGGCTGCGGCGGGGGCGGGGTGAGCTGGTCCTGGGGCAGCTTCGGCGGTGTGGTCTGCTGGAAGTTCACCTGCTCGTGATTGACCAGTCCGGTCTTCTCCAGCACGGTGATGTGGTCGAGCACCGTGTCGTTGGCCTGGTCGGCGAGTTCCCGGACCAGGCTGTTGCGGGTGTTGGCCCGGATCTTGGCGACGGTCGGGAAGATCTGCCCGTGCGTCACCCGCATGATGGTGACCGCCGTGGAGTCGAACTGCCGGCCGGACTCCGCCGCCGCGGTCGCCACGAACTGCTGCTGCTGGGGACTGGCCTGGTTGGGCAGGGTGATGCCCAGCTCCGGCGCGATCCGGCGGCAGGTGGCGTCCAGCCGGGAGTGGCCGACGATCAGATGCGCGCCGGCCTCCTTCATCTCCGGGGTGGTCCCCCGCTGCATCGCCAGCTCGCCCAGCGGGTACTCCCACAGACCCGCCGCCCGGACCTTGACCACGAAGTCGCGGTCGGCCTCGGTCAGCGGCCCGAACCGGGTGTTGGCGATGATGCGGTCCGCCGACGTGGCCGTGTTCTCCACCCCGAGCATGGCGGGATACGCGAGGGCGGCCAGGGTCAGACCCAGCGCGCCGAACACGAAGACGCTTCCTGCCGTGTTGCGGGACATCCGCATGCTGCCTCCTGACGCGAGCACCTGTACGCCAGGAGGTACGCAAAAGTCGGGCGATCCGATCAGCCGACCGGAGAATTCTTTTCCCGGAGACCGGCTTCCGCCGACTGGCCCAACAGAATGCCACAGACAGCGACAGCCTCGTTGCTTCGATTCTGTTGGGGTTTTAGTGTGACCGAGGCTCAGAAGTCCCCAGGGGAACCCGAGTTGAGGGGGCCACGAGCGGAGGGGTCCGTCCCGAGGAAGGTCACGGTCATGCCGCACCCGCACGTGCCTCACGCCCATCACCCCGAAGCCCTCGCAGCTCACGCAACCTTCGAAGCTCACGCAGCCTCCGAAGCCCTCGCGTCGCCGGCCGCCCGCCCGATCGTCAGCCGCCGCCGGCTGCTCGAAGGCGGAGCCGCCGCACTGGGCGCGCTCGCCCTGTCCGTGCCCGGTGCCGCGTACGCCGCCGACGGACCGGCCGCCGCGCCCGCCGCCGATCCGGCCGCCGATCCCGACGGCACCCCGGAGTGGAACGCCGGCCTCACCGTCTTCCGGCTGGGCTCCGAGCCGCCGCACACCACGCTGATGCCGTACGCCGACCTGGAGCAGGCCCTGGCCGGGGACCGCACCCGCTCGCCGTACCGGCTGAGCCTCGACGGCACCTGGAAGTTCGCCCACGCCGAGCGGCCCGCCGACCGCGACCCCGACTTCCACCGCACCGACCTCGACGACGGCGACTGGGACACCCTGCCCGTCCCGTCCGTGTGGCAGCTGCACGGCTACGACCGGCCGATCTACCTCAACGTCACCTACCCCTACTGGGGCCCCAACGGCCTCGGCGAGGACCCGCGGCCGCCGGCCGCGCCGACCCGCTACAACCCCGTCGGCCAGTACCGCCGTACCTTCACCGTGCCCAGCTCCTGGTCCGGCCGCCGCACCTTCCTGCACTTCGAGGGCGTCAAGTCCGCCCACTACGTGTGGATCAACGGCCGGCTCGTCGGCTACCACGAGGACTCCTACACACCCGCCGAGTACGACATCACCCCGTACCTGAAGTCCGGCACCAACCAGATCGCGGTGGAGGTCTACCGCTACTCCGACGGCGACTGGCTGGAGGACCAGGACATGATCCGGCTGAGCGGCATCTTCCGCTCGGTCCACCTCTACTCCACGCCCACCGTGCACCTGCGCGACTTCAAGCTGGACACCCCGCTCAGCGACGACTGCACGGCCGCCGAGCTGAAGGTCACCGCGCACATCCGGGACTACGGCGACAGCGCCGAGGGCGGAGCCGGCCGCGCATCCCGTGGACGGTACACCGTCGACGTCATGCTGTACGACGCCGCCGGACGACCCGTCTGGCGCCGCCCCCTCCAGCGGTCCGCCGACGTCCCCGCCGGCGGCGAGGCCACCGCCGAGGCGGCCCGGGCGGTCCCCGACCCCCGGCTCTGGTCGGCCGAGCACCCGTACCTCTACACCGCCGTCCTCCAGCTCCGCGACCCCTCCGGAAAGGTCGTCGAGACGCTGTCGCACCGGGTCGGCCTGCGCGAGTTCGCGCTCAAGGACGGGCTGATGCGGATCAACGGCAAGCCCGTCTCCTTCCGCGGCACCAACCGCCACGAGATGCACCCCGACCGCGGCACCGCGCTCACCCGCGCGGACCTCGTACGGGACATCGAGCTGATCAAACGGCTGAACATCAACAGCGTCCGCACCTCGCACTACCCCAACAACCCGCTGTGGTACGAACTCGCCGACGAGTACGGCCTCTACCTCGTCGACGAGACCAACCTGGAGACCCACGGCATCAGGAGCCAGTACCCGGGCAGCCACCCCGAGTGGACCGAGGCCTGCCTCGACCGCGCCCGCAACATGGTCCACCGCGACAAGAACCACGCCAGCGTCGTCATCTGGTCGCTGGGCAACGAGGCGGGCGGCGGCAGCACCTTCAACGCCATGCACGACTGGATCCGCTCCTACGACCCCACCCGGGTCATCCAGTACGAGGGCGACGACCGCCCGGGCATCAGCGACATCCGCTCCGAGATGTACGACACCCCCGCCCGTGTCGAGGCCCGCGCCCAGGACACCACCGACACCCGGCCGTACGTGATGATCGAGTACTCCCACGCGATGGGGAACTCCAACGGCAACCTCAAGAAGTACTGGGACCTCGTCCGCCGCCACGACGTCCTCCAGGGCGGCTGGATCTGGGACTTCGCCGACCAGTCGCTCACCTGGCCCACCCCGGCGCGCAACCTGTTCACCGAGACCGGCCCGGCCCGCCTGAAGGGCGAGATCCTCGCCGCGTCCGGCACCTTCGACCGGGCCGAGGGCCTGTCCGGCGGCACCGTCTTCGCCCGCGACCGCCGCCTCGACCTCACCGGCTCGCTCACCCTCGAAGCCTGGATCACCCCCAAGGTGACCGGCTACCACCAGCCGATCCTCGCCAAGGGCGACACCCAGTACGCCCTCAAGCAGACCGACGGGAAACTGGAGTTCTTCATCCACGGCGACGGCCAGTGGGTCAGTGCGAACTGGCCGCTGCCCGCCGACTGGACCGGCACCGAACACCATGTCGCGGGCGTCTTCGACGCGGACGCCGGCACCCTCACCCTGTACGTCGACGGCGAGATCAGGGCCACCCGCACCACCACCCGGCGCCCCGGCGTCACCACCGCGCCCCTCGCGCTCGCCACCGACGCCGACCACCAGACCCGCGAGTTCAGCGGCACCGTCCGCCGCGCCCGGGTGTACGCCCGCGCCCTCACCGCCGCCGAACTCGCCTCCGACCGCCGCGGTCCCGGCGACGACGGCGTGCGGTTCTGGTTCGACGCGGCCACCGTCGGCCACACCGAACGCCGGCCCCGGCAGAAGACGTTCTACGCCTACGGCGGCGACTGGGGCGACAACCCCAACGACGGCAACTTCGTCGCCGACGGCATCGTCACCGCCGACCGCGGACACACCGGCAAGGCCGCCGAGGTCAAGCGCGTCCACCAGGCCATCCACGCCGCCCCGGCCGACGGCGGCCCCGGCACCGTCACCCTCACCAACGAGTACCTGTTCACCAACCTCCGCGCCTACGACGGCTCCTGGGCCCTGGTCGCCGACGGCAGGACCGTCCAGCGCGGCACCCTGACCCGCGCCCAGCTGGACGTGCCCCCGCTGTCCACGAAACGGATCACCCTGCCCGTACGGCTGCCGGAGCGGCGGGCCCCCGGCACCGAGTACTTCCTGGAGCTGTCCTTCACCACCAAGGAGCGCACCCCCTGGGCCGACGCAGGCTTCGAAGTGGCCCGCGCGCAGCTCGCCCTGGACGCCGGCAGCCCCGAGGTGACCCCGGTGCCGCTCGCACGCGTGCCCGCGCTGCGCCACACCGACGGCGAACGGCGGATCACCGTCACCGGCGACGACTTCGCCGTCACCGTCGACAAGGGCCGCGGCGTCATCACCTCCTACGAGGCCGGAGGCCGGTCCCTGATCGTCTCGGGCCCCGCGCCCAACTTCTGGCGGGCCCCCACCGACAACGACAAGGGCAACGGCCAGCACATCCGCAACCAGACCTGGCGCGACGCCGGAGCACGGCGCACCGTGGCGGACGTGCGGGTGCGCGCCCTGAGCGACCGGGCCGTGCGGATCACGGTCGCCGGCACCCTGCCGACCACCACCGTGTCGACGTACACCACCACCTACACCGTCTTCGGCAACGGCGAGATCAAGGTCGACCACACCCTGCACCCGGGCGCGGCGAGCCTGCCGTACCTGCCGGAGGTCGGCAGCCTGCTGTTCCTGCCCGGGCGGCTGGAGCGGCTGCGCTACTACGGGCGCGGCCCCGAGGAGAACCACTGGGACCGCAACGACGGCACCGACGTCGGCGTGTACTCCGGAACCGTCTCCGGGCAGTGGACGCCGTACATCCGACCGCAGGAGAACGGGAACAGGACCGACGTCCGCTGGATCGCGCTCACCGGCGCCGACGGCACCGGGCTGCTGGTCACCGGTGAGCCGCTGCTGGAGGTCAACGCCTCCCACTTCACCCCCGAGGACCTGTCGCTCGGGGTGCGCCACGACTACCAGCTCACCCCGCGCGAGGAGGTCGTGCTGCGGGTGAACCACCGGCAGATGGGCGTCGGCGGCGACAACAGCTGGGGCGCCCACACCCACGACGAGTACAAGCTGTTCGCCGACCGCGACTACGCCTACACCTACCGGCTGCGGCCGCTCCACGACGTCGACGACGCGATGAGGGCCTTCCGACGGCCCACCGCCGACACCGTCGCCGCGCACGAGGCCTAGAGGCCGTCCCCGCCCGACGGCACCGCCTCCAGGGTGCCGTCGGGGCCGGGGACGACGGCGAGGCCGACCGCGAAGGCGTCGAGCGTCGTGCGCAGCCAGGCGCGGTCGTCGGCGGTCGGGTGCTCCAGCCGCATCCGCCGCGCCCGCAGCGGCACCAGCCGCAGCCCGCGCAGCCGCCCGGTCGCCGCCTCCACCGACACCAGGAACATCAGCCGCAGGTCGTCGCGGTACTCCTCGTAGCCGGTGATGCCCTCGTAGTCGTCGACGAAGTCCCCGCAGCCGTACAGCACCAGCCGGTCCCGGTACCGCTCGACGCGGCGCGGGTGGTGCGAGGAGTGGCCGTGCACCACGTCCACCCCGCCGTCCACCAGGGCGTGCGCGAAGCGGACCTGGTCGCGCGGGACGCGATGTCCCCAGTTCGATCCCCAGTGCACCGACACGACCACCACGTCACCGGGCCGCCGCACCCGTCCCACCCGGCGCAGCACCGCCTCGGCGGCGGCGGGCGAGGGCGCCGGCACATGGGCGACCCCCGGCCGCTCCTCGGTCGCCGTCCAGCCCGGCGGCACACCGCTGGAGGTCATGCCGAGCGCGAGGACCAGCACCCGGGCGCCCGCGCCGACCTCCACCACGGCCGGCGCGTACGCGGCCTCCGCGTCCCGGCCCGCGCCCGCCGTGCGCAGCCCGGCCCCGGCCAGCGCGTCCAGGGTCTCGGTGAGGCCCGCGCGGCCGAAGTCCAGCACATGGTTGTTGGCCAGCACGCACACGTCCGGGCGGGCCACCGTGAGGGCGGGCAGGTTCGCCGGGTGCATCCGGTAGTGCACCGCCTTGCCGGGCGCGAACGCGCCGTCCGCGGTGACGGCCGTCTCCAGGTTCAGGATCCGGGCGTCCGGTGCGACCCGCGCCAGCACCCCCAGCGCCTCGCCCCACGGCCACGACCAGTCGACCGGCGCCGGCACCGGCCCGTTCGCCGCCTCCGCCAGCTCCACATAGCCCCGCGCGTCGCGCACGTAGTCCTCCCGCAGCCCCGGGTCACCGGGGTGCGGCAGGATCTGGTCGACGCCGCGCCCGAGCATCACGTCCCCGCACAGGAACAGCGTCACGACACCGCCTTCCACGCTTCCACCGTAGAACCCGACGGGCACGTGTGGCTCGCCTCGCGGGGGAAACCCGGGGCCCGTGAGGGACGTACTCGAAGGGCGACCGGACGGGGGCGGGTCATGACCACGCGTTTCCACAACCGCACACACGCCGGGCAGGAACTGGCCGAGCATCTGCGCATCCTCCAGGAGAAGGGGCTCCTGCCGCACCCGGTCGTCCTCGCCCTGCCACGTGGCGGCGTCACCGTGGCCCAGGAGGTCGCACGCGCCCTCGGCGCCCCGCTCGACGTGCTCGTCGTCCGCAAGATCGGCGCCCCGTTCCACGAGGAGTTCGGGGTGGGCGCCATCGCCGGTGACGAGCCGCCGCTGTTCGACCCGCGCTCCCTGGAGCAGACCGGCCTCACCGAGGAGGACCTCGCCCCGGTGGTGGCCCGCGAACGGACCGAGCTGCGCCGCCGCGAGGAGCGTTACCGCCAGGGCCGCCCGGCGCCCGAGCTGACCGGCTGCACCGCCATCCTCGTCGACGACGGACTGGCCACCGGCGCCACCGCCCGCGCCGCCGTGCGCGCGGTGCGCGTCCGGCAGCCCGAGCGGGTGGTGGTCGCCGCGCCGGTGTGCTCCGGCGAGGCGGCCGAACTGCTGCGCGGCGAGGCCGACGACGTGGTCTGCCTGCACCGGCCCAGCCCGTTCCACGCGGTCGGCCTCTGGTACGAGGACTTCGCCCAGCTGACCGACGACGACGTCCTGAACGCCCTGCACGGCGGTTAGCGCCGGGTCCCCCGTGGACTCCGCCGCTGAGACGTCGCCCACCCCGGGCCGCAGCCGGTGGCGTGCGGCGGTGCGGGGCGGAACAATCCGACTGCACGCACAGCTCGCACCGCACCGAAAGGGATCTTCCGCATGGACGAGCAGGACGAGCGGTTCGACGTCGTCGTACTCGGGGCCGGCCCCGGCGGGTACGTCGCCGCCATCCGCGCCGCCCAGCTGGGCAAGCGCGTCGCCGTCGTCGAGGAGAAGTACTGGGGCGGCGTCTGCCTGAACGTCGGCTGCATCCCCACCAAGGCCCTGCTGCGCAACGCCGAGCTGGCGCACATCGTCACCAAGGAGGCGAAGACCTTCGGCATCAAGGTGGACGGCACGGTCTCCTTCGACTACGGCGAGGCCTTCCGGCGCAGCCGCAAGGTCGCGGACGGCCGGGTCAAGGGCGTCCACTACCTGATGAAGAAGAACAAGATCACCGAGTTCGACGGCCGCGGCACCTTCCTCGACCCGCACACCCTCCAGGTCACCGACTACGAGGGCACCACCCGCAGCATCGGCTTCGAGCACTGCATCATCGCCACCGGCGCCACGCCCAAGCTGCTGCCCGGCACCAAGCGCAGCGCACGCGTCGTGACGTACGAGGAGCAGATCGTCGCCGAGGAGCTGCCGCGGTCGATCGTCATCGCGGGTGCCGGCGCCATCGGCATCGAGTTCGCGTACGTCCTGCACAACTACGGCGTGAAGGTCACCGTCGTCGAGTTCCTGGACCGGGTCGCCCCGCTGGAGGACGCCGAGGTCTCCGCCGAACTCGCCAAGCAGTACAAGCGCCTCGGCATCGACGTGCTCACCTCCACCCGCGTCGACGCCATCGACGAGTCCGGCGCGCAGGTCCGGGTCACCGTCACCGCCAAGGACGGCTCCCAGCAGGTGCTGGAGGCCGACAAGGTGCTCCAGGCGATCGGCTTCGCGCCCAATGTGGACGGCTACGGCCTGGACAAGACCGGGGTCCGGCTCACCGAGCGCGGCGCGATCGACGTCGACGGCCGCTGCCGCACCTCCGTGCCGCACATCTACGCCATCGGCGACGTCACCGCCAAGCTGATGCTGGCGCACGCCGCCGAGGCGATGGGCGTGGTCGCGGCGGAGACCATCGCCGACGCGGAGACCATGGAGCTGGACTACGCGATGATCCCGCGCGCCACCTTCTGCCAGCCGCAGATCGCCAGCTTCGGCTACACCGAGGCCCAGGCCCGCGACCTCGGCCACGACGTGAAGGTCGCCAAGTTCCCGTTCACCGCCAACGGCAAGGCGCACGGCCTCGGTGACAGCACCGGCTTCGTGAAGCTGATCAGCGACGCCAAGTACGGCGAGCTGCTCGGCGGCCACCTGATCGGCCCGGACGTCACCGAGCTCCTGCCCGAGCTGACCCTGGCCCAGCAGTGGGACCTCACCGTCCACGAGGTGGCCCGCAACGTGCACGCCCACCCGACGCTGAGCGAGGCGGTCAAGGAGGCCGTGCACGGACTCGCCGGACACATGATCAACTTCTGAGTTCCGGGCGCGCGGGCCGTTCACCCGGACGGCCCGCACCGCTCGCCGCCGCCCCGCCGACGCGTTGTGCTGTCTCCCACCGGTTCCCTTCACGGGTCCCTCGACGGACGATGCGGAGACGCCATGTCGGACAGCGGTGCCGCTGGGGCGGATGCCTCCCGGGCGGAGCTGGAACAGCTGCGGGCCCGTGTCGCGTCCCTGGAGGCCGAACGCGCCCGGCGCCCCGCCCGGCACCGGTGGCGGTCCTTCACCGCCGCCGTGCTGATCGTCCTCGGCTGCCTGCTCGCCCCGCTCGGCGCCGTGGCCGCCTGGACCGCCGACATCGTCGGCGACACCGACCGCTACGTCGAGACCGTCGCCCCGCTCGCCCGTGACCAGGACGTGCAGCGGGCCGCCGCCACCCGTGTCACCGACGCCGTGATGAGCCGCCTCGACCTGCCCGCCCTGCTCCAGGAGGTGGCCCCCGCCGACCGTCCCCTGGTGGACAAGGCGCTCGGTCAGCTCGGCGACACCCTGGAGGACGCCGTCCGCAGCTTCGTCCAGGACAAGGCGCAGGCCATCGTCGCCTCCGACGTGTTCGCCCGGATCTGGACCGACGCCAACCGCCGGGTGCACGCCGCCGTCGACGAGGCGCTCACCGGCGGCGGGGGAGCGATCCGGCTGAAGGACGACGCGGTGACCGTCGATCTCGCCCCGCTCGTCGAGGAGGTCAAACAGCGCCTGGTCGACGACGGACTGTCGGCCGCGAGCAGGATCCCCACCGTCCACACCGACTTCACCGTCTTCCAGGCCGAGGACATCGGCCGGCTCAAGACCTGGTTCCGGCTGCTGCAACTGGCCGGTTTCTGGGTGCCCGTGCTCGCGCTGCTGCTGATCGTGGGCGGCGTGCTGCTCGCCACCCACCGCCGCCGCACCCTGATCGTCGCCTCTCTCGCCTTCGCCTTCGCCACGCTGATGCTGGGCGTCGCCGTGACCGTCGCCCGGGTGATGTACCTCGACGCCCTCCCGTCCGGCGTCTCCGAGCCGGCCGCCGCGTCCGTCTACGACATCCTGGTCCGCTATCTGCGCACCTCGGTGCGGACCGGGGTGGCCCTAGGCGTGGTGGTGGCCCTCGCCGCCTGGCTGACCGGCCCCGGACACCGGGCCGGCCTGGTCCGGCGGCTGTGGTACTCCGGCATCGGCGCGGTCCGCTCGACCGCCGACCGGGCCGGGCTGCGTACCGGGCCCGTGGGGCCGTTCGTCCGCCGGTTCCGCGTCTGGATCGGCTGGCTCCTCGTCGCGGGCGCGGTCCTCGCCTACGCCCTGTGGCCCTACCCGACCGGCTGGGTCGTCATCGGCCTCGCCCTGGCACTGCTCTTCGCGCTCGGGGTGGTCGCGTTCCTCGAGGACGGCGACGGCCGGGACACCGAAAGGACAGCGGTATGAGCCAGGAGAAGGCCCCACGGCCGCAGAGCGAGATCGGCACCGCCTGGACCGCCGAGCGGCGCCGGCCCGGGGCGGGGACACCGCCGCCGCCCACCACCGAGGGCCTGCGCACCGGCGGTCTCGTCGTCGCCGGGGTGCTGATGCTGTGCGGCGGGGTGCTCGCGGTGCTCCAGGGCGTCGCGGCGATCGCCGGGGACGACGTCTACGGCCGGATCGGCAGCTACGTCTACGGACTCGACCTCACCGGCTGGGGCTGGATCCACCTCGTGCTGGGCGCCCTGGTGGCCGCCACCGGCTGGGGCGTGCTCGTCGGCGCCGGCTGGGCCCGGACGGCCGGCGTCCCGCTGATCTCGGTCAGCCTGGTCGCGCAGTTCCTGTTCCTGCCGTACGTGCCGCTGTGGTCGATCGTGATGATCGCGATCGAGGTGTTCGCGCTCTGGGCGCTGGTCACCCGGTCCGGCGCTACTCCGCGGCGTCGCTGATCCCGAGCCGCAGATGCTCGACGTGGTACACGGCCTGGTCGAGGAGTTCGGCGACATGGTGGTCGTGCAGCGCGTAGACCACCGACCGGCCGCGCCGCTCACCCACCACCAGCCCGAGATTGCGCAGCAGCCGCAGCTGGTGCGAGCAGGCCGACTGCTCCATGCCCACCTCGGCGGCCAACTCGGTGGCCGGCAGCGGCCCTTCGCGCAGCCGGGCGAGGATCAGCAGCCGGGAGGGCGTGGACAGGGCCTGGAGGGTGGTGGCCACCTTCGCCACGTTGTCCGCGTCGAGTCGGACGCGCTCGGGGGCGCTCTGCGCGGGGGTGACGGCTCCATGACCCATGGCGAGTATCTTACCCACCGTACATGAACGAATGAATGAGTCTTCATGTGTTCCTGTATGGTGACCGCGTGTCCGCGACTCTCGCTCCCCAGCCGACCCCCGTCCGCGCCCCGGCGGCACCCGGCCGCCGCACCCGCCTCCTCGCCCTGCCCGAGGCCCGCTGGGCCCTCACGGCGCTCGTCGCCTTCCTGCTGGGCCTCGCCCTCGACCTGGGCGGAGCGCCCGCCTGGGCCCACGGGATCCCGTATGCCGTCGCCTATCTCGCGGGCGGCTGGGAGCCCGCCCTGGAAGGGCTGCGCGCCCTGCGCGAGAAGACCCTCGACGTCGACCTGCTGATGATCGTCGCCGCGCTCGGCGCCGCCGCGATCGGCCAGGTCCTCGACGGCGCCTTGCTCATCGTCATCTTCGCCACCTCCGGCGCCCTGGAGGCCCTGGCCACCGCCCGCACCGCCGACTCCGTGCGCGGCCTGCTCGACCTCGCCCCCGGCACCGCCACCCGGATCGCCGACGACGGCACCGAGCAGACCGTGCCCACCGCCGAACTCGCCGTCGGCGACCTGCTGCTGATCCGCCCGGGGGAGCGGATCGGCGCCGACGGCACGGTCCTGGACGGCACCAGCGAGGCCGACCAGGCCACCATCACCGGCGAACCCCTCCCCGTCGTCAAGCGCCCCGGCGACGAGGTCTTCGCCGGCACCCTCAACGGCACCGGCGCGCTGCGCGTCCGCGTCGACCGCGACCCGGCCGACTCCGTCATCGCCCGGATCGTCACCCTGGTCGAGGAGGCCTCCCGCACCAAGGCGCCCACCCAGCTGTTCATCGAGAAGATCGAACAGCGCTACGCGGTCGGCGTGGTGGCCGCCACCCTCGCCGTCTTCGCCGTCCCGCTGCTCTTCGGCGCGGAGCTCACCGACGCCCTGCTCAGGGCCATGACCTTCATGATCGTCGCCTCGCCGTGCGCGGTCGTCCTCGCCACCATGCCGCCGCTGCTGTCCGCCATCGCCAACGCCGGCCGGCACGGCGTGCTGGTGAAGTCGGCCGTGGCGATGGAACGCCTCGGTGAGATCGACACCGCCGCCCTCGACAAGACCGGCACCCTCACCGAAGGCGCCCCCGAGGTCACCGACGTACGGCCGCTGCCGGGCTCCGGACTCGACGCGGCCGGGCTGCTGGCCCTCGCCGCGGCGGCCGAGCATCCCAGCGAGCATCCGCTGGCCCGCGCGATCGTGGCCGCCGCCCGCGCGCGGGACCTGCGCATCGCGGCGGCGGAGGACTTCACGGCGACACCGGGGCACGGGATCACGGCGACGGTGGACGGCCGACGGGTGACGGTCGGCCGTATGCAGGATGCGGTGGACAGTACGCGGTCCACGGACTCAGGCACGGGCGCCGCCGAACCCTCCGATCCCGCGGGTCCCGTCGATGTCGCCGGAGGCCACCGCGGCGCCACCCTCGTCACCGTCACCCGCGACGGCGTCCCCGTCGGCACCCTCGCCCTCACCGACCGGCTGCGCCCCGACGCGGCCGCCACCACCGCCGCCCTCACCGCCCTCACCGGCACCGCCCCCGTCCTGCTCACCGGCGACAACGCGGACACCGCCGCCCGGGTCGCCGAGGCCACCGGGCTCACCGACGTCCGCGCGGAGCTGCTGCCCGAGGACAAGGTGAACGCCGTGCACGCCGTCCAGCGAACCGGCCGCAAGGTGCTGTTCGTCGGCGACGGCGTCAACGACGCCCCCGCCCTCGCCGCCGCCCACTCCGGCATCGCCATGGGCCGCGCCGGCTCCGACCTCGCCCTGGAGACCGCGGACGCCGTCGTGGTCCGCGACGAACTCGCCGCCGTCCCCGCCGTCGTCCGCCTGTCCCGCGCCGCCCGCCGCCTGGTCGTGCAGAACCTGGTCGTCGCCGGCACCTTCATCACCGTCCTCGTCGTCTGGGACCTGGCCGGCCACCTGCCGCTGCCGCTCGGCGTCGCCGGGCACGAGGGCTCCACCGTGCTGGTCGGGCTGAACGGGCTGCGCCTGCTGCGCGAGTCCGCGTGGCGATCCGGGCCGGTGCAGGACAGCCGAGGTTGATGTCGGATTCTCGCCAGCTCGCATGCGTCCGGTACCGGATGCTGGACGCATGCAGACGGCGATGCACACCGACACCGAGCGCTGCGTACGCGCGGTCCAGTCCAAGGACGCCCGCTTCGACGGCTGGTTCTTCACCGCCGTCCTGACCACCCGGATCTACTGCCGGCCCAGCTGCCCGGTCGTCCCGCCCAAGCCGCGGAACATGGTGTTCTACCCGAGCGCCGCCGCCTGCCAGCAGGCCGGCTACCGCGCCTGCAAGCGCTGCCGCCCGGACACCAGCCCCGGCTCGCCGGAGTGGAACCAGCGCGCCGACCTCGTCGCCCGCACGATGCGGCTGATCGCCGACGGCGTCGTGGACCGCGAGGGCGTCCCCGGCCTCGCCGCCCGGCTCGGCTACAGCACCCGGCAGATCGAACGCCAGCTGCTCGCCGAACTGGGCGCGGGACCGCTCGCCCTCGCCCGCGCCCAGCGCGCCCAGACCGCCCGCCTGCTCATCGAGACGACGGCGCTGCCGATGGCCGAGATCGCCTTCGCCGCCGGCTTCGCCTCCATCCGCACCTTCAACGACACCGTCCGCGAGGTCTTCGCCCTCAACCCCAGCGAGCTGCGCGCCCGCGCCCCGCGCGTGCACACCGCGGGCACCCCCGGCGTCCTCTCCCTGCGCCTGCCGTTCCGCGCGCCCCTCAACCCCGACAACCTCTTCGGCCACCTCGCCGCGACCGCCGTCCCCGGCGTCGAGGAATGGCTCCCCCACAGCCCGAACGGTGTGGGCGGTGCCCCCACCGGCGCCTACCGCCGCACCCTGCGCCTCCCGCACGGCCACGGCATCGCCGCCCTGTCCCCGCGCCCCGACCACATCGCCTGCCGCCTCACCCTCGGCGACCTGCGCGATCTGCCCGTCGCCATCAGCCGCTGCCGCCGGCTGCTCGACCTGGACGCCGACCCGGTCGCCATCGACGACCAGCTGCGCACCGATCCGCTGCTCGCCCCGCTGGTCGACAAGGCCCCCGGGCGCCGGGTGCCGCGCACCGTCGACGAGGCCGAGTTCGCCGTCCGCGCCGTCCTCGGCCAGCAGGTCTCCACGGCCGCCGCCCGCACCCACGCCGCCCGTCTGGTCGCCGCGCACGGCGAGCCGGTCGACGACCCCGAGGGCGGTCTCACCCACCTCTTCCCCTCGGCCGAGGCGCTGGCCGCGGTCGACCCCGAGACGCTGGCGATGCCCCGCACCCGCCGCACGACGTTCACCACCCTCGTCGGCCGGCTCGCCGACGGCTCGCTCCACCTGGGCGTGGAGAGCGACTGGGCCCAGGCCCGCGCCCGCCTGCTGGAACTGCCCGGCTTCGGCCCCTGGACGGTCGACGTCATCGCCATGCGCGCGCTCGGCGACCCCGACGCCTTCCTCCCCACCGACCTCGGCATCCGCCGCGCCGCCCGCGACCTCGGCCTGCCCTCCACCCCGGCGGCGCTCACGGCCCGCGCGGCGGCCTGGCGGCCCTGGCGGGCGTACGCCGTCCAGTACCTGTGGGCGACCGACAGCCACCCCATCAACTTCCTTCCGGTCTGAGGACGTTCCATGAAGCAGCACACCGTGATCGACAGCCCCTACGGCCCCCTGACCCTGGTCGCCGACGACGGCGTCCTGTGCGGCGTCTACATGGAGAACCAGCGCCACCGCCCGCCCCAGGAGTCCTTCGGCCCACCCGCCGACAGCCGCCTCGCCGAGCGCTCCTTCGCCGAGGCGGAGGAGCAGCTGGAGGCCTACTTCGCGGGCGAGTCGACAGAGTTCACCGTCCCGCTCCGGCTGCACGGCACCCCGTTCCAGCGCACCGTCTGGGACCACCTGCGCACCATCCCGTACGGCGAGACCCGCACCTACGGCCAACTCGCCGCCGCCCTCGGCAACCCCAAGGCGTCCCGCGCGGTCGGCCTCGCCAACGGGAGGAACCCGATCGGCATCATCGTGCCCTGCCACCGCGTCGTCGGCGCCGACGGCAGCCTCACCGGCTACGGCGGCGGCGTGGACCGCAAGCGCCGCCTGCTGGACTTCGAACGCGGCACGGCCCTGTTCTGACGCACCGTCAGCCGTCCAGCAGCGCCCATCGCACCGCCGCGACGGCGCCCAGCAGCAGGGCCGGCGCCACCCACACCCACCGCGCCGCCCGCAGCGCCCACACCGGCAGCCACAGCGCCGCCGCGGCGGCGGACGCCGAGACACCGAGCAGGCTTCCCGCCCGGCGGGTCGGAGGAGGACATGTCCTCCCCGCCACCTGGACCGCGGCATCCCTAGGGGGCGTCTCGCCGATCATGCCGGGCTCCCGGCGCCTGGCACCGCGCCTCGCCGCGTTGTCGTCGGTTGCCATGGCTCCGCCATGCCGCCC
>NZ_JBEPAL010000073.1:0-25907 GCF_040298625.1 Streptomyces sp. NPDC001532
ATGCCCCGGCTGCTGCACACCGCCATCCAGAACGCCGCGCTCTGAGCGGAGGCGCGCTCCACGGGCCGGTTCTCATGCACGAGCTTGTGAAGGACTGAGGACGAGGACATGGGACTGACCGCGAGGATCCGTACCCGGGACGGATGGGCCGTGTCGCACGCGGTCGTCACGCTGACCGACATGACCGGCAGCCAGGTGCTGCGCGCCGAGGCGGACGCGGACGGCGTCGTCCGGGACACCTCCGGGCTGGCGCCCGGCGCGTACACGGTGATCGTCACCGCCGTCGGCTACGCCCCGCACGCCGCCACCGCGATCGTCACCGCGAGCGGCCGCGCCGAGGCCGGCACGGTGACCCTGGCCCGCCAGGGCGGCGGCGCCGAACTGCCGCCGCCGGGCCCCTGGACGATCGACCCGGCGCACTCCAGCGTGGGCGCCGTAGCCCAGCACCTGGGGATCTCCAGCGTGCACGGGCGGTTCACCGAGTTCGCCGGGACGATCGAGATCGCGCCGGACGACATCGGCGCCTCGCGGGTGGAGGCGGTCATCCGGGCCGCGTCCATCGACACCGGCAACGGCATGCGCGACACCCATCTGCGCTCGGCGGACTTCCTGGACGTGGAGCGGTACCCGGAGATCACCTACCGGTCGACGGGCCTCACCGAGGCCGGCCCCGACCGCTGGACGGTCCACGGCGAGCTGGGCCTGCACGGCGTCGTCCGCCCCGTCGACCTCGACCTGTCCTACCTCGGCACCGGCGCCGACCCCTGGGGCGGCACCCGCGCCGCGTTCCGCGCGACCACCGAACTGCGCCGCGACGACTTCGCCATGCACTACAACCAGGTCGTGCAGGCGGGCATCGCCGCCATCGGCACCACCCTGAGGGTGGAGCTGGACATCCAGGCGGTCCAGGGCGGGAGCCTGCCGCAGCCGTAGGCCGGCGGCCGGGTCGTAGGGTGACGCCATGGCACCGAACATCGCGACCAACACCCGCGTATCGCCGACCGAGTTGCTGGACTTCGTACGCCCCCGCCACCGCGCCCTGCTGCTCACCCGCCGGGCCGACGGCAGCCCCCAGGCCTCCCCGCTGACCTGCGGTGTCGACGACTCGGGGCGGATCGTGATCTCCACCTATCCCGAGCGCGCCAAGACCCGCAACGCCAAGCGGGACCCGCGGGTGAGCCTGGTCGTGCTGAGCGACGACTGGAACGGGCCCTGGGTGCAGATCGACGGCACCGCCGAGGTCGTCGACGCGCCCGAGTCCGTCGAGCCGCTGGTGGAGTACTACCGCAACATCGCCGGTGAGCACCCGGACTGGGACGAGTACCGGGAGGCGATGCTCAAGCAGGGCAAGTCGATCATCCGCATCACCCCGGAGCGGTGGGGGCCGGTGGCGACGGGCGGGTTCCCGGCGCGGCTGGTGAACGAGGAGGACGGCAGCTAGCGCGGGCTCAGCCGCGTTCGACCATCACCTCGATGCCCGCGATCAGCAGGTCCAGGGCGTAGACGAAGTCCCGCTCCAGCATCTCCTCGACGGTGTCGCCGCCGCGGGCCGCCATGATGTCCTTCGACTCCGCGATGACCTCGGCGGTCTGCGGGGCCTCGCTCACCGAGGTCATCGCCTGCTCGAAGAAGTCGTCCGGGGTCAGGCCGGTGTCGGCGACCCGCGAGTAGAAGTGGCCCTCGATGGTGCCGTAGCCGTACACGAACTGGAAGACGGCGGAGATCACGCTGGTCACCCGGTGCGCGGGTGCCCCGCTCCCGCGCACCACCCGCTGCACCACCCGGGAGAACGCCAGCGAGTTCGGGCCGATGTTGAGGTACGTCCCGGCGAGCGGCGACAGCCAGGGGTGGCGCACCAGCAGCGAGCGGTACTCGGCGGCCAGCGCGCGCAGTTGCTCCCGCCAGTCCTCGTCGGCGTCCGGGTCGGGCAGCCGCAGCTCGCCGTAGACGGAGTCGAGCGCGAGTTCGAGCAGGTCGTCCTTGGTGTCGACGTACCAGTACACGGACATGGCCGTCACGCTCAGCTCGGCGGCCAGCCGCCGCATGGAGAAGCCGGCCAGCCCGTCGGCGTCCAGCAGCCGCACGGTCGCCTCGGTGATCCGCTGCCGGTCCAGCCCGGACGGCTGGCCGCCGCCGCGCTTGCGGCGCCCCTCGCCCTCCAGCCAGACGCTGGCCCGCGCCCCACGCCCGCCCGAGTCCTTCGCCATGTCGTCCTCACCTCTCCGCACAGGTCCCCGCAGTCAACCAGGGGCGCGGGGAACCGCGCGATCAACCATGACGAACCCGCGGGGCTCCTACGCGTCTTCCCGTTCGGCGCGCCGCAGCAACACCGCCGCCAGCAACCCGCCGGCCAACACGGCTCCCGCGCCGACCAGCTGACTGACCTCCAGCCCGGCGGAGTACGAGTCGATCACCCGTTCCCGCTCCACCGCGGAGCCGGCCGCGGCGAGCGCCACCGGCAGGGACACCGCCGCGAACCGGGCGTTCAGCACCGCGCCCAGCACGGCCACCCCGAGCCCGTTGCCGAACTCCGCCAGGGTGCCGTTGACGCCCGCGCCGACGCCCGCCTTGGCCGGCGGGATGGCGCTCATGATCGCGTGTGCCATCGCGGGGTTGGCGATCGCGCACCCCACGCCGATCAGCACCAGGCCGAGCAGCATCCCCGCGTACCCGTGGGAGCCGAGTGTCGCGATCGACGCGAGGCCGCCGGACATCAGCACCATGCCGAGCGCGACGGACGCGGGGGTGCCGAGCCGCGCCGTCCATCTCGCCGACAGCCCGGAGAAGTTCAGCACCACCACCGCCAGCGCCAGCGGTGCCGTGCGCAGCCCCGCCTCCAGCGGGCCGTAGCCGAGCACGAACTGGAGGTGCTGGGTGAGCAGGAACAGCGCCCCGCCCATCCCGAAGGTGATCAGCACCGCGCCCGCGACCGCGCCCGTGAACCGGCGGTCGCGGAAGAAGTTCAGGTCGAGCATGGGATACGGGACACGGCTCTGCCACCAGCCGAAGAGCGTGAGGACGACGGCCGCGACGGCGGCGCTCGTCAGCACCCGGCCGGAGGTCCAGCCGTGCTCGGGGCCGGAGATGATCGCGAAGACCAGCGACGACATACCGATCGTGGAGAGCAGCGCGCCCAGCAGGTCCGGCCGGTCGCCCTGCGGGTTCTTCGACTCCGGGACCAGCGCCACCACGGCGAGCAGTCCGAGCGCCGCGACCGGCAGATTGACCAGGAAGATCGCGCCCCACCAGAAGTGGTCCAGCATGAACCCGCCGACCAGCGGCCCGGTCGCGAAGCCCAGCGCGTTGACGGCGCTCCAGATGCCGATCGCCTTCGGCTGCTCCTCCGGGGTGAAGATCTGCATCGCCACCGCGAGCGTGGTGGTCAGCAGCAGCGCGCCGCCGACGCCCATGCCCGCGCGCGCGGCGATCAGCTGGGTGGTGGAGCCGGCGAGGGCGGCGACCAGCGAGCCGATGCCGAACAGCGCCAGTCCGGCGATCAGCATCTTCTTGCGGCCGTAGCGGTCGGCGGCGCTGCCGGCGGTGAGCAGCAGACCCGACTGCACCAGCGAGTAGGCGTTGATCATCCACTGGATGTCGGAGGTGGACGCCTCCAGCTCCTCGGTGAGGGAGGGGATCGCCACGTTCAGGACGGTGTTGTCGAGCAGCACCGTCAGCTGCGCCAGACAGATGACCGCGAGGATCAGCCAGCGCTGGGGGTGGCCGCCGGTGGTCCGCTCGGGGGACCGGGCCTGCGAGGTCGAAGACATGCTGTACACCGTATAGGAGTGCCCCTATACGGTGTACAGCGGTTTTCCGGCCGCCGTCAGCTCTTCGGCTGGGTCAGGTCGTAGAAGGTGGCCGAACCGACCGTCACCGCCTCGAAGTTCTCCTCGACCCAGGAGCTGATCTGCGTGGACGTGCCGTCACTGGCCCCGCCCATGCCGCCGCCCGTACCGCCGCTCGCGATGAACCAGTGGATCTCCCCCTCCGCGACGTAGCTCTTGAACTGCGCCAACGTCGGGGCCCGGTCGGTGCCGTTGAAGCCGCCGATCGCCATCACCGGCTCACCGGTGGCCAGCTGGTAGCTCGCGGCGTTCTGGGCGCCGATGGCCGCGGCCGCCCAGGTGTGGTCGGCGGCGTCCGACGTCAGCAGCTCCTCGGCCTCCTCGGAGACGGCGGCGCCGTCGAGGAGGCCGCCCATGCCGCCGCCCATACCGCCGCCCGCCGCGCCGTTCTCGCCGGTCTGGCCGGTCTGGCCGGTCTGGCCGCCGAACGGCTGACCTTGCTGACCTTGCCGGCCCTGGCCCGGGAAGCCACCCGTCGGGGGCCGGCCCATGCCGCCGCCCTGGCCCTGCTGCCCTTGCTGACCCTGCTGGTTCTGGCCGCCGCCCGGGAAGCCGCCGCCCGCGCCGGGACCGCCGCCGCCACCGGGACGCCCGCCGCCCATGCCGCCCGCGACCGACGGACCCGCCGTGACGATCGAGCCGGTGTGGCCCTCGCCGAGGGTGGTGAGGGTGTACGCCGTCGGACCGGCCACCCCGGTCGCCAGGCCCAGCGCGGCGACCCCGAGGGCCAGTCGGCGGCCCAGCCGCCGCACGAAGACCAGGCCGAGCGCGGCGGCCAGCCCGCCGGCCAGGACCGGCCACTTCAGCCACGGGAGGTAGTCGGAGGAGCGGTCGAGCAGCACGTAGCCCCATGCCGCGGTCGCCGTCGTCGCGCCCGCCAGCGTCATCGAGACCCAGGCCCGGTCGCGCTCCCGCCACAGCAGTGCCGCGCCCATGCCGGCCAGCGGGGCGATGTAGGGGGCGAGGGCGACGGTGTAGTACTCGTGGAAGATGCCCTGCATGAAGCTGAAGACGACCATGGTGATCAGCAGGGAGCCGCCCCAGAGCAGGAACGCGGCACGCGTCGCGTCGGTGCGCGCCGCCTTGCGGGTGGCGACCAGCGCCGCCACGAAGAGGATCAGTGCCGCCGGGATCAGCCAGGAGATCTGACCGCCGATACTGGAGGAGAACATCCGGTCCCAGCCGGTCTCGCCCCAGCCGCCGCCCTGGCCGCCGCCGACACTGCCGGTCTCCTCGCCGTTGATGCGGCCGAGGCCGTTGTAGCCGAAGGTCAGCTCCAGGAAGGAGTTGTTCTGCGAGCCGCCGATGTACGGCCGCGAGGACGCCGGCCACAGCTCGACCACCGCCACCCACCAGCCGCCCGCCACGACCATCGCGAGCCCGGCGAGCAGCACCTGCCCGATCCGCTTGCGCAGCGTGGTGGGCGCCAGCACGACGTAGACGAGCGCCAGCACCGGCAGGATCAGGAACGCCTGGAGGGTCTTGACCAGGAAGGCGAGGCCGATCGCCGTTCCCGCCCACACCAGCCAGCTCGTCCGCGCCTTCTCCAGGGCCCGCTGGGTGCAGTGCACGGCGGTGGCCATCAGCAGGGCGAGGGCCGCGTCCGGGTTGTTGAAGCGGAACATCAGCGCGGCGACGGGCGTCAGCGCGAACACCGCGAGGGTGAGCAGCCCGGCCGGGGCGGAGAACCGGCGGCGCACGGACGCGTACAGCACGCCGGCGGTCGCCACCGCCATCAGCACCTGCGGGAACAGGATCGCGAACGAGTTCAGGCCGAGGAGCCGCACCGACAGGGCCATCGGCCACAGGGCGGCCGGGGGCTTGTCGACCGTGATGGCGTTGCCCGCGTCGAGCGAGCCGAAGAAGAACGCCTTCCAGGACTGGCTGCCCGCCTGCACGGCCGCCGAGTAGAAGGAGTTGGCGTAGCCGGACGCCGTGAGGTTCCAGGTGTAGAGCGCGCCGACCACGAGGAGCGCGCCGAGGAAGGCCGGGCGGGCCCAGCTCGGGTCCTCGGGCCGGCCGCGCCACAGCCGGCGGGCGAAGGGCCGCCGCGCGGCGTCCGGCGCCGCGGCCGGTGCGGCTGGGTCGAGGGGTGGGCCGTGCAGGGTGGTCGTGGTCATCGGGAGCCCCTTGGATCGGTGTCGTACGGACGCACCGGCTGCAGCCGCATGGTGTCGTCCCCCCAGGTCGTCGTGGTGGTGCGGTCCGGGAAGACCCAGGCCCGGAAGAGCAGGAAGCGCAGCACGGTGGCCGCGAGGTTGGCGGCGATCAGCACCGCGAGTTCGGTGGAGTGGCCGGGCTCGGTGGTGGCCGCGTCCAGGGCGACCAGGGAGCCGCTGGTGAGGGCCAGCCCGATGGCGAACACGACCAGTCCCTGCGCCTGGTGCCGGACGGCACCGCCCCGGCCGCGCACCCCGAAGGTCAGGCGCCGGTTGGCCGCCGTGTTGGCGACCGCGGAGACGAGCAGGGCGAGCGCGTTGGCGGTCTGCGAACCGGCGAAGGACCGGAACCCGCTGTACAGGAGCAGGTAGAAGAGGGTGGAGAGGGCGCCGACCACGCAGAAGCCGAGGAGCTGGCGGGCCAGTCCCCTCGGCACGTCGGGCAGTTCACGGTCGCGCGGGTCGTCGCCGAACGGCCGGGTGAGCCGGTCCAGCGGCAGCGAGCCGGTGGCCAGGGCCTTGCCCACCCGCCAGACGCCCTTGAGGTCGTCGGTGGCGGTCCTCACGATGTGGACCGTCGAGTCCGGGTCGTCGACCCAGTCGACGGGTACCTCGTGGATCCGCAGTCCGGCGCGCTCGGCGAGCACCAGCATCTCGGTGTCGAAGAACCAGCCGGTGTCCTCCACCAGCGGCAGCAGCACCTGGGCGACGTCCCGGCGGATCGCCTTGAAGCCGCACTGGGCGTCGGAGAACCGGGCCTGGAGCGAGCCGCGCAGGATCAGGTTGTACGAGCGGCTGAAGAACTCCCGCTTGGCGCCGCGCACCACGCGCGAGCTGCGGGCCAGCCGGGAACCGATCGCCAGGTCCGAGTGGCCGGAGATCAGCGGGGCGACCAGCGGGAGGAGCGCGTTGAGGTCGGTGGACAGGTCCACGTCCATGTAGGCGAGGACCGGCGCGTCCGAGGCCGACCAGACGGTGCGCAGGGCGCGTCCCCGGCCCTTCTGCTCCAGCCGCACGGACCGCACCTGCGGGATCCGCGCCGCCAGTTCTGCGGCCACCCGGGGGGTGGTGTCCGTCGACGCGTTGTCCGCGACGGTGATGCGGAACGCGTACGGGAAGGTGCGGGCCAGGTGCTCGTGGAGCCTGAGCACACACGGCTGGAGGTCCTTCTCCTCGTTGTAGACGGGGATCACTACGTCCAGGACAGGCGTACCGGCTGCCGCGGCCGGGAGGTGCTCCCGCGCCGGCAGGGTGCCGGGAGAAGAGTCGGTTCGCATGGCACCGACTTTTCTCAACTCCCCTGTCGCACCCGTGTGGTGAGACTGTGCCGTGCCTGTGAGTGCGACGGCCCGACCGTCTCGTGGGCGGTGAACGGCACCGGCGGCGGTGTGAGCGCGGGCAGGTGGAGGGTGAACACGGTCAGGCCGGGCACGCTGTCCACGGTCACCGCGCCGCCGTGCGCGGTCGCGACGGCCTGCACGATGGCCAGTCCGAGGCCCGTGGAACCGGTGGTGCGGGAGCGTGCCGAGTCGCCGCGCGCGAACCGCTCGAAGACGTGCGGCAACAGTTCGGGCGGGATGCCCTGCCCGTCGTCCTGCACGTCCACGCACAGCCAGGCGCCCTGCCGCCGCACCCGCGCGGTGACCGTCGTACCGGGCGGGGTGTGGGTGCGGGCGTTGGCGAGCAGGTTGACCAGGACCTGTTGCAGCCGGGCGCCGTCCGCCGCCACCAGCGCGGGCTCGTCGGGCAGCTCCAGCCGCCAGTTGTGCTCGCGTCCGGCGGCCCGCGCGTCGCTGATGGTGTCCACGACCAGCGGGACGAGATCGATCTGCTCGAACTGGAGCGGGCGCCCGGCGTCCAGCCGGGCGAGCAGCAGCAGATCCTCCACGAGCAGGGTCATCCGGCCCGCCTCGGACTCGATCCGGCCCAGCGCGTGCCGGGTGTCCGGGCCGACCGCCTCCCGGCCGCGCCGGGTCAGTTCGGCGTAGCCGCGGATGGAGGCCAGCGGGGTGCGCAGCTCGTGACTGGCGTCCGCGACGAACTGCCGTACCCGTGTCTCGCTCTCCTGGCGGGCGTGCAGGGCGCCGTGGACGTGGTCCAGCATCCGGTTGAGGGCGGCGCCGACCCGGCCGACCTCGGTGTGCGGGTCGCACTCCGCCTCGGGGACCCGCTCGTCGAGGTTGACCTCGCCGCTGTGCAGGGGGAGTTCGGAGACGCGGGTGGCGGTGGCGGCGACCTTGCGCAGCGGACGGGTGGCGACGCCGACGATGACGGCGCCCGCGAGGGACGCGGCGAGCAGGCCGGCGGCGGTGACACTGATCTCGACGAGGATCAGGGTGTTGATGGTGCCGGTGACGTCGGCGGTCGGGACGGCGACGTAGTAGCTGTCGCCGTCGGCGCCGGTCTGGAAGAGGGCGCGGTACTCGCCGAGCCCGGGGATGGCCACGGTGTGCGGACGGCCGTCCTGGGCGACCGAGCCGAGCGCGGCGGTCTGCGACTCGTTCAGCGACTCGGGGTTCAGCTGCGGGACGTCGTTGTCGTCCCTGGTCTTCTTGCCGACCTTGGCGTCGGTGATCGAGCCGTTTCGCACCTCGGCCGCGATGGTGCCGCCCGGCTGGGGGCCCCGCTCGACGAACGTGGCCAGATCGGGCTTTTCGAACTTGTCCTTCTTGTCGGCCTCGCCGAGCGGGCCGCCGGGGTTCCCGTCGTCGTTGGGCGGGACGCCGGTCGCGCGGGCGGCGACCTCCCGGAGCTGGCCGTCCAGCTGCTCGTACAGGTGGGAGTGGAGCGCGACCGTCGTCACGGTGCCGATCACCGCGCAGACCACGGCGATCAGCACCACGGACGCGACGACGAGCCGCGTCCGCAGGGTGCGTGGCTGCCGTGCCCGTCGCGCCCGCGTCCGCGTCCGTCGTCGCCCGCTCATGACACGGCGGGCTTGATCAGGTAGCCGGCCCCGCGCCGGGTGTGGATCATCGGCTCCCGGCCGGCGTCGATCTTCCGCCGCAGATAGGAGATGTACAGCTCGACCACATTGGCCTGGCCGCCGAAGTCGTAGGACCAGACGCGGTCCAGGATCTGCGCCTTGCTGAGCACGCGCCGCGGGTTGCGCATCAGGAAGCGCAGCAGCTCGAACTCGGTCGCGGTCAGGTGGATGGAGTCGCCGCCGCGGGTGACCTCGTGGCTGTCCTCGTCCAGGGTGAGGTCGCCGACGACCAGCGTCGAGTCGGAGCGGCGGTCGGCGGCGCCCGAGCGGCGGATGAGTCCGCGCAGCCGGGCGACGACCTCCTCCAGGCTGAACGGCTTGGTGACGTAGTCGTCGCCGCCCGCGGTGAGCCCGGCGATGCGGTCCTCGACGGCGTCCTTGGCGGTCAGGAAGAGCACGGGCACGTCGGGCAGCTCGCGGCGCAGCCGGCCGAGGACCGTCAGTCCGTCCATGTCCGGCAGCATCATGTCCAGGACGACGGCGTCCGGCCGGAACTCCCGCGCGGTCTGCACGGCACCGTGGCCGTCGCCCGCGGTCCTGATCTGCCATCCCTCGTACCGCAGGGCCATGGACAGCAGCTCGGTGATCGACAGCTCGTCGTCCACCACAAGCACCCGGACGGGGCTCCCGTCCGGCCTCAGCAGTTCGGTGCGCCCCTGGGGCGAGGTCGTGGTCATGCTGGACACCATGTCCGGGTCCTCTGAGAGCGCCCTTTCGGCAACCTGTGATTTTCCTGAGAAACGCACAGGAGGGGGAAAGCGGGCTCTCAGCCGGCACACGGCTCCGCGCCCGGCCGACGGCCCGGCGCGGCACCCGCGGCCACCGGTCGCCACGGCGCGCCGCCCGCCCTCAGAACAGCCCGTCCTGAAGGTGCGCCCGCGCCCCTCTCAGCTCCCGCACCGGCACCGCCGGCTCATCGCCCGCGGCGGCCCCCAGCTCCCACCCCGCCATCAGCCGGGTGTCGAGCACGACGACCCCGCCGCCGTCCGTCGCCACGTGCAGGTCGGGACCGGCGGCCGCCACCAGCGTCCCGCTCACCGCCCCGCCGGGCACCAGCTCGGTCACCTCCCCGACGGCCGGCGGCCCGCCCGCGAGGCCGAACGCGCCGACGTGGTCGACCGGGTCGAAGGGTTCGGGGGCCAGCGACTCCGGCCAGCCGGCCAGGGCGAGCGCGCGGGCGTGCAGCGCGGCCGTCTCCGCCGCCCGCTCGGCCCGGGTCGGCGGCAGCGCGGCCCGCACGGCCCGCTTCTCGGCGTACGGGATCCGGTCCGGCACGCCCAGCGCGGCACGCAGCAGCTCCTCCGTGCGCCGGGCGGCCATCAGCGGCCCGGCTCCGAGCCAGGTGAAGCAGATCGCGCCCTGCTCCAGCAGCCGCGCGGACCCCCGCTCGACGGCGGTGATGCCGACCTTGGCCATGCCGGGCCCGAACCAGGCCAGGTACACGTGGTACGGCCGCGGGTCGTCGGCGATCGTGTCGGCGGCCACGGAGTGCGCCCGGTCCAGCCGCGCGCACTCCTCGCACCGGGCGCCGGTGCTCCGCCCCGGCACCGCGGCGCGCCGCGGACAGGCGTGCCCCCGCGCTCCCACACATGTCCGCCCACCTCCGTCCACGACCCGGAAGGCCACCCGCTGCCCCCAGGTCAGCGCACTGTGCCGGCCGCCGTCCCACCGCAGCACGGGCCCGCCCCCGGACCAGCGCAGCCCCGCGCACTTCCAGATCTGTGCCATCGCTCACGAGGGTAGAGGGGGGCACTGACAGCGGGGTTGGTGAGCGGCGGCCGGTGCGGTCAGACCGGCGGCCGCACCCGGGCGAGCCTGCGCAGCACCCGCGGTGCGAACCGCCCCAGCAGGTACGCCCCACGGGCCTCCGGCGTCACCGGCACCACCGCCTCGTCGCGCACCACGGCCCGCAGGATCGCGTCGGCGACCTTCTCCGGCGGATAGTTCCGCAGCCCGTACAGCTTCGCCGTGCGCTTCTGCCGCCGCCGTTCCTCCTCCGCGTCGGCTCCCGCGAACCGCGCGGTGGCGGTGATGCTGGTGTTCACCAGCCCGGGGCAGATCGCGCTCACCCCGATGCCGCGACCGGCGAGTTCGGCCCGCAGGCACTCGCTCAGCATCAGCACGGCCGCCTTGGAGGTGCTGTACGCGGGCAGTGCCCTGGACGGCTGGTAGGCCGCCGCCGACGCGGTGTTGACGATGTGCCCGCCCTGCCCGCGGTCGGCCATCTGCCTCCCGAACAGCCGGCACCCGTGGATGACCCCCCACAGGTTGACGTCGAGGACCTTCTTCCAGTCGTCGGGCGTGGTGTCGAAGAAGGACCCGGACAGCCCGATGCCGGCGTTGTTCACCAGGACGTCGACGACCCCGTACTCGGCCGCGACCTTCGCCGCCAGCTTCTCCATCTCCGCTTCGGCGGAGACGTCCACCGTCTCCGCCCAGGCCGCGGGAGCGCCGAGCAGCCGTGCCATCTCCGCCGTGCGCGCCGCCGCCTCCGCGTCCCGGTCGACGGCGACCACCCGTGCCCCGGCCTCGGCGAAGGCGTACGCCGTGGCCCGCCCGATGCCGCTGCCCGCGCCGGTGACCAGCACCAGCTGCCCGCCGAAGCGGTCGGCGTACCGCCCCTTCCCGGCCGCCGGGGCCGTACGGCCGCCCTCGACCCCGGTCACGAACTCCTCGATCCAGGCGGCGAGCTGATCGGGCCGGGTGCGCGGCACCCAGTGCTTGGCGGGCAGGGTCCGCCGGGTCAGCTGCGGCGCCCACCGCTCCAGTTCGTCGTAGAGCCGCTCGGACAGGAAGGCGTCGCCGAGCGGGGTGACGAGCTGCACGGGCGCGTGCGCGTACGCGTCCGCGCGCGGGCGGCGCAGCCGGGCCCGGACGTTGTCGCGGTACAGCCAGGCGCCGTGGGCCGCGTCCTGGGGCAGCGACGAGGTGGGGTAGTCGCCGCGCGGGGTCTTCTCGAACCGCTCGAGGATGCGCGGCCAGGCCTTGCCGAGGGGGCCGCGCCAGGCGAGTTCGGGGAGCGCGGGGGTGTGCAGCAGGTAGACGTACCAGGACTTGGCGCCCTGCCCGAGGAGCTGTCCGACCCGGCGGGGGGTGGGCCGCTTGAGACGCCTGGTGATCCAGTGCCCGAAGTGGTCGAGGCTGGGCCCGGACATCGAGGTGAAGGAGGCGATCCGGCCCTCGGTGCGCTTGACCGTGACGAACTCCCAGGCCTGCACCGAGCCCCAGTCGTGGCCGACCAGGTGGACCGGCCGGCCGGGGCTGACCGCGTCGGCGACGGCGAGGAAGTCGTCCGTCAGCTTCTCCAGCGTGAATCCGCCGCGCAGCGGCCGCGGCGCGGTCGAGCGGCCGTGGCCGCGTACGTCGTAGAGCACCACGTGGAAGCGGCCGGCGAGCCGTGCGGCCACCTCCGACCAGACCTCCTTGCTGTCCGGGTAGCCGTGCACCAGGACCACCGTCGGCTGCGCCGGGTCCCCCAGCTCGGCCACGCACAGCTCGACGCCTCCGGTCCGCACCCAGCGCTCCCGCGCGCCCCTGAGCACCGTCACTTCTCCTCCGTCCAGCGCCGCACGTGCGGCAGATCGTCGTCCAGCCAGAAGGCGCTCTGCGCGGGGTCCCAGGAGTCGGTGACGACCAGGATCTCCTCGAACTTGGCGCCGGTGCCCCGGAAGCCGAGATGCGGTTCGACCGCCCACAGACCGGGCCGCGGCGGATGGTCGGAGAAGCGGTACGGGGACCACAGCGGCGACCAGCCTTCGCGGTGGCCGTGCAGCGCGTCGGCCGCCAGGCCCTTCAGGGACTGCGTCCCGAATCCGAACAGCCGGGGCGAGAAGCGCCGTTCGCGCACCCGGTCGACCTTGTGCGCGATCACGCCGAAGGGATACGCGCGATGCCGGTTGGCGTAGCCCTGGCGGACCATCAGGCGGTCGACGTCCTCGTAGATCTCCCGCAGCGAGCGGCGTTCGCGCACCTCGCGCAGGATCAGCTCGCGATGCGCCTCCAGGTCGGCCATCAGCTTGTTCTGCACGGGGTTGACGCCGAGGGAGCCGGAGTAGCCGATGTCGGCGGTGTAGCCCTCGTACACGGGGGCCATGTCCAGGATGAACGGCATCCCGGGCTCCAGCCGGCGGTCGGTGGGGAAGAACTGGAGCGGGATGCGGAAGCCGGCGAACGCGGTGCGGTCGCCGAACCAGGCGAAGGGGAGGTGGAACCAGTCCCGGACGCCCCGCTCGCGCAGCCACTCCCGCTGCATCCGCGCCGCCTCCCGCTCGGTCACACCGGGCTTCAGCCGCGCGGCCACGGCCTCCGCGCAGGCGTACGCCAGCTGCTGGACCTGCCGGAATCCGTTCAGTTCCGTGGAGAGTTCGCTTGTCACCGCCGTGGTCATACCGACCCCTTCGACCGCGCTACGCGCCCGTAACTTGACTGCCCCGAATCTCGCAGTTGTTAGAGTCCGCGTCAATAGGCTTGATCGCGACTCCTGACGGAACGGGAGAAAGGCCAGGTCACAGAGGTGCGGCGGACGGTCCGTAGCTCTCAGGCACGGCATCCCCTACGGGCCCGTACTACCGGAGGCTGACCCGAAGACGGCTCTGCGGTCTGACGACCGGCGTGGTCCGCGTCACTACCGTCATGCCTGTGACTGTGATCGCGACCGAAAGCCTGAGCAAGCGGTTCCCCCGGGTGACCGCGCTTGACCGGCTCTCCGTGGACGTCGGGCCCGGTGTGACGGGACTCGTCGGAGCCAACGGGGCCGGCAAGTCCACACTGATCAAGATCCTGCTGGGTCTGTCCCCGGCCACCGAGGGCCGCGCCGAAGTGCTCGGACTCGACGTCGCCACCGAGGGCGCCGCCATCCGCGAGCGCGTCGGCTACATGCCGGAGCACGACTGCCTGCCGCCCGACGTCTCGGCCACCGAGTTCGTCGTCCACATGGCCCGTATGTCCGGCCTCCCGCCCGCCGCCGCCCGCGAACGCACCGCGGACACCCTGCGGCACGTGGGGCTGTACGAGGAGCGCTACCGCCCCATCGGCGGCTACTCCACCGGCATGAAACAGCGCGTCAAGCTCGCCCAGGCCCTCGTCCACGACCCGCGGCTGGTCTTCCTGGACGAGCCGACCAACGGCCTCGACCCGGTCGGCCGGGACGACATGCTCGCCCTGATCCGCCGCATCCACACCGACTTCGGCATCTCGGTCCTGGTCACCTCCCACCTGCTGGGCGAACTGGAACGCACCTGCGACCACGTGGTCGTCGTCGACGGCGGCAAGCTGCTGCGCTCCAGCTCCACCACCGACTTCACCCAGACCACCACCACCCTGGCCATCGAGGTCACCGACACCGACGAACACCCCGACGGCACCCGCGCGGTGCGCGAGGCGCTCCTCGCCCGCGGCATCACCGTCGACCACGGCGGCGGTCTGCCCGGCGCGGGCCACGTCCTGCTGCTCACCGCCCAGGGCGAGGAGACCTACGACCTGGTCCGCGACGTCGTCGCCGACCTCGGTCTAGGCCTGGTCCGCATGGAGCAGCGCCGCCACCACATCTCGGAGGTCTTCCAGGAGACCGGCGACCAGCGGAAGGAGGCCGTGGGCCATGGCCGTTGAGCACCCCGTCCCGGCACCTCCGGGTGACCAGACCCGCATCCACAACATCGGCTACCGCAGCTACGACGGCCCCCGCCTGGGCCGCGCCTACGCCCGCCGCTCGCTGTACTCGCAGTCCCTGCGCGGCTCCTACGGCCTCGGCCGCTCGGCCAAGTCCAAGGTGCTGCCGATGCTGCTGTTCGCGGTGATGTGCCTGCCCGCCGGCATCATGGTCGCGGTCGCCGTCGTCACCAAGGCGAACGAACTCCCGGTCGACTACACCCGCTACGCGATCCTGATGCAGGCCGTGATCAGCCTGTACGTCGCCTCCCAGGCACCCCAGTCGGTCTCCCGCGACCTGCGCTTCAAGACCGTCCCGCTGTACTTCTCCCGGCCCATGGAGATCGCCGACTACGTCCGCGCCAAGTACGCGGCGCTGGCCTCGGCGATGTTCCTGCTCACCGCCACCCCGCTGCTCGTGCTCTGGGTGGGCGCCCTGCTCGCCAAGCTCGACTTCGCCGACCAGACCAAGGGATTCGCCCAGGGGCTCACCTCCGTGGCACTGCTCTCACTGCTCTTCGCCGGCCTCGGACTGGTCATCGCCGCGGTCACCCCGCGCCGAGGCTTCGGCATCGCCGCCGTGATCGCGGTCCTGACCATCACCTACGGCGCGGTCTCCACCCTCCAGGCCATCGCCCACGACCAGGGCACCACGGACGCCATCGGCTGGATCGGCCTCTTCTCGCCGATCTCCCTGATCGATGGAGTGCAGTCCGCCTTCCTCGGCGCCGACTCGACCTTCCCGGGCGGCGTCGGCCCCACCGACGGCCAGGGAGTCGTCTACGTCCTCGTCGCCCTCGGCCTCATCGCCGGCTGCTACGGCCTGCTGATGCGCCGCTACCGGAAGGTGGGCCTGTGACCACGCTCAGCATCGACCATGTCTCCCGCTGGTTCGGCAACGTGGTCGCCGTCAACGACGTCACCATGACCATCGGCCCCGGCGTCACCGGCCTGCTCGGCCCCAACGGCGCCGGAAAGTCCACCCTCATCAACATGATGGGCGGCTTCCTCGCCCCCTCCACCGGCTCGGTCACCCTCGACGGGCAGCAGGTGTGGCGCAACGAGCAGATCTACCGCCACATCGGCATCGTCCCCGAGCGGGAGGCGATGTACGACTTCCTCACCGGCCACGAGTTCGTCCTCGCCAACGCCGAACTGCACGGACTGGGCGCCAAGGCCGCCCAGAAGGCCCTGGCCACCGTGGAGATGGAGTACGCGCAGGACCGCCGTATCGCCACCTACTCCAAGGGCATGCGGCAGCGCGTGAAGATGGCCTCCGCCCTCGTCCACGACCCCTCGCTGCTGCTGCTCGACGAGCCCTTCAACGGCATGGACCCGCGCCAGCGGATGCAGCTGATGGACCTGCTGCGCCGGATGGGCGACGAGGGCCGCACCGTGCTGTTCTCCTCGCACATCCTCGAAGAGGTGGAACAGCTCGCCTGGCACATCGAGGTCGTGGTCGCCGGACGGCACGCGGCCAGCGGCGACTTCCGCAAGATCCGCCGCCTGATGACGGACCGACCGCACCGCTATCTGGTGCGCTCCAGCGACGACCGCGCCCTCGCGGCCGCGCTGATCGCCGACCCGTCGACCGCCGGCATCGAGGTGGACCTCGCGGAGGGCGCGCTGCGGATCCAGGCCGTCGACTTCGGCCGCTTCACCGCCCTGCTGCCCAGGGTGGCCAGGGAGCACGGCATCCGGCTGCTGACCGTCTCGCCGTCGGACGAGTCCCTGGAGTCCGTGTTCTCGTATCTGGTCGCGGCGTAGGAGGCCGAAGATGTACGACCCCACTGTCGCCCGGCTCACCTATCGAGCCCTGCTCGGCCGCCGCCGGGCCCTCATCCTCGGCGCGCTGCCGCTGCTGCTGATCGTGATCGCCGTGGCGGTGCGCGCGCTGTCCGGCGCCGACGACCAGACGGCCGTCAACGTCCTCGGCGGCTTCGCGCTCGCCACCATGGTGCCGATCATCGGCGTGATCGCCGGCACCGGCGCGATCGGCCCGGAGATCGACGACGGCTCCGTGGTGTACCTGCTGTCCAAGCCGCTGAAGCGGCCCACGATCATCTACACCAAGCTGATCGTCGCCATCGCCGTGACCATGGTGTTCTCCGCCGTCCCGACCCTGGTCGCGGGCCTGATCCTGAACGGCAACGGCCAGCAGATCGCCGTCGCCTACACGGTGGCGGCCCTGGTCGCCTCCATCGCCTACGCGGCGCTCTTCCTGCTGATCGGCACGGTCTCGCGGCACGCCGTGATCCTCGGGCTGGTCTACGCGCTGGTCTGGGAGGCGCTGTTCGGCTCGCTGGTGCCCGGCGCCCGCACGCTGAGTGTCCAGCAGTGGTCGCTGGCGGTGGCCCAGAAGGTCTCCGGCGGCGACCTGATCACCTCCGACGTCGGCCTGACCACGGCGACGGTCCTGCTGGCCGCGGTGACCGTCCTGGCCACCTGGTACGCCGGGCAGAAGCTGCGCTCGCTGACCCTGGCGGGCGAGGAGTAGGAGCGGCCCGCGCGCACCGGAGGTTAATCGGTGGCGCCCGACTCCCCCTCCCGGCACAGTGGTTGTCGTCCGACCACGAGCCGGGAGAGGAGGTCGGCGATGTCGATGCACGGCAGTACGCCGAGCTCCCGACAGGGCAGCCCGCGGCGGGCTCCGGAGTAGTCGCCACCGCTCCGTCGAGTCCCGCCCCGCACGGGGAGCTGCCCGGGGCGGCCGCTTCGAGCACGCGAATCGCACTCGCGTGGGCCGCCCACCCGGAGGATTGGCCGAGAGGCAAGGCACTGGCTTGCTGAGCCATGGTCGGGCTGTGAAGCCCGCGCACGTTCGATCCGTGCATCCTCCGCACAGTGTCCCCGCCGCACCCCCGTCCCGGTGCGGCAGGGGCGCCTAGCCCGGCTGGGCCGGGGCTGGGCCGGGCCGGGGCTGGGGCTGGGCTGGGGCCGGGGCTGGGCCGTCAGCCCAGCAACCGCTCCAGCACCACGGCGATCCCGTCCTCCTCGTTGGAGGCGGTCACCTCGTCCGCGATCGCCCTCAGCTCCTCGTGGGCGTTGGCCATCGCCACGCCCCGGGACGCCCAGCCGAACATCGGGATGTCGTTGGGCATGTCGCCGAAGGCGATGGTCTCCGCGGCCTTCACCCCGAGCCTACGGGCCGCCAGCGACAGTCCGGTGGCCTTGGACAGACCGAGCGGCAGCAGCTCCACGATGCCCTCGCCCGCCACCACGACGGTGACGAAACCGCCGGCCGCGCGGGTGGCGATCTCGGCCAGCTCGTCGTCGCCGAGCGTCGGGTGCTGGATGTAGAGCTTGTTCAGCGGGGCGCTCCACAGATCCGCGGCGTCTGTGAACGGGGTGGCCGGCAGGGAGCCCTGCACCGCGTAACCCGGCCCCACCAGGACATCGCCGTTCAGACCGTCCCGGCTGGCCGCCAGGTACAGCGGGCCGACCTCCGCCTCGATCTTCGCCAGCGCCACCCCGGCCAGCTGACGGTCCAGCGTCACCGAGGTCAGCAGCCGGTCCTCGCCGGCGTGGTAGACCTGGGCGCCTTGGCCGCAGACCGCGAGTCCCTGGTAGCCGAGGTCGTCGAGGATGGGCCGGGTCCAGGGGACCGCCCGCCCGGTGACGACGATATGGGCGGCGCCCGCCGCGGTGGCCGCGGCGAGCGCGTCACGGGTGCGCCGCGAGACCGACCCGTCGGAGCGCAGCAGCGTTCCGTCGAGGTCGGTGGCGATCAGGCGGAACGGGAACCCGGTGGCCGTACTCACTTGGCGACCGGCTCCAGGACCTCACGGCCGCCGAGGTACGGACGCAGCACCTCGGGCACCCGCACCGAGCCGTCCGCCTGCTGGTGGTTCTCCAGGATCGCGACGATCGTGCGCGGCACGGCGCACAGGGTGCCGTTGAGCGTGGCCAGCGGCCGGACCTGCTTGCCGTCACGGACGCGGATCGACAGCCGGCGGGACTGGAACTCGGTGCAGTCCGAGGTCGAGGTCAGCTCGCGGTACTTGCCCTGGGTCGGGATCCACGCCTCGCAGTCGAACTTGCGGGCCGCCGAGGAACCGAGGTCACCGGAGGCGACGTCGATCACCCGGAACGGCAGCTCCAGCGAGGTCAGCCACTGCTTCTCCCACTCCAGCAGGCGCTGGTGCTCGGCCTGCGAGTCCTCCGGGTCGACGTACGAGAACATCTCGACCTTGTCGAACTGGTGGACGCGGAAGATGCCGCGGGTGTCCTTGCCGTGCGAGCCGGCCTCACGGCGGAAGCAGGGCGAGAAGCCCGCGTAGCGCAGCGGGAGGCGGTCGGCCTCGATGATCTCGTCCATGTGGTACGCGGCGAGCGCCACCTCGGAGGTGCCGACCAGGTACAGGTCGTCGTTCTGGAGGTGGTAGACGTCCTGCGCGGCCTGGCCGAGGAAGCCGGTGCCGGCCATCGACTGCGGGCGCACCAGCGCGGGCGTCAGCATCGGCGTGAAGCCGGCCGCCGTGGCCTGCGCCATCGCGGCGTTGACCAGTGCGAGCTCCAGCAGCGCGCCGACGCCGGTGAGGAAGTAGAAGCGGGAGCCGGAGACCTTCGCGCCGCGCTCGACGTCGATGGCACCGAGCAGCTGGCCCAGCTCCAGGTGGTCCTTGGGCTCGAAGCCCTCGGCACCGAAGTCACGGATGGCGCCGTGCGTCTCCAGCGTGACGAAGTCCTCCTCGCCGCCGACGGGCACGTCGGGGTGGACGAGGTTGCCGAGCTTGAGCAGCAGCTCCTGGGTCTCGGTGTCGGCCGCGTCGCGCTCGGCGTCGGCGGCCTTGACGTCGGCCTTCAGCTCTTCGGCCCGCTTCAGCAGCTCGGCCTTCTCGTCCGGCGAGGCCTTCGGGATGAGCTTGCCGAGCGACTTCTGCTCGGACCGCAGTTCGTCGAAGCGGACGCCGGACGACCTGCGCCTCTCGTCGGCAGACAGGAGAGCGTCGACGAGCGCGACGTCCTCTCCACGAGCGCGCTGGGAGGCGCGCACACGGTCGGGGTCCTCACGGAGCAGGCGAAGGTCAATCACGCGCTCCAGGCTACCGGTGCCGGGTGACGGCCCACGACTCACTATTCCGCGTCGCGGCTTTCGTGCCCTTCTGCGACAATTGCCCGCTCTGCTCGAGGGTGTCAATAAAAAGGATCCCATCCCCCGGAACGGGTCACGACCCACGGGGCGCGGTTGACCGGATTCCCTTGTGCGGCACGGGACTTGGGCCGCCTCCGTCCACAGGAATCCACAACCGTCGAAAGTTATCCACAGGGTGTGCGAAAGATCTGTGGATGCCGGAGGCGATCATTCCGAATCGGACGAGCCGGGCGAGGAATTCCCGATCCAAACCGGCCCCACCCCCACTTTCGAGTGGAAATGGGTCGCCCCAAAGGATTGATCGAAGGAAACAGGTGGACGAAGGGTGACCTAGGCGCCTGTGGACGGCCTTGTGGCCTGTAGGCCGATTTGTCGACTGAACGGCACTTCGGTGTCGACTTGTCCCCAGGTCGAGAAGCGGACCTGTGGATAACTTCTGTGGATAACAAAAATCAGCAGGTACCACAGGTACGACCGGCTACAGCCGACCGGCAACGAGACTAGAAACGGCCGTCCTGGCAGCGCGCCACCCAGTCGGCCGCATCCGAGAACTCCTGGTCCGAGGTGCCCTGGTGCGGCGGCAGCAGCTCACCCGGCCGCACATCCGCGCGCGGGTAGGAACCGAGGAAGCGCACCTGGAGACAGATCCGCTTCAGCCCCGTCAGCGCCTCGGCCACCCTGCGGTCGGAGATATGGCCCTCGGCGTCGATGCAGAAGCAGTAGTTGCCGATGCCTGCGCCGGTGGGCCGGGACTGGAGCAGCATCAGGTTGATCCCGCGGGAGGCGAACTCCCCCAGCAGATCGCGCAGCGCACCTGGATGGTCGTCGCGCTGCCACAGCACCACGGAGGTCTTGTCCGCGCCGGTCGGCGCCGCGGGCCGGGCCGGGCGGCCCACCAGCACAAAGCGGGTCTGGGCGTTCTCCGCGTCGTGGATCTCGGTCTCCAGGGCCTCCAGGCCGTACCGGGCGGCCGCGAACTCACCGGCGAAGGCGGCGTCGAAGCGGCCCTCCTGCACCAGCCGGGCGGCGTCCGCGTTCGAGGCGGCGGACTCCCAGGTCGCGTCCGGCAGGTTCGCCTTCAGCCAGTTGCGCACCTGCGGCTGGGCCGCCGGGTGCGCGCTGACCGTCTTGATGTCCGACAGCTCGGTGCCGGGCCGCACCAGCAGCGCGAAGGTGATGGAGAGCAGCACCTCGCGGTAGATCATCAGCGGCCGGCCCGCGACCAGCTCGTCCAGGGTGGTGGTGATACCTCCCTCGACGGAGTTCTCGATCGGCACGAACGCGGCCTCGGCCTCGCCGTTGCGGACCGCGTCGAGCGCGGACTGCACGGACACGTACGGGATCAGCTCCCGTGTCGCCGCCTCCGGCAGCGTGCGCAGAGCGACTTCGGTGAAGGTTCCTTCGGGGCCGAGATACGCATAGCTGGCTGGCATGTCCTCACCCTAATGGGCCCCTCGGCACCCGGCTCGGACGTCTCACCAAAGGCCCCTCAGGGGAGTGACACGCACACCACACCCGCCGACCCCCGCCGACGTCCTCCCCGGCCACCGACGCCCTCCGTGCCCGCGCGCCACTACCCCTCCAGCAGCCGCTGCCCCACGTACTCGCCCTCCGCCGCCCCGCCCGGCACCGCGAACAGCCCGCTCGCCTCGTGCCGGACGAACCGCGAGAGCGCGTCACCGCGGTCGAGCTTGCGCTGCACCGGCACGAAGCCCCGCAGCGGGTCCGCCTGCCAGCAGATGAACAGCAGTCCCGCGTCGGGCACCCCGTCGCCGTCGATGCCGTCGTGGAAGGAGAAGGGCCGGCGCAGCATCGCCGCACCGCCGTTCTGGTCGGGCCGGGTGATCCGGGCGTGCGCGTTGATCGGCACCACCAGAGCGCCCTCGGCGTCGGTCTTCTCCAGGTCCATCTCGGTGGCCTCGTCGCCTCCCGACAGCGGCGCCCCGTCGGACTTGCGGCGCCCGATGACCTCCTCCTGGGCCTTCACCGACAGCTGCTCCCAGTCGTCGAGGAGCATGCGGATGCGGCGTACGACGGCGTAGGAGCCGTCCGCCATCCACGCGGGCTCCCCGTTCGCGGGCACGAAGATCCGCCGGTCGAAGTCGGACTCCTCGGGCTTGGGATTGCGGGTGCCGTCGATCTGGCCCATCAGATTGCGGGCCGTCATGGGCTGGGCGGTGGCGCCCGGCGAGCGGTTGAAGCCGTTCATCTGCCAGCGGACCCGGGCCGCGCTGCCCGCGTCCTTCTGGAGCGCGCGCAGCGCGTGGAAGGCGACCAGGGCGTCGTTCGCACCGATCTGCACCCACAGGTCGCCGTTGCTGCGCGCCTTGTCCAGCTGGTCGGAGGAGAAGTCGGGCAGCGGGTCGAGCGCGACGGGCCGCTGCTTCTCCAGACCCGTACGGCCGAAGAAGCTGTGCCCGAAGCCGAAGGTGACCGTGAGGGACGAGGGTCCGGCGTCGCGGGCGACATCCGTGTCGTCCTGCCGGGCCGGTTCACCCGCCATCAGCCTCCGGGCCGTCTCCGACCAGCGGCGCAGCAGCGCGGCGGCCTCCTTGCGGCCCGCGCCCGCGGCGAGGTCGAAGGCGACGAGATGACCGCGGGACTGCATCGGCGTGGTGATGCCGGGCTGATGTTTCCCGTGAAACATCACCTCCCCGGCGCCGAGCGAGGTGAGCGGGGTCGCCTCGGAAGGCGCCGCGGTGTAGCCGACGGCCCCGCCGGCCGCGCCGAGCACGAGCCCGGTGGCCCCGGCGGTGCCGAGCAGCCGGCGGCGGGAGATGCCCTCCTGGGCGGCGCGCTTCCCGGCGCCGTCCGCGGGGGGCGCCTCGGGCGTCCGGGCCTCCGGAATGGACTGGTCAGGCATGTGCGGTTCAGCCGATCTGCGCGTTCTTGTCGACGGTCACCTGGTCGATGTCGGAGGTGCGCACGGTCACGGCGATCTTCCATTCGCCCGCCATGGGGATCTGCACTCCGCTCGCCGACCAGTGTCCGGTGGTGATGTGGTCCGGGACGACGGGCAGCGGCCCGATGTCCTGGGACTCCAGGGTGAAGGCGATCTTCACCTCGGGGATGTCGAAGGCCCGGCCGTTGGGCCGTGTCACATAGACGTGCATCGCGTTGGCGCCGACCCGCGCGGGGTCGAGGTCGACACGGACGACGCCCTTGCCGTCCTCGCCGCCGGTGTCGAACGGCATGTCCAGCGTGACGGTCCCGGTCGTCGAGGTGGACGACGAGGCCGCCGTGGCCGCCTTCGCCTCCTCCTCGGTCCGGCCCGGCTCGGTGGACGTCAGCACGGTGGTGACGGCGAGCAGGGCGACGGCGACGCCCGCCTCGGCGAGCACCGAGCGGCGCAGGCCGAAGCGGTGCGGATCGGCGTCCCTGAGCCGCTTCCGCCGCGCGGCGTCCACGGCGGCCCGCTGCCGCGCGAGTTGCGCGGCACGCGCCGAATCGGCGCCGTCCGAACCACCCTTGCCGGCGTCCTTGGGTGCATCTCCGGCCGCGACGGCCCCGGCCTTCCCGGCATCCCCGTCCCCAGCGGCCCCGGCCTTCCCGGCATCCCCCGCGCCCCCGGCGCGTGCCGCCACCCGTTCCCTGCCTCGCGTCGCGCCCGTCGGCACGGTGTCCGTCAGCTGCCCGGTCCATCGCCGCGAGATCCACGCGATGCCGACGAGCAGCACCACGAGCCCGGCCTTCACGCACAGCAGTTGCCCGTACCGGGTGCCGGTCAGCGCCGACCAGGTGCCGACCTGCCGCCACGACTGGTAGAGGCCGGTCGCCACCAGCGCCAGCACACTGCCGAAGGCGACCTGGGAGAACCGTCGTACGGCGGTGGCCGTGAGCGGGGCCTCGACGGGGGCCCGGTAGAGCGAGACGAGCAGCGCGGCGAGTCCGCCGAGCCAGGCCGCGACCGCCAGCAGGTGGACGATGTCGACGGGCATGGCGATGCCCGGCTGGAGCCCGGTGGAGGCGTGCTCGGCCATGGCCCAGCTCGCGGCGAGTCCGGCGGCCACCACGACTCCGCCGACGGCGAGCCCGAAGGTCAGGTCGCGCATCTCCTTCTCGGCCTCGGCGTCCCCCTCGCCCCGCGCCTCGAACCGCTTGGCGAAGGCCCCGAAGAGCACCGCGATGAACAGCGCCGCCGCGGCGAGCAGCAGCAGCCGCGACACCAGGGCCGCGCCGGTCTTGGTCTGCAGGACCTGCCCGAGCAGCTCCAGGTCGAAGACGTCCCCGAGCTTCCCGGAGGTCGTGTAGGCGCCGCGCAGGAGGAGCAGGCCGAGGGTGGCCGCGGTGAGGGTCACCCAGCCGGAGACGACCAGCCGCTGCACGGCCCGCACCCCCGCTCCGCCCGGCCAGCAGGCGAGGACGAAGGCGGCGCCGCCGACCAGCACGATGAACCCGGCGTACGACAGATAGCGACCGAAGCCGTAGAGGACGCCGACGGCTCCGCCGCCCGCCGACCCGCCGGACACCGTGACGGACGTCGCGGAGGGCGCGCCGATGGAGAAGGTGAACGCGCCGGCGACGGGGTGGCTGTCCGCCGACACCACCTGGTAGCTGACGGTGTAGGTGCCGTCGGGCAGGCCGGGCCGCAGCGCGACGGCGTAGGTGGTCCCGCCGGTGCCGCGCGCCTCACCGGTGTCGGCGCGTCCGCCCTTGGGGTCGAGCACCCGCACCGAGTCGTCGGAGAGCGCGACGCTCTCGGAGAAGGTGAGCGACACCTGCGCGGGCGCCTTCTCGACCACCGTGCCCTGCCGGGGGTCGCTGCCGGTGAGCGCGGCGTGCGCGGAGGCCGGCGCGGCACCGGCGAGGAGCGTGCCGGCGACGGCCAGGAGCAGCAGCACCAGGCTCCTCAGGCGCGGGGCGACGGTCTGCGTCACGGTGGTCCCTCCCTCACTGTCCGGACGCGGGGCGGTAGGTCGCCGGCTTCACGGGCATCTCGACCGTGACCGGGTCGGCCCCGGCGAAGTGCAGTTCGACCTCGACCGTCTCACCCTGCTTCGGCTTGCGCGTGAGCTTCTCGAACATCAGATGGTTTCCCCCGCTTTCGAGCACGAGTTCGCCATGGGCGGGCACCTCGGCGTTCGTCAGCTCGCGCATCGCCGAGCCGACGGTCTCGTGCACGGTGACCTCGCCGAGGTCGCTGGTGACCGAGGTCAGCTCGGCCGCCGTTCCGCCGTCGTTGGTGAGGGTGAGGAAGCCGGCCGCCATGGAGTCCGAGACGGGCTGCGGCATGTAGGCGGCGCTGACGGAGAGGTCCGCGCCGGACGGACCGGAACCGGAGTCGCCGCCGGAGCCGGAGCCGCAGCCGGCGAGGGCCAGCGCCGCGGCCGTGAGCAGGGACGCCGCCGCGAGTCGCCTCACGGGTTCTTCCCCTCGACCAGCTTGGGCAGGTCCTTGGTGTAGTCGTCCACGGTGGCGTCCTCGCCGTAGAGGACGTATCCGCCGTCGGTCTTCGGCGAGAAGGCGATGACCTGGGTGCCGTGGGTGGAGACGATCTTGCCCTTCTCCTTCACCGGCGGCTCGATGGAGATGCCGAGGGTGCGGGCGCCGGCCTGGACGGTGGCGAAGTCCCCGGTCAGCCCGACCACCTGGGGGTCGATGCCCTTGAGCCACTTGCCGAGCGCCTGTGGGGTGTCGCGGTCCGGGTCGGTGGTGACGAAGACGACCCGCAGCTCGTCCTGCTGCGCCTTGGGCAGCTGCTTCTTGGCGACGGCGATGTTGCTCATCGTCAGGGGGCAGACGTCCGGGCAGTTGGTGTAACCGAAGTAGATGAGCGTGGGCTTGCCCGCGGTCTCCTTGCGAAGGTCGTAGGACTTGCCGTGGGTGTCCGTCAGGACCAGGTCCGGCTTCTCGAACGGCTGGTCGAGAACGGTGGCGGCCTTGTCCGAACCGGGCTCCTCGGAGACCACGGCGACCGGTGAACCGGCCTCGTCCTCGCCGCCGCAGGCGGTGAGGGTGAGGGAGGCGGCGGCGAGCAGCGCCGCGGCCGCGAGGGTCTTCTTGCGCGCGGAAAGCATGGAGAGCATAGAGAAATGTCCCAGATGTGAGATCTCCGGTGTGCGCCGGGGCCAGGGAACGCCCCCGCGCACACCGCTGTAGTGCGTGGTCAGGCGGTTGCGCGGCGACGTGCGGCCCGCACGCCGTACGCCCCACCCCCGGCGCCCACCCCCAATCCG
>NZ_JBEPAL010000074.1:0-25195 GCF_040298625.1 Streptomyces sp. NPDC001532
CCATGGCTCCGCCATGCCGCCCTCCTCCGCCTTGCGATGCACGGCACCAGACGCCGCTCGCTGATCCGGCCTGATCGACGAGACACCCCCTAGCCGGGCCGTGCCGGTGGCACGGTGAGGGACCGACCCGTGGAGGGTCGGTCCCTTTCGTATGAGGGGTGCCGATGACTTCCGGCGTAACACGTTGTAGAGATCATCGTCCGTTCTTCCCGGAATCGCGTGTCCACTCAGAGACCCGAAGGGAAGGTCATGTCCTTCAAGAACATCTTCGACGGCGGCGCGAGCGGAGCCAAGGCGGCCGAGGAATCCGCGGAAAAGGTCCATGAGAAAGTCCCAGGCGCTCGGCCCGAACGGGAAGGAGTCGATCAGGAGCTGTACGACGACATCCCGGATCTGCCGCGGGACCCGAAAATCATGCGCGAGACGTCACCCGAGGCGCTCAGCATCATGAACAGCTTCATCACGCCGCTGTTCCGGAACACCCGGACGGCAGCCGCCGAGCAGAAGAACGCCAGCGAGAACCCTGGATCGACGTCCGGTATGGCGTCCTCGGCCAAGGACGAGGCCGCCAAGAAGATCGAGGCGGAGATCAGCGACGAGGACCGTCCCAAGAGCGGCGACGTCGAACTGGAGGAGATCAGGAAGGGAAATCACCAGTCGGCCAAGGACGTCAAGAGGAATGCCGACGGGTCGGTGAAGCAGTGAGAACCGGTGGGGTGAACCGACTCGTCTGATCCTGTCGCGCAGGGAGGGTGAAGAACATGGCCGAGCCCGAGAGGAACAACGTCAGTACGGCGTATCTGGGGGAGCGGTTCGTCCGCCATCCACTGACCGGACGCAATCTTAAGGAACTCCGGATCGCCGAACGGGCGCCCGTCATCCTGGAACGGGACAGGGAGAAGCTGAAGAGGAAGGCCGAGAAGAAGACACCGGACGGCAAGGACCGGTATGTCGCCCCCACCGGGTTCTCGCTCAACAAGGGGCGGTTCGGGGACTTTCCCGATGGCGAGCACGGGGAGAGCACGGCACACGAGCGCGGGTGGCTCGCCTATATGACGGTGGGTGTACCCCTCGTCGAGGAGCGCGGTGACATCGCACAGCCACCGCCTGACGTGATCTCCAAGCAGACGTTCGTCAATCGGACCGACCCCAAGCCCACCACGTGGTCGCACACCGTCGAGTTCTCGATCTCCAACACCATCAGCTGGTCGCTCCAGGGGCAGGTGCAGCTGACGTTCGGGGCGAAGACGACCGCGTCACTGCAGCAGCAACTGCAGAAGAGCATGGCGATGAACCAGTCCGAGAAGAAGACCCTGAAGAACAGCAAGGACAACCAGGGCGTCGACGCGGAGTCGCAGGCACAGTCGACGAGCACGACCACGGCCACGAGCACCGCCACGGGCACCGGGGAACTGTCGGCACAGCTGATGCTCGGGATCACCGCTTCCGTCAGTGGTTCCTTGACCACGGCCTTCAAGACGTCGTCCACGCTGAGCGGGGAGGTCGGCAGCCGAGTGGACGTCCTGGCCACGCAGCGGCGTCAGGTGCGGAGGTTCGACTACGAATTCCCCATCTCCTTCGGAGGCTGGGTCGCCCTGTACTACCCGGAGCCGGTGGAGGTCAAAGAGACCCGCCCGCAGGGCCCGCAGGCCCAGGAACCGGCATACTCCAAGGTCCTCGCATGGAAGCTCGGCGAGACCGGCACGGCCACGGAGGCCTTCGACCTGAGCGATCAGGGCAGGCCGTTCACGCAGAAGGGAGAAGCCGAGGTCGTCTCCACCCTCGCCGGGGTGCACGAGGTCTTCGAGCTCGAGAAGCTCAACTTCGACCTGAAGGACCACCCTCTGCACAAGCCGGGCCGTGACGAGCCGGTGAGGCCCAAACCGTCTCCCGTCAGCCTGGCCACGGGCCTGGGGACGGCCGACGGCCTCACGCTGGACCTGGAGAACCAGAAGGCGTACGTCACCGACCGGTACAACCAGGGCAAGCTGTACACGGTGGACCTCGCCACCGGCCGCACGGAATGCGTCCTGGACAAGCTCGGCGAGGTCAACGACGTGGTACTGGACCTGCCGGGCAACAGGGCCTACGTCACCGACTACAGCGGCACCGGGCGCCTGTTCGCGGTGAACCTGTCCGACCGTTCCACCTCGCCGGTCGCCGGGGACATCAAGGCCTACGGCGTCGCGCTGGACCTCGCGGGCCGCAAGGCCTATGTCACCGACTACGACCAGGGAAAGCTGATCGAGCTGGAGCTGGACGGCGAACAGGCACGGCAGCCGCGCTCCTGGCCGGTGACGCGAGCCGCCGGAGTGGCGCTGGCAGGAGGCAAGGCGTACGTCGGCCAGTACAACCTCGGCGGGTTGTACGAGGTCGACCTGACGGCGCCCGAGACCACACCGCGGGCCGTGGCCACCGAACTCGGTCACAGCGTCCGCGTGGCGCTGGACGGCGCGGGCCACGCCTACGTCACCGACTCGGCCGGCGGCAGGCTGCACGAGGTCGTCACGGTCGCCGACGGGACCAAGGGCCGCCGACGTGTGGTGGCCGAAGGTCTCGGCACGGTCTGCGGCGTCGCGCTGGACCGCGAAAGCGGCCTGATCTACGTCAGCAACCGGCAGGGCCAACTGCTGAAGATCCCGGGCCTGTTGCGCGACGCCTCGGAGAACGCGTAGTCAGACGGTGCGTTCGGCACCGTAGTAGCCGTGCCGCATCCGGAAGCGCATCGGGTCCGTGCCGTCCGCCTCGATGTGCTCGATGAGCCAGGACCTCAGCGGCTCCGGCAGCTGTCTGCCCCGCGCCGTCGTCCACTCGACGGTGGCGAACAGCACCGCCGCGCCGTCGAGCTCCGCCGGACTCAGCGGGGCGGCGGCGCAGGCGGCGAGGAGGAGAGCGGGATCCTCGGCCAGGAGCAGGCGCAGCACCGCCGCGTCGTACCACATCGATCCGCCGGAGGAACTCCTGGTGGACGTCCCGGCCCAGGCCAGCAGAAGCCGGATCCGCTCACCGCTGTCGGGATACTCGCGCCGGGCGGCAGCGGCGAGCCGTTCCTCGGCCCGCCGCAGCTCACCTGACCAGGAGCCGGGATCGTGCGCCGGCGGGCGGGCCACGTCTGCCGCGGCCCGCCCGAGTCCGTCCGGCGCGGCCCGTATCCAGCGCGTCCGGCGCTGCTCCGACCGCGCTTCCTCCTCCGCCAGTTCCTCGCGCACCCGGCGCGACCTGGTCAGTCCCCGCTCCGCCAGCCATGCGGTGAGCGCCGGACCGTCCCTCAGATCGGCGTCGCTGTCGCCCAGCCCGCGCAGGCCGGACTGGTGGTGCAGCGTCCAGCGGGCGAGGCGGGTGTCCTGGGCGTCGTACACCGTGATCGTCGGCCAGCCGGCGCACCGGCAGCTGTCACCGGTGCCGCCGTCGACGACGGCCAGGTGGCGCGCCAGATCCCCGATCCCGGCACCGGTCACGGTGAGGCGCGGCAGATCGGCGGAGTCGGCCTCGCCGGGTGCCGCCTCGACGATCACGACCCGCGCGGCGCGGTCCAGCACCGCCCTGAGCCGAGCCGTCGTCGGAGGGCCCTCACCGGCGATTTCTTCCTCTGCGTAGCTCACGGCGGCGACGATACGGCAGTCCACGTGCGCGGCGCCCCGGAGTCCGGGCCCTGGCCGTGGAGCCCTAGCTGTACGGCACCCACCGGCGGGCGGAGGTGTCGTAGGCGTACCGGGGCAGGTCCTCGATGCCGCTGGTGCGGAACGGGCGGCCCTTGTCGTCGACGCGGACCGTGCCGGTGCGGCCCTGCGAGGACCAGTCCAGCTCCAGGTACCAGCGGCAGTCGCACCCTTCGGTCCGTGCGGTGACCAGCAGGACCTCCGGGTCCCGCGCGGAGACCCGGTACGGCAGCCGGACCGCCGGGATCGGGGTGCCCGCGTCGTTCCCGGCGACCGAGCGCGCGATCGGCCGGTCCTTGTCGAGGTCCACCGCGAAGTGGCGGGGCGTGATCGAACCGCCGCAGCCCTGGTCCATGGCGTAGGCGTTGCCCGGCGCGGGCTCGGCGCGCCCGACCACGCGGACCCGCAGGGCCTCCAGCACGACGGCCGTGTCGGACAGGCCCTGCACGGAGATCCGTACGTTGGTCTCCCTGCCGTGCGCCGCGCTCTGCGTCGCCGCCCAGGTACCGGCGTCCTGCGGGGCCGGAGGCGGCGGGACCTGGGCGGGCGGCTTGCCGATGACGTAGTCGTGGTCGCAGCCCAGTGCCCACACCTGGGAGTCGGCGCTCCAGGCGAGGGGGACGGCGGGGGCGGACGGCTCGGTGCCGCGGCCGGAGGGGGTGGCGGAGGCGGCACTGGGTGAGGGCTTCTTCTCCGGGGTGGTGGCGGACGGGGTGGCGGAGGTGCCGTCAGGAGACGGGGAGGCAGCGGGTGCCGAGGGCGGGCGGCCGGGCGTGCGGGAGGGGGCGGTGGCCGTGGCCGGCGTATCGGAGGCCGAGGGGGTGGCCCCGGCGGCGGTGGGGCGGCGGTCGGTGGGCAGCGCGGCGAGGCTGCCCACGGTGGCCAGCAGGGCGCAGGCGACGGCCGAGGCGACCGCGAGACGCCGACGGCGGTACCAAGGAGTCGTTGGGGCCGTAGGGGCCGCAGGGGTAATGGGGGCCGTAGGGGTCATGGGGGCCGTAGGGGTCATGGGGGTTGTGGGGGTCGTGGGGCTTGAGGAGGCCGTGGGTGCTCCGGCGGCTTCGGTCTCGGCCGCGGACGGCACCTCCGCCCGCGGGACGTCCGTCCGCGGGACGTCCGTCCGCGGGACGTCCGTCCGCGGGACGTCCGTCAGGGATGCGGCGGCCGTCGGTGCCGCCGGTGTCCGCGTCGCCTCCGTCCCGGCCCGTGGCCGTCGGCGTGCCTCCACCGCCGCCAGCCACCGGCGGTGCAGCTCCACGCGCTCCTCCGGCGTCGCCCCGCACAGCGCGGCGAACCGCTCCACCGGGGCGAACTCCTGCGGGACCGCGTCCCCGGCGCAGTAGCGGTGCAGCGTGGAGGTGTTCATGGCCAGGCGGCGGGCCAGCGAACCGTAGCTGCGGTCCGTACGTTCCTTCAGTCTCCGCAGCAGTGCCGCGAACTCCGCGACGTCGTCGTCTCCGGACACGCTTCCCCCGGTCCGCTCACGTCCCCGGGACGGCATCCCAGGCACTTCATGTATCTGCACGTCAGACGGCATGGGATGGTTCCATGCCGACGCATCCGGCGTCCCCTGTTGCGCCCGCCCGGTGCCGCGGCCGATGCTCAGGGTGCCGCACCGAACGCCGGTCCGACCAGCCGGCGGAGAGCGGCGGTCCCACACTCACGCACTCGCACACGGGGAGACCCATGCCCATCCGCACCCGAGCCGGCGCGCTCACCGCACTCGCCGTCGCCGGACTCACCGCCGCCACGGCACTCGCCGCCCCGGCGGGCGCCGCGCCCACGAAGGCGCCCGCCCCCACGTTCCTCTCGGCCGCCGAACTGCCGCCGCACCCCTCGTCGTCGTGGACGGCCGGCAAGGTCACCCCCGGCGTCCCGGACGAGCTGCGGCTCTGCCTGGACGAGGTGTTCCCGGGCTACGACTCCCGCTACCGCCCCTTCCACACCGACCTCGACACCACCGCACGCCAGCTCACCATCGTCACCGGCACGGCCGACAAGGCGAAGGCGCTGGCCGCCCGGATGAACAAGGAGATCCGCTCCTGCGCGACCCGGATCGAGCAGGCCGACCCCGAGGTCGAGGCCGCCTACCGCGCCTACGGCAGTCTGCGCGTCGAGGAGGGCGCCCGCGTCCACGGTCTGCACACCGAGACGACCTGGGGTGCCACCGACGTCCGGCTGCTGTCCGTCGGGCGCGACGGGCGGACCGTGACCGTCGTGGAGTGGTCGCAGCTGGGCGACTTCGGGGACGCGCCGGTCCGCGCCTTCAAGAAGACGACGACCACCGCCGTCGCCAAGCTGTACTGACGGCAAGGAAAGACCACCGCGAGGCCCGTCCCGGGGCCGCTGTCTCCCACGGGGGTGGGGAGGGCGGCCCCGGGACGGACGTGTTCCGGCCACTTTCCGCCCGGCGGCCACCGGGCCGGAACGGAGGCGGGACGACCGCCGTCGAGGAACCATCCGCCCCATCTCTTGGCCGTGTACGGCTGGAACGGCAGCCCGCAATAGACAGTTGAGCCGATCTCCGCCGGTCGCCCGCAGGGCCCGCCGCGCGGGCCGGGCCGCTGCGGCCGCCCAGGGCCGCCCCCGCCATGGCCGAACATCCGGGTGTCGGCGAGCCGCGATGACTGGCCCGGGGCCCACTGGGCATGGATCCCCGTGAACGTGTTCGAGCAGGAGGGAAACCGACATCGGCACGCGGGCGGGGGACATGAAGAGGCAGGCACGAGGGGGCGGGCCCACGACGGTCGGGGCCTTCTCGGCAGGGACGGTGGAGGCGGAGACCGACGGCGCCGACGAGCGGATACCGGCGCCGCAGCTACGGCGCAGACTGGGGCGGGCGGACCTGCGGGCGGTCCCGGAGGCCCGCCGGGCGCTGCGCGAACTGCTGCGGCACTGGGGCAGGCCCGGCTGCTCGGACGTCGCCGAGCTGCTCACCAGCGAACTCGTCACCAACGCACTCGTCCACACCGACGACGACGCGGTCCTGACGGCCACCGTCGGACCACGCGGACTGCGGGTGGAGGTACGGGACTACGTGGCCCGCCGGCCCACACCGCGCGTACCGGACGCCGACGACGGTACGCACGGCCGGGGCCTGGTGCTGGTCCAGTCGCTCGCCGACGCCTGGGGCGTACGGCCGCACGAGGTGGGCAAATCGGTGTGGTTCGAGATCGGGGCGGACGCCGCCTGAGCTTTCCCCCGACAGGAGAACGGGACGGGGTGCGGCCTGTGCGGCCGCACCCCGTCCCGTCGTCGCCCGGACCCCGCTCGGGGCCTAGCCGAACTGCTGCTCCAGGTCCTTGAGCTTGCGCTCCAGGGAGTCGAGACGCGGCAGGGCCTGTGTGTCGTCCTCCGCGGTGAGGTCCACGGTGATCGAGTCAGAGGCGCCGCGGACCGGCTGAAGGGAGGGCCGGGCGCGCACCGGCAACTGCTCCTGCGTCGATATGGCAGGCTCCGCGGAGACCATCTCGGAGCCCTGCTCCGCCGACGGCAGCTCCACCTGGCGGCCGCCACCCCGGCCGACGAACCCGCGGTGACCCCGGCTGATCGCCTTCAACTGGGCCCGCTCCAGACGCTCCTTGTCACGCCGGCGCATCCGCTCCTGCTCCTTCTGGCGCTTGTCCTCGCGGACCTCCTCGACGGCCTCGTCGAGGCTGCGGACGCCCTCCAGGAGCATCAGGGACCAGGCGCGGTACGTCTCGCGCGGGGCCCGCATCCAGCGCACGATGCGGATCTGCGGCAGCGGGCGCGGCACCAGGCCCTGCTCGCGCAGCGCGGCCCGGCGGGTCTGCTTCAGCGCCCGGTCGAAGAGGACAGCGGCGGACAGGGACATGCCCGCGAAGAAGTGCGGGGCGCCGGCGTGGCCCGCGCCGCGCGGCGCGTGCACCCAGTTGAACCAGGCGGCGGCGAAGGCGAAGGTCCACACGAGTATCCGGGAGCCGAGCGCCGCGTCACCGTGGCTGGCCTCGCGGACCGCGAGCACGGAGCAGAACATCGCCGCGCCGTCGAGGCCGAACGGCACCAGGTACTGCCAGCCGTCGGAGAGGCCGAGGTTCTGCTCGCCGAAGCCGACCAGTCCGTGGAAGGAGAGCGCGGCGGCCACCGCCGCACAGCAGAAGAGCAGGACGTAGGAGACGGTGCCGTAGATGGCTTCCTTGCGCCTGCGGCGCTCCTCGCTGCGCTCCCACGAGTCGTCGGCCCTCGTGTCCTTCCCCGCGGAACGCTTGCCGCGCGCGAGCACCGCCACCGCCGCCAGCATGCCCAGGAGCAGTACGGCGCCGGGGAGCAGCCAGTTCAGCGATATGTCGGTCAATCTCATCTGGGGGTCCCTTGCATTGGGATAGGGCGTAACGCCCGCCATAGTGGCCCAAACCCGCAGGCCCTCAGAGGGTTTCGGGGCAAGAGGCCGCCAAGGAGGTGCAAGGGGATGCCCAGGGCGGCTTTCTGCTCGAACTGCCGCTTGAGGGGCGGGAGTTGAGTTCGAATAAGACTACCCATACGGGTGGTTCCACGGGAACTTCCTGCGACGGGTGAGGAAGTTGTGAAACAGCTGTAACCGTGCGGGTGTCCGGTGCGCGGATGATCTTACGCGACGTACGGGACGGGAACCGCACCGGTCGGCTCAACCGGCCGCCGCTGCCGCCAGCTTGAGCACGCGGTCCGCGTCGCAGGTGCGCGGGCAGGTGGCGCAGGTGTCCTCGGGGCGCAGGGTGTAGAACATGCAGCAGCTCGCCCGGTCCCGGGTGGGCAGCGACTCGCCGTCCGGGCCGGTCAGCTCCCGGAAGGCCGCCGAGCCGACGTACGGCTTGGTCGCGCCCGGCAGCAGCAGCTCCAGCTCGTGGCGGGCCCGCTCCTGCTCCCCGAAGAGATGGGCCACGTACCACAGCCCCTCCACGACCTCGTCGGTCGCCATGCCCCACAGCGCGCGGCCGCGGCGGCGCATCCGCGGGCCGAAGCCGCCGAGGACGGGTTCCAGGTGCTCGGCGACCGCGGCCCGCACCTCGGCGCGCAGCGCCTCCTCGTCGGCGACCACCCGGGCGCCGGGCAGGGCGGCGGCGGGGTCGCCGGGCAGACAGGCGAAGCCGGCGGGGCGTACGGCGAGGCGTCCCAGGGGCAGGCCGGGGGCGGAGCGGTCGTACGAGACATGGGTCACGGGGTAGCGGGGGACCCGGCGGTGCAGGAACCACGGGACGGTGATCAGCAGGCAGGCGGGCCAGGCGTACCGGTGCAGGCCGAAGCTGGCGATGACGTCCGGGCGGCCCTGCTGACCGTAGTCCCGCAGGACCTGGGCGTCGTCCCAGGCCAGGAAGGTGTCGAGGTCGGCCCCGCCCTCAGCGAGCGAGGCGGCGGCGACCCAGCCGCCGCCCCCGGGGGCCGGGTCCTTCGGGCTCAGCTCGGTGATGCCCATGCCCGGGAGGACCTCGGTGAGGCGGGCGTACGCGTCCGCGACGGCCGAAGAGAGCACAGGCATGTGGGACCACCGATTCGAGATCGAGTAGAGGTAAGCCTTACCTTACCCAATCGCTCGTGAGTTTGAACTACCGCGTTGTCGGCCTAAGGTGCTTGACGGACGAGTAACAACCGGCCGTAATCTGCCCAACCACCGACAACCGGCGACAACCGACGACAAGCCCGTCAGGAGGCACCCGTGATGCAGGCCGCGCGCGGTTCCGCCGGGACGGGATCCGAGGCGTCGGATCTTCCGGCGGGCGGCGGGGACGCGGCCGCGCCACGGGTGCCGCCGCAGGCGCGGGCCGCGACGGGCGACGCGGCGCTCGGCCGGGACGCCGGTACGGCGGCGGCGCGCGGCGAGCACACCCACAGCGAGCAGCCGATGCCGGGCCGGGCCGTCGTCCAGCGGTCCTCCGTCCGCGGGCAGGTCCTCCAGGCGCTGCGCACCGCGCTGGTCACCGGCGAGCTGCGGCCCGGAGAGGTGTACTCGGCGCCGGCGCTCGGCGAGCGGTTCGGGGTCTCGGCGACGCCGGTCCGCGAGGCCATGCAGCAGCTCGCGCTGGAAGGCGCCGTCGAGGTCGTGCCCAACCGGGGCTTCAGGGTCGTCCAGCGGGACGCGCGGGAGCTGGCTGAGCTGACCGAGGTGCGGGCGCTGCTCGAAGTGCCGGTGCTGCTGCGGCTCGCCCGTACGGTCCCGGCGGCCCGGTGGGCCGAGCTGCGGCCGCTGGCCGAGGCGACGGTACGGGCGGCGGCCTCCGGCTGCCGGGCCACCTACGCCGAGACCGATCGGGCCTTCCATCGCGCGCTGCTCTCCCTCGCGGGCAACGAGCAGCTGGTCCGCATCGCCGACGATCTGCACCGCCGGGCCCAGTGGCCCCTCGACGGCACCCCCGCCACCGGCTCCGCCCGCACCGAGCTCATGACCGACGCAGCCCAGCACGTCGCCTTGCTGGACACCCTCATCACGGGCGACACGGAGGCTCTGCGGGCGCTGACGGCGGAGCATTACGCCGCCGCGGCGGGGTGAGCGACGCGGGGGGCGCGGTGTCCCGGGGGTCGCGCACCCGGCGGTGAGTGCGCGGCGCTTCGTGGCCTCGCGCGCCCGGCGTTGAGGGTGCCGCCTCGGGGGGTTGTGTACTCGGCGCTGAGCGTGCCGCTACGCGGGGCCCGCGCGCCCGGCGTTGAGCTGCCGCCGCGCGGGGATCGAGCACCCTGCGTTGAGCGTGCCGCCTCGGGGGTCCGCGCACCCGGCGTCGGCGGGTTGCCGCCGCGCCCACCCGTGCCGCCCCGGGCGGCACGCATGCCCGCGGATCGGGCGGGGGTGTCGCCGCGGTTCCGTCCGCCCGGTCGGGCACGGAGGTGCGCCGGGCCTCGGGGAGCGGGGCGCCCGGCGTTGAGGTTGCCGCCTCGGGAAGTTCGCGTAATCGGCGTCGAGCGTGCCGCCTCGGGAGGTTCGCCTACTCGGCGCTGAGCGTGCCGCTACGCGGGGGCCCGCGCGCCCGGCGTTGAGGGTGCCGCCCCGGAGATTCGCGCGCCCGGCGTCGGTGGGTTGCCGCCGCGCCCAGCCGTGCCGCCCCGGGCGGTACGCATGCCCGCGGATCGGGCGGGGCGCTCGCGGGTTCGGCGGGGGCGGTCGCCCCGGTCCCGTTCGGGCCAGGGCGGTCCGCCCTCGTGCTACGCCGTAGCCGCCGGTGGCGTCAGTTGGCGGGCCAGCCAGGTGGGGACTCCGCCGAGGAGGGTGAAGAGGCGGCGGGCCTCCTCGCGGAGGCGGGAGGCCTCGGGTTCGGGCTCGGTGTCCGCAAGGGAGACCAGCGCGGGGGCCGTGCCGACGAGGTAGCCGAGCTCTTCGCGGATCCGCAGGGACTCGGCGAAGCCGTGCCGGGCCTCGGCCAACTCGCCGTCGCGCAGGGCGAGTCCGGCGAGGTGCCGCCAGGTGAAGGACAGCAGCAGCGGATCCGCGTGGGCCGTGGCGCCCGCGTGGGCGCGGCGGTAGGCGGCGCGGGCGGACTGCGGGGAGCGGGCCAGGTTCTCGGCGAGCAGACCGCGCCGGAAGTCCAGCAGGGCCCGGCCCGGCGCCCCCGGCGAGATCAGCGCGGCGGCCCGGCCGAGCGCGGCCCGCGCCTCGTCGGCCCGGTCGCGGACCCCGTGCAGGGTGGCGGCGTAGGCCAAGTACCCGCGTTCACAAGCGGCCGCGCCGCGTTCGTCGTCGCGCTGGGCCAGCGCCTCGGCGGTGCGCAGCGCGTCCTCGGCCTCCTCCCAGCCCCGCTCGGTGTACAGACACCGCTCCACCAGCAGCGCGGCCCGCTGCAACGCGGCCGCCGCGGTGACCGGTTGGAGCAGCGCGGCCGCGTCGGCCCAGCAGGCCCGCGAGCGCAGCCGCCATACCGCGGTCTGGAGTGGATCGTCCCCGGCGTTCGTTCCGTAACCAGACATGGCGGTATACGCCACCTCGCCCTCCCCGAGCACGCCATCGAGCTGTTGAGTGGTTGCGGCATCTCAGCACGAATCGGCGGGCCCGGCCAAGAGGGTGGGTGAAGGATTTCACAAAGTCGTGGGACTCTTGCCCGCGCAGGTTTCAGCTCATGCGCAGCGCCAGGAAGAAGTCCAGCTTGTCCTCCAGGCGGGACAGATCACGACCCGTCAACTGCTCGATCCGCCCGACCCGGTAGCGCAGCGTGTTGACGTGCAGGTGCAGCCGGGACGCGCAGCGCGTCCAGGAGCCGTCGCTCTCCAGGAACGCCTCCAGGGTCGGGATCAGCTCGGCGCGGTGCCGGCGGTCGTAGTCGCGCAGCGGGTCCAGCAGGCGGGCGGTGAAGGCGCGGCGGACGTCGTCGGGGACGAACGGGAGCAGCAGGACGTGCGAGGCGAGTTCCTGGTGGCCGGCCGCGCAGACCCGGCCGGTGCGCGCCGCGGCCACCCGGCGGGCGTGCCGGGCCTCCTCCAGCGCGCCGCGCAGCCCTTCGGCGGAGTGCACGGCCGCGCTGACGCCGAGCGTGACCCGCCCGTCGCCGTCGAGGCCGGCCGACAGCGGCTCCCGTACGGAGGCGAGCAGCGCGTCGGCGAGGACGCCGGTCTCGGAGCCGTCGTGCTCGGCGGAGACGGCGGGCAGCGGGACGAGCGCGATCGCCTCGTCCCCGCTGTGCGCGACGGCGATGCGGTCGGAGGGCTCCGGTCCGGTCGACTGCGGGTCGACCAGGATCTCCTCCAGGAGCGACTGGGCGACCGGTCCGGTCTCGATCTCGCCGCCGTCCCATTCGACCCTGGCCACCACGACCTGCCAGTGCGGGGCCGCGCCCAGGCCGGGCAGCAGCACGGGTGCGGCGACCCGCAGCCGGGCGGCGATCTCGGCAGGCGCGGCGCCGGTCTGCACCAGCTCCAGCACCTCCTGGGCGAGCCGCCGCCGCACGGTGCGGGCGGCGTCCCGGCGGTCCCGTTCGACGGCGATCAGCTGGGTGACGCCGTACAGCAGGTCCAGGCGTTCGTCGGCCCAGTCCCCGGCGTCCGCCTCGACGGCGAGCAGCCAGTCGGACAACACGCTCTCGCGCACGTCGCGGGCGGCCTGCGGGGAGCGGCCGCCGCTGCGGATCGGGAACAGCGAGTAAGTGGTGGCGCCGAGCTGCGCCCGGTGCGGGCCGCGCCGGCCGGTCCGGGCGGCGGTCAGGTGCTCGGCGGCGAGCCTCCCGCACAGCTCGGCGGGCAGCTCGGGGCCGCCGACCTTGGGCCCGGCGATCAGCCGTCCGGCGGGGGAGAGCACCCAGGCGCGCAGGTCGAGGTCGGAGCCGAGGAGGTCCAGGACCACGTCGGGGCCGCCGCCCGCGGGCCCGGAGGTCATCATCCGCCGGTGCCGGTCGACGACGGCCGCGAGGTCGCCGGCGCGCTCGCCGGAGACCTGCCGGACGACGTGCTCGGTGATGGTGGCGAAGGCCACCGACTCGTGCACCGCGAAGAGCGGGAGGCGGTGCCGGACGCAGGCCGCCGTCAGGTCCTCGGGCACGTCGCCCAGCTCGGCCTCGCCGGCCGCGAGGGCGGCGACGCCGGCCTGCACGAGAATCCGTACGAAGGGCTCGGAGTCGGCGGCGTCCCGGCGCCAGGCGAGGCCGGTCAGCACCAGTTCACCGCCCGACAGATAGCGGCTGGGGTCCCTGAGGTCGGTGGTCATCACACCGCGCACGGTGCGGTCCAGCTCGTCCTCGCCGCCGAGCAGCCTGAGGCCCAGCGCGTCGGTGTCCAGCAGTGCGCGCAGCCGCATTCTCGTCGCCGCCGTTCTTTGTCTCGAAATCTACGATGGAACTGATGGGTCGGGTTCGCGAGCCCGTTCGGCGGCGCGACGCGCGGTCGCCCGGTGCGGTGCCCCGCCGTTTCCTCCGAGGTGTCCCAGGTCACCGCCGTGGGTCGGACGTTTCCGGAGGAAAACAGGGAGGTTACTGATGACCTCCGTTCATACGAATCTACAAGATGACCGCCCTGGCCAGCCAACTCCTTCATGGTTTCGGTGACTGACCCCGTCGGAGTACGGAGCGGTGTACTGGCTCCACTCCGCGTTAACAGCACATGAACGAGCCGGGCCCGCCGCACACGGAATGGCTCAATCAGTACGACCCACCAGACGATGAAGAGAGCCGGTCATGGACTTCCTTCGCCCCGCCAGTTGGGAGGAGGCGCTCGCCGCTAAGGCCGAGCACCCCACCGCTGTGCCGATTGCGGGTGGCACCGATGTGATGGTCGAGATCAACTTCGACCACCGCCGGCCCGAGTACCTCATGGACCTCAACCGCATCGGCGAGCTGACCGAGTGGCAGGTCGGCGAGGACACCGTGCGCCTGGGTGCCTCCGTCCCGTACACCCAGATCATGGAGAACCTGCGCGCCGAGCTGCCGGGCCTGGCCCTCGCCTCGCACACCGTCGCCTCACCGCAGATCCGCAACCGCGGCGGCGTCGGCGGCAACCTCGGCACCGCCTCCCCGGCCGGCGACGCCCACCCGGCCCTGCTGGCCGCGGGCGCCGAGGTCGAGGTCGAGTCGGTGCGCGGCAGCCGCCGCATCCCGATCGACGAGTTCTACACCGGCGTCAAGCGCAACGCCCTCGCCCCCGACGAGCTGATCCGCGCCGTGCACATCAAGAAGGCGGACGGTCCCCAGCAGTACTCGAAGGTCGGCACCCGCAACGCCATGGTCATCGCCGTGTGCGCCTTCGGCCTCGCCCTGCACCCCGAGACCCGCACGGTCCGCACCGGCATCGGTTCGGCCGCCCCGACCCCCGTCCGGGCGAAGGCCGCGGAGGAGTTCCTGAACGCGGCGCTCGACGAGGGCGGCTTCTGGGACAACGGCAAGATCATCACCCCGTCGGTCGCCAAGCAGTTCGCGGACCTGTGCTCCGCCGCCTGCAACCCGATCGACGACGTCCGGGGCACCGCGAGCTACCGCCGCCACGCGGTCGGCGTGATGGCCCGCCGGACGCTCACCTGGACCTGGGAGTCGTACCGCGGCACCCGCCGCGCCTCGGAGGGAGTCGCGTAATGCGCGTCAATTTCACGGTCAACGGACGCCCGCAGGAAGCCGACGACGTCTGGGAGGGCGAGAGCCTGCTCTACGTCCTGCGTGAGCGGCTGGGCCTGCCGGGCTCGAAGAACGCCTGCGAGCAGGGCGAGTGCGGCTCCTGCACGGTCCGGCTGGACGGCGTGCCCGTCTGCTCCTGCCTGGTCGCCGCCGGCCAGGCCGAGGGCCGCGAGGTCGTCACCGTCGAGGGCCTGGCCGACTTCGCCCAGCAGCGCGCCTGCGGTACCGGCGCCTGCGGCACCTCGCTGGACGCGGCCAAGCGGTGGGAGGCCAGGCCGGCCGCCGACTCGCAGACCGGCGAGGGCACCGAGCTGTCGCCGATCCAGCAGGCGTTCATCGACGCCGGCGCCGTCCAGTGCGGCTTCTGCACCCCGGGCCTGCTGGTCGCCTCCGACGAACTGCTGGAGCGCAACCCGAACCCGACCGACGCGGACATCCGCGAGGCCCTGTCGGGCAACCTGTGCCGCTGCACGGGCTACGAGAAGATCATGGACGCGGTCCGCCTGGCGGCCGCCCGGCAGGGAGAGGCGGTCTGACCATGGCTTCCCCCAGCGGAACCCCCACCAAGCTCACCCAGGGAGCGCAGACCAAGGGTGGCATCGGCGAGTCCACGCTCCGCCCGGACGGCACCCTGAAGGTCACCGGCGAGTTCGCGTACTCGTCCGACATGTGGCACGAGGACATGCTCTGGGGCCAGATCCTGCGCTCCACCGTCGCCCACGCGGAGATCGTCTCCATCGACACCTCCCAGGCGCTGGCGACGCCCGGCGTGTACGCCGTGCTGACCTACGACGACCTGCCCACCGAGGTGAAGAACTACGGCCTGGAGATCCAGGACACCCCGGTCCTCGCGCACGGCAAGGTACGCCACCACGGCGAGCCGGTCGCGATCGTCGCCGCCGACCACCCGGAGACCGCCCGCCGCGCCGCCGCGAAGATCCACGTCGAGTACCGCGAGCTGCCGGTCATCACCGACGAGGCCTCCGCGACCGCCCCGGACGCGGTCCTCGTCCACGAGGGCCGCGACGACCACCACTCCGGCCACGTCCCGCACCCCAACATCGTCCACCGCCAGCCGATCGTGCGCGGCGACGTGGCGGCGGCGCGCGAGCGGGCCGATGTGATCGTCGAGGGCGAGTACACCTTCGGCATGCAGGACCAGGCCTTCCTCGGCCCCGAGTCCGGCCTCGCCGTGCCCGAGGAGGACGGCGGCGTCCACCTCTACATCGCCACCCAGTGGCTCCACTCCGACCTGCGCCAGATCGCGCCGGTGCTCGGCCTGCCCGAGGACAAGGTGCGGATGACGCTGTCCGGCGTCGGCGGCGCGTTCGGCGGACGCGAGGACCTGTCGATGCAGATCCACGCCTGCCTGCTGGCACTGCGCACCGGCAAGCCCGTCAAGATCGTCTACAACCGCTTCGAGTCCTTCTTCGGGCACGTCCACCGCCACCCGGCCAAGCTCTACTACGAGCACGGAGCCACCAAGGACGGCAAGCTCACCCACATGAAGTGCCGGATCGTCCTGGACGGCGGCGCCTACGCCTCCGCCTCCCCGGCGGTCGTCGGCAACGCCTCGTCCCTGTCGGTCGGCCCGTACGTCATCGACGACGTGGACATCGAGGCCATCGCCCTCTACACCAACAACCCGCCCTGCGGCGCCATGCGCGGTTTCGGCGCGGTCCAGGCGTGCTTCGCCTACGAGGCGCAGATGGACAAGCTGGCGAAGAAGCTCGGCATGGACCCGGTGGAGTTCCGGCAGCTGAACGCCATGGAACAGGGCACCCTCATGCCGACCGGCCAGCCCGTCGACTCCCCGGCCCCGGTCGCCGAACTCCTGCGCCGCGTCAAGGCGATGCCGCTGCCGCCGGAGCGCCAGTGGGAGTCCAGCGAGGGCGCCGACGTCCGGCAGCTGCCCGGCGGACTGTCCAACACCACGCACGGCGAGGGCGTCGTCCGCGGGATCGGCTACGCGGTCGGCATCAAGAACGTCGGCTTCTCCGAGGGCTTCGACGACTACTCCACCGCCAAGGTGCGCATGGAGGTCATCAACGGCGAACCGGTGGCCACCGTGCACACCGCGATGGCGGAGGTCGGCCAGGGCGGTGTCACCGTCCACGCGCAGATCGCCCGCACCGAGCTCGGCGTCGCCCAGGTGACCATCCACCCGGCCGACACCCAGGTCGGCTCGGCCGGCTCCACCTCCGCCTCCCGGCAGACGTACGTCACCGGCGGCGCCGTGAAGAACGCCTGCGAGCTGGTCCGCGAGCGGGTCCTGGAGCTCGGGCGCCGCAAGTTCGGCTCCTACCACCCGGCGTGGGCGACCGCCGAACTCCTGCTGGAGGGCGGCAAGGTCGTCACCGACGGCGGCGAGGTCCTCGCCGACCTGGTGGACGTACTCGAGGACGAGGCCGTGGAGCTGGAGGAGGAGTGGCGGCACCGGCCGACCGAGCCCTTCGACCTGCGCACCGGCCAGGGCAACGGCCACGTCCAGTACTCGTTCGCCGCGCACCGCGCGGTCGTCGAGGTCGACACCGAGCTGGGCCTGGTCAAGGTGATCGAACTGGCCTGCGCCCAGGACGTCGGCAAGGCGCTCAACCCGCTGTCCGTCGTCGGCCAGATCCAGGGCGGCACCACCCAGGGCCTCGGCGTCGCGGTGATGGAGGAGATCATCGTCGACCCGAAGACGGCGAAGGTGAAGAACCCCTCCTTCACCGACTACTTGATCCCCACCATCCTCGACACGCCGACCATCCCGGTCGACGTGCTCGAACTCGCCGACGACCACGCCCCGTACGGGCTGCGCGGCATCGGCGAGGCCCCCACCCTGTCCTCGACCCCGGCCGTCCTCGCGGCGATCCGGAACGCGACCGGGCTGGAGCTCAACCGGACGCCGGTACGCCCGGAGCACCTCACGGGAACCGCGTAACAGCCCTCCGGGCGGCGCACGGGAACGTCACAACTCCCGCGCCGCCCGGAGAACTCCGGCGCCGCACCGCTCGCGGCACCGCGCAGCACCACTGATCGTTCGTCTCGGGCCGTCCCCCGGGTCGTGCGGCCGAAGCACCTTCCCAAATCCCGACCGTCGCCCACGGCGGCCGGCGGGTGCCCCTTTGAACCTTGGGAGTAGGCCCACATGACCCAGCAGTCCCTGGAGTCGAAGACCGTCGCGGAGGACGCGGGCGCGGGAACCCGCGTCCCGGCCGGACGCTCTTGGCTCGACCGGTACTTCCACATATCGCACAGAGGCTCCACGGTCGCGCGTGAGGTGCGCGGCGGTGTCACCACCTTCATGGCGATGGCGTACATCCTCCTGCTCAACCCCCTGATCCTGTCCGGCAAGGACGCCGCGGGGGACACGCTCGGCCAGCAGTCCCTGATCACCGCCACCGCGTTCGCGGCGGCCCTCACCACGCTGCTGATGGGTTTCGTCGGCAAGGTGCCCCTGGCCCTCGCCGCCGGCCTCTCCGTCTCCGGAGTCCTCGCCTCCCAGGTCGCGCCCGAGATGACCTGGCCGCAGGCGATGGGCATGTGCGTGATGTACGGCGTGGTCATCATGCTGCTGGTCGTCACCGGGCTGCGCGAGATGATCATGAACGCCATCCCGCTCGCCCTCAAGCACGCCATCACCATGGGCATCGGCCTGTTCGTCGCCCTGATCGGCTTCTACAAGGCGGGCTTCGTCCACCAGGGCGAAGGGACCCCGGTCACCCTCGGCCCCACCGGTGAACTCGCCGGCTGGCCGGTCCTGCTGTTCGCCCTCACCCTGCTCGCCATCTTCATGCTCCAGGCCCGCGGCATCCCCGGCGCCATCCTGATCGGTATCGTCGGCGGCACCGTGGTCGCCGTCGTCCTCAACGCCGCCGGTGTCGTCGACCCCAAGCAGTGGGCGGGCGGCGCCCCCGAACTGCGCGGCGGTGCGGTCTCCATGCCCGACTTCTCCCTCTTCGGCCATGTGGAGTTCGGCGGCTGGGGCGAGGTCGGCGCGATGACCGTCGGCATGATCGTGTTCACCCTGGTGCTCGCCGGGTTCTTCGACGCGATGGCGACCATCATCGGCGTCGGCACCGAGGCGCAACTGGCCGACGACAAGGGCCGGATGCCGGGCCTGTCCAAGGCGCTGTTCATCGACGGCGCGGGCGGCGCGATCGGCGGCGTCTCCGGCGCCTCCGGCCAGACCGTGTTCGTCGAGTCGGCGACCGGCGTCGGCGAAGGCGCCCGTACCGGTCTGTCCTCGGTCGTCACGGGCCTGTTCTTCGCGGCCTGCCTGTTCTTCACCCCGCTGACCGCGATCGTGCCCGGCGAGGTCGCCGCGGCCGCCCTGGTGGTCATCGGCGCCATGATGATGATGAACGCCCGCCATGTGGACTGGGCCGACCGCGCCACCGCCATCCCGGTCTTCCTGACCGTCGTCATCATGCCGTTCACGTACTCCATCACCGCGGGCGTCGCCGCCGGCGTCATCTCGTACGTCGCCATCAAGTCCGCCCAGGGCAAGGCCCGGGAGATCGGCGCCTTCATGTGGGCCCTGACGGTGATCTTCCTGGTGTTCTTCGCGCTCAACCCCATCGAGGATTGGATGGGCGTGCACTAGCGGCCCGCCCCGCACCGCCCGCCACCCACCGCCCTCCCCGCCACCACCGACAAGGAGACCGAGAGATGCTGGACATCGCCGAAGAGCTGCACCGGTGGGTCGAGCAGGGACGCGACTTCGCCGTGGCCACCGTGGTGGCCGTCGGCGGCAGCGCCCCCCGCCAGCCCGGCGCCGCCCTCGCGGTGGACGCCGACGGCACGGCGATCGGCTCGGTCTCCGGCGGCTGCGTGGAGGGCGCGGTCTACGAACTGTGCCAACAGGCCCTCGAGGACGGCGAGACCGTCCTGGAACGCTTCGGCTACAGCGACGAGGACGCCTTCGCCGTCGGTCTGACCTGCGGCGGCGTCATCGACATCCTCATCACCCCGGTCCGGGCGGACGACCCCGCCCGGCCGGTGGTGGCCGCCGCCCTCGCCGCCGCCGCGCGGGGCGAGGCCGCCGCGGTGGCACGCGTCGTCTCGGGCCCGGCGCGGCTGCGGGGCCGGGCCCTGCTGGTGCGGCCGGACGGCTCGTACGACGGCGGCTTCGGCGCCCACCCCGAGCTGGACCGCACGGTGGTCGGCGAGACGGCCGCCTTCCTGGACGCCGGCCGGACCGGCACCCTCGAGATCGGAGAGCAGGGCTCACGCTGCGGAGCACCGCTCACCCTGCTCATCGAGTCGTCCGTACCGCCGCCCCGCATGATCGTCTTCGGCGCCATCGACTTCGCCTCGGCGCTGGTGCGGATCGGCAAGTTCCTCGGCTACCACGTCACCGTGTGCGACGCCCGCCCGGTGTTCGCCACCGAGGCCCGCTTCCCGGAGGCCGACGAGATCGTCGTCGAGTGGCCCCACACCTACCTGGAGCGCACGGAGGTGGACGGGCGGACCGTCCTGTGCGTCCTCACCCATGACGCCAAGTTCGACGTCCCGCTGCTCCGGCTCGCGCTGCGGCTGCCGGTGGCCTACGTCGGCGCCATGGGCTCGCGCCGCACCCACCTGGAGCGCAACGAGCGCCTGCGCGAGGTCGGCGTCACCGAACTGGAACTGGCCCGGCTGCGCTCCCCGATCGGCCTCGACCTGGGCGCCCGCACCCCCGAGGAGACGGCCCTGTCCATCGCCGCCGAGATCGTCGCCAACCGGCGCGGGGGCAGCGGGGTGTCGCTCACCGGGGCGCACACGCCGATCCACCACGATCCGACGTCGGCGGCGCCGCGGCGCATCGACTCGGTGGCCTGACGGTCCGTCACCGGTCGGCGCGAGTCGTGGCCGGTCGTCGTGCTCGTCGCTACGGCGGACGGCCTGCCGTCCGGCCGCGGGTCCGTCCGTCACGGCGGACGGCCTGCCGCCCGGCCGCGGGTCCGACCGTCACGGCTGCCGCAGCAGGCGGTTCACCGCCCGTCCGAACGTCATGCGCGCCGTCCGTTCCAGGGGCCGGTCGAAGAGCCCGGGCAGCAGGCGCACGCCCAGCTCCTCACGCCAGATCACGCGGGCACGGCCGCCAGGGCCCGGACGGACCTCCAGCTCCGCCCAGCCGAGGACGATCCGGCCGCGCTTCTCCAGCCGGCACCGGCCGGCGGTGTCGTCGCCGGGCGGCTGCCACTCGGTGACCTCCATCCGGTCGTCGAAGCCGAGCGGGCCGATCCCCGAACGGGCCACGAAGACCGTCCCCACGCCGTTCGGCGGGGGCGTGAGCACGGTGACGCGGGTCAGCGGGACGGCGTCCGCGTGCCGGGGCCACTCGGTGAGCCGGCGCCAGGCCTCGGGAAGCGGGAGCGGGACCGTGCGTTCGAGGGTGAAGGTGACCACGGGACGATCCTAGGGAACCGCCTCCCCGTCAACGGCACTCCCGATCACGCGTGTTGACCTGCTCCGTGTCTCACCGAACGGCCGGGCGGCCGGTCGGCGGTGTCGGCCGGGCAGCTGGACAGCCGGCGCGGCGGTCGGGGCCGTACGCGGCCCGGCGGCCGGCGGTCAGCGGTACACCTCGCCCGGCGCGGCCTTGCCCGGCGCGAGCAGCTGGGGCACGGTCACGAACACGTACCCCCGCTCCTTCAGCGCGTCGACGATGCCGGGGACGGCGGGCACGGTGCCGTCGTAGATGTCGTGCAGCAGGATGATCCCGTCGCGGTCGGCCTGCTCCAGCACGCGCTTCTCGATCAGCGCGGAGTCGTTCGTCGTGTAGTCCTTGGCCGTCACGGTCCACAGCACCTCGGCGAGACCCAGTTCGCGGCAGATCTCGTGCACGGTGTCGTCGGTGCGGCCCTGCGGCGGGCGCATCAGCGTCGGGCGGCGGCCGGTCAGGTCCTCTATCGCCTCGTTGGGGCGCTCCAGCTCCTCGCGTATCTCGTCCGGCTCCAGATCGGTGAGGATCTTGTGGTCCCAGGTGTGGCTGGCGACCTCGTGCCCCTCGTCGGCCATCCGCCTGACCAGCTCCGGGTACTTCTCGATGTGCCGCTCGCCGAGCAGGAAGAAGGTCGCCGGGACGCGCTTCTCCTGCAGGATGTCGAGCAGCCGGGCGGAGTGCTCGCTGGGTCCGGCGTCGAAGGTGAGCGCGATGCACTTGGCCCGGCGGCAGTCCACGGTGCCGTAGCCGGCGGCCCGGGCGCCGGGCGCGGCCTCGGCGCGGGCGGTGCTGGGTGCGGTGGTCTCCAGGTTCACGCACCCCGTCAGCGCGAGGGTGAGGGAGACGGCCGCGGCGGAGATCGTCGCCGCGGCGCGGAACCCGGCTCCCGGTCTTTTCATCTTCTTGGTCGCGAAAGGCATGCCGGGACTATACATGCCGTGTATACACGCGGTTCATAGTCGGCTCGGCGTGCCCGCGAGCCGCACGGGGCGTTTGATTCGGCCCCACCTTGGCACCCGCGACAGTGCAGTCGCACGACAGCGCGGTGACAGGCAGTGCCGTGACAGGTGGTGGAGTCACGCGCAGTGCAGTCACACGCAGTGCAGTCACACGCAGTGCGGGCACAGCTGTGCACCGGGGAGCCGACGCCGAGGGAGGCCGAGCGCATGACCGCCTACGCCGTGGTGATCCCCACGCTCGCCCCCGACACCCTCGCCGACTGCCTCGCCGCGCTCGCCGCCTCCATCGGCCCCAAGCCGCGGCAGATCGTGATCGTCGACGACCGGCCCCACCCCGAACCCGGCGCCCTGGACCACCCCTTGAGCGTCCTCGGCGACCTCCGCCCCCTCGCCACCGTGCTGGCGGGCGGCGGCCGCGGACCCGCCGCCGCCCGCAACACCGGCCTGCGCGCGGTCACCACCCCCTGGGCCGTCTTCCTCGACGACGACGTCCAGCCCGGCCCGCACTGGTGCGCCCAACTGGACCGCGACCTCGCCACCGACGACCCCGACATCGCCGGAGTACAGGGCGTCATCGCCGTGCCGCTGTCCGGCGGACGCGCACCCACCGAGGCCGAACGCCGCACCGCCGCCCGTGCGCGGGCCCGCTGGACCACCGCCGACATGGCCTACCGCACCGACGCCCTCAAGCAGGCCCGCGGCTTCGACGAGCGGTTCCACGGCGGCCACCGCGACGACCTCGACCTCGCCCTGCGCCTCCTCGACGCCGGCCGGCGCATCCGCCAGGGCCGCCGCACCAGCCTGCTGCCGGCCCACCCGGCCGGCCGCCTGGCGGAGCTGCGCGCCCAGCGCGTCCACGCCGACGACGCGCTGATGCGGCGGCTGCACGGGCCGCGCTGGCGGCACACGGCGGTCGTCCCGCGCGACCGCCTCCCGGTCCACCTCGCCCTCACCGCCACCGGCACCGCCGCCTGCGCCCTCGCCGCCGCCGGCCGGCGCGGCGCCGCCCTGGCCGCCGGGCTCGGCTGGGCCGCGGGCACCGCCGGCTACGCCCGCGCGCGCATCGCCCCCGGCCCCCGGACCCGCGACGAGGTGGCGACCCTGGCGCTCACCAGCGTCCTCATCCCGCCCACGGCCACCTGGCACCGGCTGACCGGACGGTGGCGATACCGCGCCGCGCGGCCCTGGCGGGAGGCCACCGGATGACGCGTGTCCGGGCCGTGCCGCCCCACCGCGAACGGTGACTTCAGGACCTCGGGGGCTGGTCCAGGGTGGGGAGGAGAAAGTGAGGGGCCGGCCGTCGGGCCGGCCCCTCACTCACCCTGCGCCCCCGGACGTCTCCCCGAGTGTGCGCACCGTGGTTGCCTCGGCCGGCAGTCGGTAACGTGACCCTCCGCATGGCGGAGCCGCCGGCCCTTCGGGCGGCGGTCGACGCCCTGCGACGGGGCACGAGGGGGCGGGGGTGGCCATGGGGCGGGACACGCGGCCCGGGCAGGTGATCGGGGGCAGATACCGGCTGGTGTCCGATCTCGGCTCGGGAGGGTTCGGACGGGTCTGGAAGGCCCACGACGCGACCCTGCGCATCGATGTCGCGGTCAAGGAGATCTGGTTACCGCCGGCCGTCTCCGAGACCGAACAGGCCGAACGGTCGGCGCGCGCCGCACGGGAGGCGCGCAACGCCGCCCGGCTGCGTGATCACCCGAACATCGTCGCCGTCCACGACGTGGTCGTCGAGGACGGCCTCCCCTGGATCGTCATGCGACTGGTCGACGGCTGCTCCCTGGAGGAGCATCTCTTCCGCCGCGGACCGCTGTCGGTGGACGAGACGGAGAAGGTCGCCCGGGCGATGCTGGGGGCGCTCGGCGCGGCGCACGCGGCCGGGATCGTGCACCGCGACGTGAAGCCGGCCAACGTCATGCTCACCAGGAGCGGAGAGGTGCAGCTGACCGACTTCGGGATCGCGGTCCACCCCGCCGACACCGCGCTGACGACCACCGGGGCGATCGTCGGCTCGGTGCCGTACATGGCGCCCGAGCGGGTGCGCGGTACCGACGGGCTGCCCGTCAGCGACCTGTTCTCGCTGGGCGTGACGCTGTACCAGGCCGTGGAGGGCGTCTCACCCTTCCGCCGGGGCACGCCCACCGGGTGCATGGCGGCGGTCCTCTTCGAGGAGGCCCCGCCGGCGGGACGCGCGGGCCGGCTGGAACCCCTCATCACGGCCCTCCTGGACAAGGAACCGGACCGGCGTCCGGACACCCGGTCCGCCCTCGCCCTGCTCACCTCGCCCACGGGGCCCGGTACGGACGCGGCACGGACCGAGACCTACACACGGATCGCCGGGGCCGTACGGGCGCTGGCCGAGGCACGGGTCGCCGAGGCCCTGCGGGCGGCCGAACTCCTGCGCCGTGCCGCCGGAACGAGACCCGGGCCGCACGACGCGACGACCACACCCGTCCGGCCCCCGGCCGCAACCCGGACCGTCCAGGCCACCCGCACCACCCAGACCACCCGCACCATCCAGGCCACCCGTACGACCCAAGCCGCGGGCAACAGGCCCGGGGCGGCAGTCCGGTTCGCCGGCGGCGTCGCGCTGGTGCTGGCCGTCGCGGCGGGCGCCGTGGCCCTGGCGCGGTCCGGCGAGAGCACCGGTGACAAGGAGATCTGCGACAGCGCGTTCGAGAGCATCGCGGCGTTCCGGCAGGCCCATCCCTCCTTCACCGAGGAGTCGGCGAAGGGACCGGCGGAGACGGTGGCCGCTGCCCGACTGGCGGCGGACCTCCGCGCCGAGGAGGCGAAGGCGAGCGACACCGACGTGAAGACCGCCCTCCACAACTACGCGGTCATCACCGAGGGGAACTTCCCCGACAGCACCCACGGCCTGATGTACGGCCACCTCCGCGAGGCCTGCGAGAACGTCGGCAGCGAACCGTGAGGTTCCCGGCCGCCGGCAGTTCCGCGTCCCTCGCCCTGTCGCCCGGCTGGAGCCGGTCGGCGTGACCCGCCTCGGACCACACCAGCTTCTTGAACTGTTCGGGGCTAAGCACGCCCAGGGGCTAGTTGTATTGATCACGAGCGTTGTTGACACGGGTCGGTCTTGATCGTGGCGAAGACCCCCGTGTGTGGTGGAGGTGTCGAATCTTCACCGCACGGAGG
>NZ_JBEPAL010000075.1:0-24172 GCF_040298625.1 Streptomyces sp. NPDC001532
GCGACACTCACCAGATAGACACCCATGATCGCAACGTACCCGGCGCCACCGACAACGTCCCGGCCCTTCATGACAAGTGGCGCGGCGGCGATAGTTGTCGCTGCCAAAATGCTGTCGCTCTACGCCGGATACGAGTCCGATGGCACCGACTGGCGGACCATCGAAGCCGGAGTCCAGGCCACCGACGACGACAACCCCGAGCTCTGGTACGCGCATCCCCTGGTCGGCGTGAATGCCACGTCTGGAGGTGAGTCTTGCCCGAGCCGTCGGCGGCGAGGAAATGTCCGTGCGCGTCGCGGGAGCGGAGGCCCCTGAACTCAGGCTGCGGAACCGACACCCTGCTGTCTGCCCTTGCTGCCGGCTGACCGCATCCAGAGCGGTCAGCTTGACGGTATAGCAACGTGAGGTGTCTGCATCGACGTCCTGTGCGCCTACACGATCGGACAGCTTGCTGCACCCAGCCTGGCAAGCTGGCCCTGGCCAGCACGGCGACCACCCGGAGGAGTGCATGACGAGTCAGCACGTCCTTTTCGTGCCCGAGGGCAGCTTCGGCGTACTCGACAACGGGGAGATCCCCGCGCACACAGCAGACTGGGCCAACGGATTCCTTGCTCCGATGGAATCCGGAGTCCTCATCGCCACCGGCATCCACACGGGAAACGTTCGCGTAGCCGCCATGCCCCTTGAGAACCCCCCATCGCTTCCGGCCGAAGGCGACTGGGAGGAGATCGTCGAAGTGAGCGTCTACGCTCCCACAGGCAACCTCCGCGTGGACGCTCTGGATACCGGTCCCGTCGTCGAGCTTCCCCTGCTGAGCAGCGCTGGGCCAGGCTGGTACCGGGTGCGCGTCCACGCCAAGGCGCGCCGCACTCTTTGGGACAAGACGAGCACGGAGCCGGTGGAGGACTACCTGGTACAGAGCTGGCCGGCAGACCCCGCCGACATCACGTTCCTGCGCACCACTGACCTCATCGATGAAAGCCCGTCAGCACCCGTAGGCCTCCCCTCGGCGCCCCAGTCAGCCAGGAAGACGGCTGAGGAAGAGGATCCAGAACTGCAGCGTCTCCTCAGAGGACTGCCGCCGCAGGGGTGAACGTGGATCCCCAGGAGCCGTTGTCATACGGTGACCCGCAACGCCAACACAGGGGTGGCGGAGACGACACGTCAGTCCGACGAGGACGCGGCACGGCTCGCTGAGTTCCTGCAAGCCACCCGTCACGGCGCGGTCGCGGCGCCTGGGTGACGTGGAGGAGTGGACGCTCACGAACCCCTCCAAGGCGCACTCCAAATACCCCTTCCACCTGCAAACCAGCCACTTCCTGGTGATGTCGGTCGCCGGGGGACGCCTCGACCCGCCGCTCTGGCAGGACACCATCAGCATCCCCGAGAACAGCAAGGTCGTCATCAGGGTGCCTTTTGAGGACTTCACCGGCACCACCGTCCTGCACTGCCACCAACTGCAGCACGAAGACGAGGGATGATGCAGCTCATCCAGTACGTGAGCAGGGACCACGCCGCACAGGAGAACCCGACGACGCCCCGCGCATCCTCGCCGGCCTGACCGGTCCCGCCTGCGCAACGGCGTACGCGTACGACGGCAGTGGCAGACAGAGGCTGGCGTTGTCGAGCAGGGGGTGCAAGGCGAAACTGCCGGGATCAAGGTGGTCCAGCAGCGGGTGAGGTGCTTCCGCGAGCTCTCGCAGGCATGGAGGTCGGTACTCGGCACCTGCCATTTGGTGAGGCCGCCGCGCGCCCGGCGCTCCTCGGCGGTCAGCGGCGCGTCGGAGGACAGCGCAGCGGCCAGCCGATCGGCGAACCACGAGCGCCCACCAGACGGTGTCAGCTGCGTATTGTCAGGCCGGCGCGCGGCTCCAGGCCAGCGGAAAGACCCTGAGAATGGTCGAATGATGATGATTCCACCCGTTTGGCCTATACGGGCTTCCTCGCAGCGACCCACAGGGTCTTCACTTGCGGTGAGGAGGGCCTTGTCGTGGGCGTGTGCCGCTCATCCGGCCGATGCAGTTTTCCGACGCCTTGCGAGAGGAGTCGTTCATGGCTGCGACAACCATGCCACCGACTGCCATGTGCGGCAGCACAGCCCTGGCACGACCATGACGGTCGCCGTCGCCAGCCCACCGACCGGGACCTGCGCCGGGGTATGACCGAGCGGCTGCCAATTCTCGCGTCCTGAACCGCGCAACTGCCGTGCCCTGCACCGGCTACGACCCATCCCTGCAGCATCGGCCACGCGACCACGGCCATTCCCCGAGAGCGTCTGCGCAAACCACACGAGTGAAAGGTTCAGCTCATGCCCGTACTGTGCCGTCCTGCCGTCGACGTCCCCGAGCACATCATCACGGCGCAGCAAACGCTGGCCCTGGCCGAACGCCAACACGCCGCCCACCCCCAGCTCGCCCTCGCCCTCAAGCTCATACGCAACACCGGGTCAGCAAACGGCACCTTGTCCAGCCCATCGAGCAGACCCTTGCCCACCCCGGGTTCGAGGAGCGCAATCGCACCTATGAGGCCGAGGCCAAGAAGCGGGTGCCCCCCGTCGCCCAGCGTGCCCTGGACAACGCCGGGCTCACCCCGCAGGAGATCGACGCCATCATCTACGTCTCCTGCACCGGGTTCATGATGCCGTCCCGGACGGCCTGGCTGATCAACCGGATGGGCTTCCGCTCCGACACCCGCCAGCTGCCCATAGCCCAGCTGGGCTGCGCGGCCGGCGGCGCAGCGATCAACCGGGCCCACGACTTCTGCGTGGCCCACCCCGGCAGCAGCGTCCTCATCGTGTCATGCGAGTTCTGTTCCCTGTGCTATCAGCCGAGCGATCTGGACATCGGGTCGCTGCTGTCCGACGGGCTGTTCGGCGACGCGGTCGCCGCCGCGGTCGTGCGCGGCCAAGGCGGCCGCGGCGTCAGCCTGGAACGCAACGCCTCCTACCTGATCCCGCACACCGAAGAATGGATCTCCTACGCGGTGAAGCCGACCGGGTTCCACTTCCGTCTCGACAAGCGCGTCCCCACCACCATGGAGCCCCTCGCCCCGGTCCTGCGCGAACTCGCCGCCGACCACGGCTGGGACGCCTCCCGCCTGGGCTTCTACATCATCCACGCCGGCGGCCCCCGTATCCTGGACGACCTGTGCCGCTTCCTGCACGTCGACCCCCACGCCTTCCGGCACAGCAGGGCCACGCTCACCCAGCACGGGAACATCGCCAGCGCGGTGGTCCTGGACGCCCTCAGGCGTCTGTTCGACGAAGACGCGATACCCGCAGACGCGCCCGGGATCATCGCCGGTTTCGGCCCGGGCATCACCGCCGAGATGGCCGTGGGCAGGTGGACTCCGGCGCCCGTGCCCCCTACCCCGGTCGGCTCACTGACCGCTCGGCCCGCCGCGGCGTCAGTCACCGGCAGGAAGGTGATGCAGACGGCCGTGCCCTGGCCGGTTCCCCAGGCATGACGTAGCAACCGGGGCGCCGCTGCGGCTGGCGTGGGCGCGCCGAGGCACGTACGTCAGGGCGGACCGGTGGGCCCGCGGACCGTCATGGTGACAGTACTGTGCGGACAGATGCGTGCTTACAGGTCCTGATTCCTGACAAAGGCGTTGGACGTGGCGGTGGGTGATGAGGCAGACGGCGAGTCTGAGGAAGGCTTCGTGGATGTCGTCGCGTCGTTCCCAGCGGATGCGCAGGCGGCGGAAGCCGTGGAGCCAGGCGATCGTGCGTTCGACGACGTAGCGGAAGATGTCCGTGGCCAGGCCAAATGCAGGGCTGTCTTCAAGGACGTCTCCGTCCGAAGCGACCTGACGTGGGGGCGTGGGTCCCGCTGGGGTGAGCGCGCGGCGAGCCGGGTCACCGCTCGGCGTGCTGTGTCGCCTGCCGGGAGGTGTGGAGAGCGGCCCATACGGTGTCGGCACGCAGGGGGAGGGCCGTGTAGCGGATGCCTGTGGCGTCGCGCAGGGCGTTGGCCAGTGCGGCGGCCACAGGGTTGAAGGGGAGTTCGCTCATGGGTTTGGGGACCGGGGTGCCGTCCGGCCGGGCGAAGTGGATTTCGGTCGGGGGCATGTCGCCGTGGTGGGCGAGGGGGTAGCTCCTTAGGTCCGGTGTGGTGATGTTGCCGTCGGTGTCGGTGAGCAGCGCTTCCCACAGGGTGGTGCTGACGCCCTGTGCGATGGCCCCGTGAATCTGGCCTTTGCACTGCGCGTCGTCAAGGACGAGTCCGGCGTCGGTGGCGTGCACGCTGTCCAGGATGTGCACCAGTCCTGTCTCCGGATCGACGCTGATGCGGAACCACTGGGCGCTGACCGCGAGGCCGAGGGGGCCTTCCCCCCGGGGTGGCACAGCCGGTTGCCCTCAGGCGCTGTCCGCTCGCCACGGCGTGTTGGTGAAGGTCCGACAAGGGAACGACGGTACCGGTGTCCGTGACGTGCAGGGCGTCGGCCGCTGGGCGGAACGCGGACGGTGTGATGTTGAGGCGGACGGCCGCCTGCTCCTTCAACTGCTCGATCAGGGCCTGGCAGGCACGGGTGACGGCCCGGCCGGTGATGCGCACCCCGTGGAGGCGAAGCCGCCGCTGTCGTGGTCGAGCAGGTCGGTGTCGGCTTGCCGCAGGTGGACGCGGTCGACATCGGTGCTCAGTGCGTCAGCGGCCATGCGGCGCAGGATCAGCGAGGTGCCGCTGCCGAACTCGGGTGCTCTGGTGACGAGTTCGTAGTGTCCGTCCGGCCGCAGGGTGACGCGTGCCCGTGAGCGTGTCCGTCCATGGGCTCGGTGTGCAGCGCGGCGACGGCCATGCCTTCTCCGGTCAGATGGCCGGGGTCGGCCGGCGAGGGGCGGGTGCGCAGACTGCGGGCGCGCGCCGTGCGCAGCGCGTCCAGGCATTGGCCGAGGCCGGTGTCCATGACGGGATGCCGTCCGCCGACTCCGGGGAACGCTGTGGTGTCGCCCGGGCGCAGACAGGCCGTGCGGCGAAGGTCCGACGGGTCGATGCGGAGGGTGCGGGCGAGTTCGTCCAGGGCGGATTCCATGGCGAGGGTGGTCTGTCCCGCTCCGTACCCGCGGAAGGCGCCGACCGGGACGTTGTGGGTCCGGACGCTGTAACCGTCGACGGTGATGTTCGGGCACCGGTAGAGGCTGATCGCCGCCGAGCAGGCTTCCTTCAGGACGCCGGGAGCGTGATTGCCGTAGGCGCCTGTGTCCGCCAGGACGCGCAGCCGAATGGCGGTGAGGGTGCCGTCTAGGACGGGCCCCCCACGCATCTGCACTTCCATGTCGCCCGGATTCTGCAGGGTACGGTGGGATCCCGGAGACGGGCGGGAGGTACCGCGTTGCGATCGCGGACGTCAGTGCCTGGACCGTAGGCGACTTCAGCTGCTCCGACCACTGACCCCGACTGCGCCGAGAGCGGCACGGCACACAGTGAGGGCTCTGTCGGCGCGCGCCGACAGAGCCCTCACTGTGTGCTGGTGTCGGCGCGCCCGTCGCGTCGGTCAGACGGACGGGGAGGTGCCGAGCATTGCGGAAGCCCGCTGCAACGGGTTTTCGATGCGCGCGGGCGTGGCCTCGGGGAGGGTGCGGCAGGTGAAGCCGAGCCGGGCCATGGCCCTCAGGACTTCGGCTGCGCTGAAGTCGCGGCGGTCCTGGCGGGTGATGACCTGGCCGACCTGTTTGGCGGGGTAGTGGCGTCGTCCGATAGTCACGGACTCGCCGGTGACCGGTTCGGGCTTGATGCCTTTCATCGATTCCAGCACGCCGCTCTTTGTCAGGTCGAACGGGAAGCGGGCGATGACACAGCGCATGATGCCTCACAGAGAGAAGGAGAGACGGGGCCGACCTCCACCGAAGCCTTTCAGCGGGAAGAGGCGAGGACGCTCAGAGCGTTTCCGTGTTCGTCGACCACGAGCAGGGCCTCGAGCTGGCGGCAGCGCACCGCACGCTCAGCTTCGGCTCTCGTGGTCAGCGGTGAAACGAGGGGCCCGCTGCCGTCGGTGATGCCACTCAGGCGGATCCGGTCGCTGTACCCGAAGCCGTCACGAACGGCCGTGAGCCGGGCGCGGGTGACCAGGCCTGTGCACAGCCCGTCCTCGTCGCAGACGACCAGATGACCTGTGCGGGCGGCAGCCATCACGGACAGTGCCACCTCCACGGTCATGTCCCCCAGACCTGCGGCCCGCCAGGTCCATGGTGCCGGCCACCGCGCCGTGCGCGGGGTGGGCGCTCGTCGGGCGGAACTGCGTCTGGTTCAGCGTCAAAGGGTGCCTCCTGCGCAGATGGGCCGGGTTCCTGATCGCGAGGTCTTATGCGGCCGCACCGGCAGTGGACTGGCGCGCGGGGGCGCGGCGGGTCGCTGAGGCGGGACGGCGTCGGCCGCGTGAGGTGGCGCCGTGCTTCTTGGAGCGTTCGGCCACCGGTGTGGTGATGACGACCGGGATGCCGGTCGGGGTCTGGGCGCCGGTGATGCGGTGCAGGGCCTCTTCGCCGGTGCGGACCTGAGTGGTCTGCGGGACGATGCCGGCCGCTGCCATGAGGCGGTTCATGCCGCGCCGCTGGTTCGGGGTGACGAGGGTGACGACGCTGCCGGACTCGCCGGCACGGGCCGTGCGGCCGCCGCGGTGGAGATAGTCCTTGTGGTCGGTCGGCGGATCGACGTTGACGACCAGGTCGAGGTTGTCGACGTGGATGCCGCGCGCCGCGACGTTGGTGGCGACCAGCACGTTGACGTGCCCGGTCTTGAACTGCGCCAGGGTGCGGGTGCGCTGTGGCTGCGACTTCCCGCCGTGCAGGGCCGCGGCCCGTACTCCACTGTTGAGGAGGTGCTCGGTGAGGCGGTCGACGGCGTGTTTGGTGTCGAGGAACATGATCACGCGGCCGTCGCGTGCGGCGATCTCGGTGGTGGTGGAGTGCTTGTCGGTGCCGTGGACGTGCAGCACGTGGTGCTCCATCGTCGTGACCGCGCCGGCCGAAGGGTCGACGGAGTGCACGACGGGATCGGTCAGGTAGCGGCGTACGAGCAGGTCGACATTGCGGTCGAGGGTGGCGGAGAACAGCATGCGCTGGCCTTCGGGGCGGACCTGGTCGAGCAGGGTGGTGACCTGCGGCATGAAGCCCATGTCGGCCATCTGGTCCGCCTCGTCGAGGACGGCGATGGAAACCTCGTTCAGCTGGCACTCGCCGCGGTCGATGAGGTCCTTGAGGCGTCCCGGCGTCGCCACGACGACCTCGGCGCCACCGCGCAGCGCGCTCACCTGTCTGCCGATCGACATCCCGCCCACGACCGCGGCGAGGCGCAGTTTCACGGAGCGGGCGTACGGGGTGAGCGCGTCGGTGACCTGCTGCGCCAGTTCACGCCTCGGTACCAGGATCAGCCCGAGCGGCTGCCGAGGCTCGGCGCGTTGACCGGCCGTACGGGCCAGCAGGGCCAGTCCGAAGGCGAGGGTCTTGCCGGAACCGGTACGCCCACGGCCGAGCACGTCACGGCCGACGAGGGAATTCGGCAGGGTTGCGGCCTGGATCGGGAACGGTGCGGTCACACCCTGTTTGCCGAGTTCGGCCAGGAGCTGCCCAGGCATGCCGAGATCGGCGAACGCCTCGGCGGCGGGCAGAGCGGGGGTGATCGTCTCGGGGAGGGCGAACTCCCCCTGCACTGCGGCGGGCCGACGGCCGTGACCGCCGGAGCGGCCCGGCCCGCCGGACCGGCGTGGGGTCGGCGAACCGAATCGGCTGCTGGCCCTTCCGGAGCCGACGCTGCCGTCACGGGTACGGGCGAAACGGTCGTTCGTGTGTGTGCGGTTCATACGGAACCTTCCTCGATACGGCACATATCAAGGAATTCCCGCAGCAGCGAGCGGCACGGAGAATTGCAAGAACGGGCCGGTGGAATGCGACCGACTGGGAATTCGGCGGATGGAAAATCCGTGCAGGTGCGGCCGCTGAAATGAGTGGCGTGGTGTGGACTCGGTATTCGGAGCGTCCACTGCGATGAAGGGATGCGTCTGCATCCCTGAAAGGCGTCCGTGTGCGGTGAGCCCACGGATTTGCTGCCTGTCGTCCGCAGGCGAAATGACTGCGGGAAACGCATGCAGCTGGGGCCCGCACCCCGAGGGATGCGGGCCCCAGCTACAAGTATGCGACCGTCAACGTCAGGCGGGAACGATGTTCTCGGCCGTCGGGCCTTTCTGGCCCTGCGCGATGTCGAAGGTCACCTTCTGGCCCTCGAGCAGCTCCCGGAAGCCCTGGGTGGCGATGTTCGAGTAGTGGGCGAACACATCAGCGCCGCCACCGTCCTGCTCGATGAAGCCGAAACCCTTTTCCGCGTTGAACCACTTCACGGTACCAGCAGCCATGTCATTCTCCTTTGGGGCAGTGCAGACGGGATCCGCACCGTGCGGACGCCGTGTCGCCGCGATGATCACCCCGCCCGGAAAAGACCGGAAATACTAAAGCGCTCCCAGTGGCACAGCCGACTGGACAGCACTTGAAGTTTCGGGAACCACAACTGCAACTGAGATCGACAGTAGCACGCCGCAGCGGCTCGTGTGAGGTGAAGAATGCCACCCTGCTCATTGCGACAGAGAATCTGTCCGCATGTTTCATTGAAATCTCAGCCCGCGGGCACAGATATTGGCCCACCCGCGCGACGTTATATTCGCCTGCCGCGCATTCGTGACCCGGTTTGCCGTCACACCCCGGAAGGCTGGCTCGGCAGCGCCCAAACCACCCAAATCTCCTCCATCAGGCGCTGCCCTGCCTCCCACGACCGGCCGTCGGTCAGTCATCGGTGGCCCTGACGCCGAGCGGCTGAACGCGGAACTACTATTCGAGCTCCCGCCCTGTGGGCCCGCCTGGTCACCGGATCCGTAGGGGGTGCCGGGCGCAGCGCCCGTGCCCGGCTGCTGCGAAGTCCAGCATCGCCAGACGATGGGTGAAGAACGACCGGCTCAACCACGCTGGCTACCTCTGGGCGTTCTCAGCGATCACTGCCTCGCCCGGTGCCAAAGCCCACTATCGGCGACAATGTGACGACCACGGAGACTGGCACGCCGCTGGCCAGCGCAATCTGTTCAACCGGATGCTAAGGCCTGTCCCGCAATGATCTTTGTGTATCGTCCTTGGGCTCTTCCGAGGCTGTGCGGTTCGGGAGCTGCGACTCCCCGTCAAAGGTCCGGGAACGGTGGTGTCTCGTCCATCGTCAACAGCAGTTTCCGTGCTGGTTCGGCCTCTTCCGGGCGCATGGATGAGGCTAGGCCCTCGATGACCGGTCGGCCTGCACGCACGGCTTCCCTGGCGGCCGCCTCCCAGGCAGGCTGCTCCCGGAAGTTCGTGCGCTTCGGGCCGCCGGCCGCCGCGGCCGAAGAGTGCCAGTTGTCGGTCCGGTAGATGCTCTGCAGGAGATCGAACAGCTCGGCCTTGCAAGGCACATAGGGGGCCTCAGCGAGTTCCAGAAGGAAGGGGACCGTCAAGGCGGTCGCCTCGCCGACCACGAACCCCAACGCGCAGACGCGGTCCCCCAGTTCGTCGATCGCGAGGCGGGCAGCGTCCTCGCCGCTATACGCGATCTGGGAGAGCAGCGGCGGGATGTCCCCGGCGGTGAGCTGTCGCGCGTCGCGCAGCTGTCCCCAGCGGACGCCAGAGACGCCTTTCAACAGACTTCCCACGCACTGTCACCTTTCATCGGGCTCGCGACAGCCCTGTCATCGGACCACCAGCGTCCTGGGATGGACGGTCGGCGTCAATCCTGGTTTTCTTCCGATTGGTGATCCCGGCCGGCGGCACTTCGGCAAGTGGATGATCTTCCTATGCAGGGTGTGATCACGGCTTCGGAGTCGTCCTAATCCGTTGTTAACGGGCAGCCGTGAGAGGCGTGGGTCGTGCGGGCTGTTCGAGTGGTAGCGCACGCCGCAGTACAGGTGGTGGCGGTCTCGTAGGCGCCGAGCGGACGCCCGGAATCGTCCAGGGACTTGATCCCTATATCCAGAGCGGCGCCGCTCGCCGTCTTCGGGACCGCCACCCACCGTCAACACCGGATCTCTCGAAACTCGTTGGTGTTGGTGGTGCGAGCCCACCGCACGGTGACTTCTTCAATATCGCGAGCTGTCCGAGCTCCCGAGATAGACCGGGGCCCGTGGGGTGCGCTGGTGCCACGAACGGCTACTGAGGTGGCGGACCGGCCTTCGCGCCGAGGCCCGGGATTAGGTCGCTGCGTGGCTCGCATGCGCTCGTGACCAGTGCAAACACCGCGCCCTGGGAGGGACAACTTGATCTACTGCGGCATCGACTGGGCCGAGCGAACGCACGACGTCGCCTTGGTCGACGACACCGGCCAGCTCCTGGCCAAGCGGCACATCACCGACGACGCGGCTGGCTACAAGCTGCTGCTGGACCTGCTTGCCGAGGACGGCGACACCGAGGAGAACCCGATAGACGGTCTTCCACGAACCGTAGCGTTTCGGCAGGTCACGCCACGGGACACCGGTTCGGATCCGGAACAGGACCCCGTTGATCACGGTGCGGTGGTCGTTCCACCGGCCGCCCCGGCCACCTGGAGGTGGCAGATGCGGGTGCAGTAACGACCACTCGCGATTCGTCAGATCCCCCGACCCATGACCGGACCAACGAGCGACCAGTCAGAAAGTCACATGATCCGCCGGACAGGACCTAACAGCATCCCCCCTTCCAGGAGACCAACGAGATCCCAACGCGCTGAACTTCGGCCGCCGACAGCGCACGAGGATCGGCGCCGACCGGTGTCTCCTGACGAACCCCTTGGGCGTTCGATCCAGTAGAGCGACCTGGAAACCAGTATCCAAGCTCTGCAACGAGCGAAGGCTCGCACCTACCGCGGTATGCGCCGCGGGAAGCACGGGCCTTGCCTCAGGCCTCCCGGGTTGGCGGCGCACCGGCGTGGAGGTTGGGAAGGCCAGCAGCTGCTGCCCGGGCGGCGGGGTGCCGCATGACGGTGACCGGGTTGGCGCCGGGCTCGGTGGCCGGGGCTCACACCAGACGCCACGTGCCGTCCCATCACAGCCGCAGGGGTGGTCGGTGGATGCCGCTCAGGATCAGGGCGTGCGCGTGGACGGCGCGCGGGATGCGAGGTGATGAGCGCCGCCGGGTCGTCACCGAGGTAGAGGTAAGGGTTCTTCAATCCGTGGAGACGGTCGGTCCATGCACGCGGCGGCGGCGGCCTCAAGAATGGCCTCACGGCTGGTGCTCCAGGGCGACGAACGCAGCCGGGTACCCGGCTCCTGGCCTGCGCTGGCAGGATCTCTTCATGTCGACAGATGTCAGCGGAACGATCGAGTGCCGGCCTGGGGCCCGTCTGTGGGGCCCTGACGACGAGGACTCCGTTTGGGAGGTTGGCATCGACCTCATTCTCCTCAACGGGGGCAACGCCTATGACGGCCTGGCCTGCCTCTTCGGAATCCGGAACCACTTCGGCTTCCGCCCCCTCGCGGAAGATCGTGGCTTTCCGGATGACGCTTCGGAAGGGCTGCGAGGTGAGTTCGCTGGCTACGGCGGCCCCCACGATGTGCACGGGACCACCTGGTTGACCTGGGCCGAGCTGGAGATCACAAACTGGGAGGAGACTGACGCCTCAGGCACACGAACCCGCGCCTCAGCAGCGGGGATCGACACCGACTGGGGCCGAGTCTGGAAGGTCATGCGCATCCTCAGCGAAATGCACGGAGCGGAGAACGTGCGTCTCGTCGTTTGGTTCCACTGACTCGCGGATGAATAAGTAGGCCTATACCACGGCGTCGTTCAGGGCGTCCAGCCACTCACGGCCCTGCTCGCACGTATTCATGAACGGCGGCGGGGCTGGCCGCATCACCGTCTCCTGCGCCGCGGATCTCGACGGTGAAGTCGGTGGCCCGCGAGTGGTCGCCGCGCGCTGTCGCCTCGTCGCGCTGCCGGACCAGGGCCTGGCAGATGTCGCAGTCCGGCAGCGGCTCGGGAGGCTCCGTCGGCTCACCGAGGACGACCGGCTTCTCCTGGACGCTCACGGCCGTTCCTCGACCGCCGGCGCCACAGGCCGTCCCGCCCGCCGGTACGCCTGGTACAGCTCGTGGGCGTCCGGGCAGTGGAAGTTGGCGTTCCTGCCGGCGTCATCGAGGGCGGAGCAGGTCTGGCAGTCCAGGCAGTGGTTCCACCACCGGAGGAGCGCGGCCTGCTTCTCGTCGAGGACGGCGGGCTGCTCACCGGCCAGGTTCTCGTAGTGGTCGCACAGGGCATTGACCGAGCGGGCGAGCTGCTGGGCTTGCTTCACCCGCTGCGGCAGATTGCGGCCGGGCGGGGCGTCGAGGCGGGTGCGGGCCTGCATGACGCCGGCGTGCGCGCAGGCGCGCGGCACGTCGTCTTCGGGGAAGCCGGCAGCCAGGGCCTCTACGGCGGGGATGGCGAGCATGAGGTGCCCGCGCAGTTGGAGGGTGAGGGTGTTCAGCTCCTCCTCGCCGGGCAACTCGGCGTCCTCGGCCAGCAGGCGGCGCGCGGCACACGCATCGTCATCAGGTCAACTGGCGCCGTGCCCGATGCTCGGTTCGCCACTGTTGTCACGGCCGCGCCTCCTGAGAGGCGCATCCGCACGTGGCGATCCTCCACACCCGCGTCCCGCCAGCATGCTGCACAAGGCCGACTGGGCTAAGGCGGCGGGCGACCTTGCCACAGTGCCAGCAGGCGCGCCCGTGCAGGCGGGCGATGCTCACCGCCCTGGTGATGTGGATCGGCTCAGTGGTGGTGCTGCTCACACGCCTGCTCCCGTCTGTTCGTCTTCGCGGACGAACAGATCATGCGCGACAGCAAGGGATACAAGGGATACAAGGTGTATCCCCCTCAGACAGCCCCGGTCCACTCAGCGAAGCTGGTCAGCGACTCGGCGTCCGCGCGCTTCAATCGCCGGATCGTGGCGGTGGCCTCCCGCGCCCACGGGTGCTCACGGGTGTGCTGCGGGGCGATCGACCTGGCGACCTTCAGCGACTCGAACGCATCGTCCGGCTTCCCGGCCCAGACCTGCGCGCGGGCTAGCTCGATCCAGAAACCCGACTGCCGCTCGGCTGGTAAAGACTCCGGCGGCGTCCACTCCTCGGCCACGCTGAGGGCCCGCTGGACATAGTCCTGCCCCAGGCTGACTGCCACAGAAACCTCGTGGGCGCGCACGGAGTGCGGGCCGAACGCCGTGCCGTTGTAGGCGTCCTCAGGCAGCGAGTCGCCCAGGCGTCGGGTTTCGGCAAGGTGCACGGCCGCAGCGTCGGCGTCGCCTGCCCGCCCTGCTATGACCGCAGCCCTCATGTGCAGCGCCCCGCGCGCCGCGGTCGCAGCCCGGCCCAGTGGGCTGGGGGTGGCGTCAATGGCCCGCTCCAGCGCAGCGAGGCCCTGCGCGTGCGCGCGGGCGGCGAAGAAGACCTCGGTGCGGACGTAGGCGGCCGTGGCCTGGACGATGGGGTCCTCGGTCTGGCCCGCGGCCCAGCGCATCAGCTCGACCAGGCGGGCAGAGAGGTCACGCGCGCCGAACTTGTAGGCGACGGCGTCGGCGGAGCGGGCCGCCACCGCGAGGAGGTGGGCAGCACGCAGCCGGTCGGCGCCCGCAGTGTGGTGCAGCGCCGTGAGAGCGTCGGCCAGGAGCTGCGGCGCGCGCTCGGCGATGCGGGCGTACTGCGCGGCCAGCCGCCACTGCACCAACGCGGCGATCGCCTCGTCGAGGACGCACAGCGGGCGGGACGGCGCATCGGCGAGAATGTCGTAGGCGGCGATCGCTGCGGAGATGGCAGGAAGGGCGGCGTGGACGCGACTGTCGGTACGGGTACTGCCGGTGACGATGCGGCTCGGTTCGACGCTGAGGGCGCCCGCGATCGAGTCGAGGGTGTCATCGCTGGGTGAGCGGGCGCCGCGTTCGATTGCCTTGACCATCGATAGGGAAAGATACGCGGCGCGGGCAAGGTCGGCCTGGGTCATGCGCCGGGCGCGGCGGATTGTGGCGATGCGGCGGCCGATCTCGACGGTGGTGGGCATACGTGCTCCGTTCGGTGCGTCCACTCCGAACGGTACTCACGCAGTGACGCGGCGGGTAGTGAACGGCTCCGACCCTCCTATGTCCGGGCGGGTCGTCACGCGCCGACGATGGCGATGACGTCGGCAAGGCTGTCGATTCGCCAGTCCGCGGTCGCCACGACGTCTGGATGGTCGGCCCACAGGTGCCCCCATGGCCCGCGTCGCAGGTGCGCGGTGCGCAACCCGGCCGCCGCGGCGGGGATGGTGTCGTTCGCGGGGTGGTCACCGACATACAGCGTCTCCCCAGGCGCCGCCCTCCCGGCCTCGACCGCGTGCCGGAAGAACTCGGGGTCCGGCTTGGCTACACCCCACTGCCCGGACGTCGCAACCACGTCGGCCGGCAGGCTCAGGGCGCGCAGCAACTGCCCAGCACGGGTCGTCTGGTTCCCCGCGACGACGACGCGGACTCCAAGGCTGCGCAGCTCGGCGAGCGTGGGTCGGACATCGTTGTATAGGTCGGTCTCGTCCAGATGCTCGCCACGGCCGGCGGCCTCGCGTGCGGCGTACTCGGCGGCAATATCGATGCCGGGTCGGATCAGCCGCAGGGCGTCCGCATTGTCGCGGCCCTGGGCGACGACGGCGCCGACAAGCGCGGAGACAGTGTGCCGGGGGACGTTGAGCCAGTCGGCCCAGGATGCCCAGTAGCGGTCATCGCGGGTGATGGTCTCGCCAACATCGAAGATCACAGCGCGAATCATGGGGCTGAGCGTATCCGGGCATGACGGAAGGGCGCCCAACGCCCGAAGGCGGTGGGCGCCCTTGCACAGGTCATGGCTGTGGCGGGGAGACCGGCCGGGTGACCTGCCACACGTCGCTGATGGTGTGTCAGGTTTTTCGTCAGGATCGATTCTCCGCTAGGCGCGCCTCATCCATCAAAGTCGATGAACCAGGGTGATTGAGCACGGTGTCCGCTTGCGGCAGCAGGTGTCCCAACGTCGGAAAGGACTGAGTGATTACGGCGTAATCACCTCGTGCCCTGACGCTCACCGGTGTGCAGGCGATGCGGGATCATTCAGCGATGGCTTCAGAGCATCCGCTGAGGTGTCCGCGATTACGCCGTAATCACCGACAGGGCTCCGGGCGTGGGGGTCCGCGTCTGTCGGTTGCCCGCTCTCCCATTCGCGGTGAACTCGGGCGAAGTCGCTCACAGGGTCCACTTCTTACCGAGGAACCCAGTCGGAAACGGTGGCGGCCGCTCGATCTCCTCCTCGCTGTCAGCGCCAGCCGTTCCTGTGTTGGGCATGGCCTGCGCACGGGCCCAAATCTGCCTCAGCCCATGACTGGGAGCACTGAGGTGAAGGTGCCAAGACTCTGATCCCAGCGCATCAGTGCGCACCGCACTGCCGCCCGTCGGCGATCACACCGCATGTCCGCACAGCTCCACGTTCTTGCTCGCGTGCATCGGGTCATGGGTCCACTGCACGCTCCAGAGGAGAACTGCTGTGGTCAAGGGACACGGAAAGAAGCAGCGCGCCCGCGCGCCGTACGCTGCGGCGGCGGCCGGCACGGTGCACAGGCACCCCGAGCCGGACACCGACTTCATCGACGGCATCCCGACGGCATCCTCCCGTGTGTGGACGGCTCGGAGAGCGACTCCACTCTGGCGATGAAGTTGCTGGCTGCCTGTTGGGCGGGGTGCGGCCCGTGCCTGGAGTCGCTCGCGAAGAAGGCGGTGGCCGAGCCGGCGACGCTCGGTTTTCCTCCTGATGCCGGCTGCGGGCGCCGGCGCGGTGGGGTCTCCGCTCATCACTCCAGCCGCGCGTGCATGGATCGAGCGTGCGCAGAGCACCGGTTTCAGCGCAGCAGCCGCGCCTGCGTTGCGTACGGTGGCCGAGCTGAGCCCCATGGCGCGGCCGACCTCCTAGACGCTGCGCTAGGCTTCTGGGCGGTCTTCGGGGTGAGGCAGCCCGCCATCGGCCTGGCCGACGACCTCTCCCGTCACTAGACGCGGCCCGGAGCGCCGCGCGGCCGGTGAGGGCGCGGCGCTTCGGGGCGGTGCTACTGGGTGGTGTCGGTGACCACGAGGAACTGGTCAGTGCTCAGGTCCATGACGACGTGAGCGCTGGTGCCCTGGGCACGTTGGTCGGCGGCGTTCTCTTCAGCCGGCCAGGAGCCACGGGGACTTCCCGCCGGGAGCCGTTCTAGAACGGACCGGGATGACGTGGCGGTGGTGGCCATCAGGCATCGCCACCGTTGACGCGCTCGTGGATGTCTATGAGGGTAGCGATGGCGTCTGGGTTGTCTGCCAGGTCGGCCCACTGCCCGTGCGCGGTGAAGACGGGCACGGCATCGGTGTCGGTGTCGAAGATGACGACGTAGTCGCCGTAGCGGTCCATCACCATGTCCGGCAGGACAGGGACCAGTGCCGTGTCGAGAACCTCCAGGGCGTCGACGACGAGCCGGGTGGGCTCGCCAGACGTCGGCGGCTGGACCAGGATGCCGGTCGCGCGCAGCAGGTCGCCGGGCTGGATGCCGGTCAGCAGCTCGTGAACGATCCGGGGGTCGCCGCTGGTGCAGGTGACGACCGTGTCTGAGGCGTCCTCGTCAAAGAGGTCAATGTCGGCGGGCCGGACGACCAGGTCGAAGGTGACGGTGCCGCGCGGGCCGGGGGCGGGTATGGCGTCGAGCCAGTCGTCGACTGCGCAGTGCTTGGTGCCCATCAGCTGGCCTTCGCCAGGGTCGCGGTTGCGGCGCTGTTGCGCGGGTGTGAGCGGGCGGGCCTTCACCTCGCCGTCGCGGTGCCAGAGCGGGGAGGCCGGCGGCTCGGGGTAGGCGAGGGTGTGGTCGACGTCGCGTTTGGTGCTGCTCATGGAGGCCCTCCAGGTGGAGGTCAGGAGTGGTCGCCTTGGCCCTGGGATATGGACGTGACCTTCGGCGTGAGGTCGGAGGCGAACCGCCCGCGGCGGGCCTCAACGGGGTTGGCGGTGATCCAGTCCTCCGCGCATGCCTTGTGCACGGGCTCGCCGGAGTGGGAGCGCATGGGCGTGGGCTGGCCGCACAACGTGCAGGGAAGGTCCTGCCAGCGGTCGAAATGCTGGCTGTCCCGCCAGACGAGCAGTGCACCTGAGCCGGAATCAGACCTGGCTCGAACGGCGACTCCTGCTTGGTGTGTCCATTGCGGGTCACAGCCGGAAGGCGGGCATCTGCTGGAACACTCGGTCCAGCAGGTCCTCGGTTGGCTTCCAGGGCCCGAGCAGCCCGGCGGTGGGAACGGGCAGCGACAGCTCCTGGACGTCCTGGAGGACCAGGTGCCAGGTGCCGGCCAGTGCCCATGGTGTGCAGGGCGGCGACTCCGGGGAATTGCATTTGATGCGTGAATTCGGGCGGTCCGAGCTGGGGATCTGCGGCATCAAAGAGCCTCCTGGGGGTGAGTGGGGCATGCTTCTGACCTGCACTCTTGCCGTGGGTCAGTCATCTGATGCATGATTCGCGCACCCTGAGAAAGAGGGCTGCGTGACGACGACGGACTTGAGCGCGGGCTCTGCCCGCCTGGTGTTGCTGAACGGCGTGACGCTGCTGCATCCCGAAGACGCCGTGTTCGACGCGATGTTGGAAGGCTGGACGCGGCAGCAGCGTGGAGGGCGGCGTCTGCAGGCGAAGACGATCAGCGACCGTCTGCGCGTGGTGCGCCAGTTCAACGACTTCGCCGGGGCCTATCCGTGGAACTGGTCGGCCGCCGCGATGGACGAATGGACGACGTACCTGATCGCGGAACTTCACCGCGCGGAGTCGACGATCCGTGGCTATCAGACTGCCGTTCGCCAGTTCTGCGACTACATCACCTCGCCGCACTACCAGTGGCCCCAAGAGTGCGAACGGCGCTTCGGCACGCACCCGGTGCAGATCTGCCACGAGTGGAACACGGCCGCACACCTCGTCGACTACGAGGGACAGGCAGGTCGGCGGCCGATGACTCGTGAGGAGATCCAGCTCCTTCTCGACTACGCCGACGATCAGGTCGATCGCGCTATCAGACTCGGCCGCAAAGGTGCTCTGGCCGCGTACCGGGATGCCACCGTGTTCAAGGTCATCTATGGCTGGGGACTGCGGTGCACAGAGGCGTCGAAGCTCGATCTCAACGACTGGTACCGCAATCCGAAAGCGCCGGAGCTGGGCCGGTTCGGATCCCTGCACGTCCGTTACGGCAAGCGGTCCAAGGGCTCCCCGCCCCGCCGCCGGACCGTCCTGAGCGTGATGCCCTGGGCCGTGGAGGCGGTCGACGACTACGTCACCAACATTCGACCCCGTTACCGTGCTGCGGCCGGGACGGCCCTGTGGCCCACCGAGCGTGGCGGCCGGCTCCAGAGCCGCGAGATCGAGGATCGCTTCGCGGAGTACCGCGAGGCCCTGGGACTCGACTCCGATCTTGTGCCGCACTGTCTGCGGCACAGCCACGTCACCCATCAGATCGAGGACGGCGCCGACCCGGAGTTCGTCCAACGGCAGGTCGGCCACCGCTACGCCTCGACGACCGCGCTCTACACCGGGGTGAGCGGTGACTTCATGAACACGATGATGCGCCGGGTCTTGGACAAGGCCCTGCACCAGGACCAGTAAGGAGACGACGTGACGACGAAACTGGACTACCGGTGGCATCTGCGGGAGGTCATGGCCACCCGCGGCATGTTCTCCACCACCGATCTGAGGCCACTACTGGCTGAACGCGGAATCGACCTGTCGGCAAGCCAGGTCTACCGGCTGGTGGTCGAGCGTCCGGAACGGCTGAGCCTGACCACGCTGATGGCGCTCCTCGACATCCTCCAGTGCCGCATGGAGGACCTGATCGAACCGGTGGCCACCCGGGCGTCGGGCAGGAAGACGGCAGCGGCAGGGGGCGACGGCACGGCTGCCGGGGTCGGTGAGTACCGGCCCACGCGGGCCCGTATCACGCCCGCGGGGGAGTAGCGCGTGGACGCCTCCGCTCTGCCCCGCTATGCCACCGATCCCGAAGGCGTGATCGCGGAGGCGGTCGTCGCTGTCGAACCGGCCATGCCTCCCGATCTGATCCGGTCTGTGGTGAGGGACACCTTTCCCCGCGGCGCTCAGCGGCGGAAGCTCGCCGAGCTCCTCCAGGGGGACCTGTCGTGGCTCACGCAGGGGCGGTCGGAGTCGCCCACCATCGTCGAACGGCTCATCCGGGCCCTGCGCGAGCAGGGCGCCGTAGACGTACAGCAGCCGCGCTGCGGGGCCTGTGGCCAGGCGCGACGCCTTGTCGGTGTCCTTACCGGCAGTGCGTCCCGCATCTGCAACGCCTGTGAAGGGCGGCGCCGCCACCAGGCGAATCCCTGCGCTGTCTGCGGCCGCCCTGAGTTCATGACCCGGGACCGAGACGGGCGGCCCCGCTGCCGCACTCACCCCCCGGACGACGGCGCCGATCCGATGGAAGGGCTGTGCCGGGTCATCCAGCAGATCTGTCCGAACATGCCCGAGCAGACGGTTGCCGAGGCCGTTCGAGCTGTTGCGCCGGTCACGGCTCGACAACGCAAGCTGCTGTGGGCGCTGGAGGACCGCCCCGACCTGCTGACCGGACACGCCGCCCACGGCCCGGTCAAGGTCCTGCACCTCATCGCTGCTCTCCGGGAGCGAGGAGCGGTGAACCTGGTGGCCCCGACCTGTCCCTACTGCGGCCGGAACGTGCCGCTGCCGCGTACACGTGACGGGCTCCGCTGCTGCGCCGAGTGCCGCTCCGCCGCACGCGCCGAGCCGTGCGCCTGGTGCGGACGCGACCGGCCGGTGATGGGCCGCACCTACGACGGCCTGCCTTTGTGCCACGCCTGCCGGCACCACAACCCAGTCGTCCACCAGGTCTGCGCTCAGTGCGGAGAACGCCGCTACATCCAGGCCCGCAAAGACGGCCTCCCGCTGTGCGAGCGCTGCCACCAGTACCCCACCGCGACCTGCAGCGACTGCGGGGAACAGCGCCCGTGCCTGCACATTTCCACTGACGCCCCCATCTGCGTTCCGTGCACGCGGAAGCGACGCCCCCGCGCCATCTGCGTCGGCTGCCACCGCGACAACATGGTCAGCTACCGCACGGCCGACGGCGAGCCGTTGTGCTCCGCCTGCGGCGCCACACACCGCCCCTGCGCCCAGTGCGGCCGGACGCTGCGCATCCAGGCCGTCGCGCCGAACGGCGACGAACTGTGCCCAACCTGTTGGCGCCACCACCCCGCCCGCAAGCGACCGTGCAGCAAGTGCGGCACAGCCACCCACCTGCACCATTACGGCCTGTGTCCCGACTGCGCTGCCCGCGCACGCCTTCAAGACGTACTCAGCGTCCAGGGGCGCATGCGCCCCGGCATCGAGCCGGTCTTCAAAGCCCTGTCGAGGCAACCCGGCACCAACCTGCTGTACTGGCTGAACCGCCGCCCCAGCCGGCTCACCGTGCTGCGCACCCTGGCAGCCGGAAGCGGGCCCATCACCCATGACACCCTGGACGGCCTGCGGCCGGCCAAGGTAGTCGACAACCTCCGCATGCACCTCGTCGCCGGCGGCGCCCTGCCCGCGCGCGACGAGCAACTCGCCGGACTCGAACGCTGGCTCGCGACACGGACCGCACAGGTCCGTGCCCCGGAGAGCCGCAAGGTGCTGCAGGCGTACGTCACCTGGCACCTGCTGCGGCGCCTCCGTCGCTTCTCTCGACGCCGCCCGGTCAGCCAGGCACAAGCACATGGCGTCCGCGCCTACGTCACCCAGTCCGTCCGGCTGCTCAACTGGCTCCACACCCAGGACGTCGCCCTCAGTACGTGCACCCAGGACCTTCTGGACGCCTGGCAGGACGACTACCCCGCCCGCGGCCCGCGGGTGCACGGCTTCCTCGCCTGGACCAGCCGCAACGGCCACACCCACCAGCTGACCGTCGAACTCCCCGCCTCCACCTTCACCGGCCAACTCATCGCCCAGGACACCCGTTGGCAGCTAGTCAACCGGCTCATTCACGACGACTCGTTCCCAGTGCCCGACAAAGCGGCCGGCCTTCTCGCTCTCCTCTTCGCCCAGGACCTGTCCAGGATCGTCGCACTCACCACCGAACATGTGGAGATCACCCCGAGCACGGTGTTGATCCGACTCGGGCAAGTGCCAGCCCAGATGCCCCCGCCCTTGGACGACTACATCCGGACGCTCCACACCCAGGCGACAGCCACGAACACCGCCGGGGAACGCTGGCTGCTCCCGGGCCGCTTTCCGGCCCAGCACCTCAGCCGCAGCCAGCTCGTCCGCCGCCTTCGCCCGCTCGGCATCCGGCCTCGCATGGCACGCAACACTGCCCTCGTCGAGCTGGCGTCCGAACTGCCCGCCGTCATGGTCAGCCGACTACTCGGCGTCCACCAGAACACCGCCGACTCCTGGAAGCGCATCGGCGGACAGGACAACGCCTACGCCGCCGAGATTGCCAGCCGCCCATAAATCCTCACTCGCACTGCCGCCGAAGCCGGAGCCTTGGCACGAGATCGGTTGAGGCCGCGGAGCACTCAGCTGTCGGCCAGAGCCATAAGGAACCGAGTCTCCGCGTCGTCCCGCCCCGCACACATTCTGGGGACCGCCACGAGGGCGGCCAGGGCTTGGCACCAACCCAGCACACGACGAGGAGACATGCCAGGAACAAGCGCTGCCAGCTCCTCGATCCTTTGCTCCAGCACTGGTGGTTCTGCAACTCCTTCAAGCGCCCAGTCCACAGCGTCGAAGTCCGGGTCGCCCCACGTCGGCCTCGGATCAATCGCCACCATGCGGGCTCCCGGACCAGACAGCACGTTGGCCGGATGGAGATCACCATGCACGAGTCCCACAGGCCCGGTGTCTGCGAGTTCCAGGGCTGCCGCTCGCGCCTGCCGGAGCACCTTCGAGGCAGCCGGATCGTTTACGTTGCGCGCTGCCAACCTGCGGTCGGTCAAATCGAACACGAAGTCGACGCGTGTGAGAGATGCCGCAGTACCGAGTGTTGACCCGGCGCGGGAGCAGGGTCCCGCAGGTCCCGCAGCAGCGCCGCGACTTCGGCCAAATTCCATGCACGCTGGCTCACCTGCACGCCCGGCTCCACGTCCTCAAGAAGCAGGGCCCCTGCGGCCAGATCTTGTGCCAGCAGCGTGACGACCGACGGCGTCTTTGCCCAGGCCCGCAGTGCTTCGGCTTCCTCCCGAGCGATCCCGGGCTCCGGCGTGAGCTTCAGCCACGCCGAGGTGCCGGTGTCCCGCTTGAAGCAGCGGAACACTCGCGAGATGCCCCCTCCACTCGCCGCGACAAGCGCCAGATCCCAGCGGGCAGCGAGTTCGTCCACGAGGGCAGGCAACTCATCACACCAGGCCAACACCTCAGCTCCGAATCGAACGACGAACCGGTCCCGGACCTCTGGTGCGACGCAGACCAGCTCTCTCAACTTGTCCCCCGCGGGTGGTGGATGCGATTTCCGCGCATCCTACGTCCCACAACATTTCAATCGTCACAGAGAGTGGAAAGTGGTCTCGTCGAACCACCCAACACGGCACTCAGGATCATCGACGGTTACCAATCCCGAGGGCGTGAACACGCCGGGCACACCGAGCCACCGGGTGGCACTCATTGCGCAACTTCAGATAGCCGGACCTACCAGCAGAGCCCTCGGGGTCCTGGTGGCAGTCGATCAGGCGCGCGATGCCTATCACGGCTCCGGTGGTCAGCTCGCGGCCGCGGATCGTGCGGGCGATCAGCGGGACGCGCAGGGCGGGCCGGTCGATCCGCTGGCGCGCGTGCAGGAGCATCCAGCCGCGCCAGCTCCAGTCCCTGGGTCGGTTCTCGATGCTCTTGGCGCCGGTCAGGATGCAGGTGTTCTCTGGGGGTCCCGGAGCGTGATGCAGGGCCTCGACGAAGTTTCTGCAGCTCGGTGGCTTGGATATGGAATGTAGCGCCTGCAACAGGTGTGGTGCAGGCGGACTCACCGGATGGCCTGCATTGTGGCGAGGATGATCAGTTCGGCATCGCTCAGGCAGGGCGCAATGCCGACCGGCGGGCGCCACGGCGCCAAGTCACGATGCTCCTTCAGCCTGTCGTCGGTCGTCGTATAAAGCGCTGTCGCGAGGGTGTCCGCTATGACCCTCGCCACTGCCGTCTGGATCGGCATCGTCATGCTCCTCCGCCCCGCATGACCCCAGAGCAGTCATCCCGCTGGCCCTGAATTCAAGACCGGCCTGTCAGCACCTGATTCCCGGGGGCCCGGGGCCGCTTCCTGGGATCGCAGCGGCGAACTGACAGTCGATCCTGAATCCGCCACACCGTGACCTCCCAGCCAGATTGCTCGTAAGAGCGTTGCGGCCAGTGGGTTACGGGGTGGACGATCACGCGATGGCGATGTTGGAGACGATCCTTGCGACAATCAGCGGCCTCGGCGGAGCCGGCATCGGCGCTGCCAGCACCCTGCTGGTGCAGCGCGCAAAACGACGCGACGACGCTGCCGCGGCCGCCCTCGCCGCAGATCGTGCAGCGGAGGCAGCTCGTGAGGCTGCTGAGCGTGAGGCGGCACGGTCCCGGGAGGCAGCCAAGGCAGCTGAGTCCGAACTCACTCTGGAGATTCTCGCCACAGCTCGTGTTGCGGCCAGGGCATGGCTGATCGCCTCAGAGCGCGCGATCGTTGACCTGCAGAGGGGACGAGCTGCCAACCCTGAACCTTACGACCACCAGCTCCAGGCTGAGCTGAAGGAATTCACCTCGGCGCTCTACCGCCTCGCAGGCCGTCAACTCCCGTACGGGGGCGACGCAACGCACGCTCTTCACGGTACTCCGCCGCTCGTCGAGCAGCTCTCAGAGACTTCACAACGCCTTCGAGACGTCCTGCACACCAGCACCGAGGTACGCCCGCCACAGAACGAACTCGACGACATCCGCCGCAGCGCGGTACAAACCTTCTACACCGCCAACACCTTCCTGATCCGCAACACTAAGGAACTCACCGGACAACCGTTCCCAGACGTAGCGAGAGTTGTCCCAGCCCCCAGAGAACATTGAAGACGCCTCCTAGGGGGCCTCCCGCGGACGCGGTGCCGTGTTCAGGCGGGTGATCAGTTCACGGTTGGTGACTCGAGCGGCGTCGAGCTCTTGTTGGCGTTCGTCGAGCAGGCGCGTGAGTTCCACGGTTTGTTGCTCAAGTTCGGTGATGCG
>NZ_JBEPAL010000076.1:0-19954 GCF_040298625.1 Streptomyces sp. NPDC001532
GTCACGCCCACGGACTCGGCCTTGAGCAGTGCCTCGGCGACCGTGCCGGACTGCATGTCGAGGTGGGTGAGGGAGTCGGCGCGGGGCACCGCTCGTTCCCCGTCAGCCCTCCTGGCCCCGCGGCTCGACGAACTGCATGTCCAGCTGGATCTTGACCACGTCGCCCAGGAACCCGGCCCCGAAGTCCAGCCCGAAGTCACTGCGCCGGATCTCGCCGGTCGCCTCGAACCCGGCGTGCTTCCGGTTGTCACCCGGGGAGTCCACCACTCCGCCGAACTCCACGGCCAGGACCACCGGGCGGGTCACGTCCCCGATCGTCAGATCGCCTTCCATCGTCCAGTCCTCGCCCTCGCCGGCGACCCGGGTCGAGCGGAAGACCATGGTCGGGCGCTTCTCCACGTCCAGCAGATCGGCCGCGCGGGTGTGCGCGTCCCGGTCGGCGTTGCCGGTGTCGATGGAGGCGAGCGCGATCTGCGCGGTCACCCGCACCTCCTCGGGAACCTCGCCGATGTGCAGCCCGGCCTCGACCTGGGTGAATCGGCCGCGCACCTTGGCGATCCCGAGGTGGCGGATGGTGAAATTGACGGCCGAGTGCAGCGGGTCCAGCTCCCAGTCACCGGAGGACAGGGGCAGCGGGGCGACGGCCGGCGCGTTCGCGATGTCGTTCTGCGTCATGCCTCCACCCTCGGCGCGGCACGGCCGCGGAGGGAGACCGGGCGAAGCCTGGTAGTCACAGGGCCACCCTCCACCGCGCGGGCGTTGGTACGTTCGCACGGTGAGCGACAACGAGCTGGGCACGTATCTGCGGACGTGGCGCGAGGCCGTGACACCGCAGGAGGTGGGCCTGCCGGCGGGCACCCGCCGCCGGACCCCGGGCCTGCGCCGCGCCGAACTGGCCACGCTGGCCGGTGTCAGCGTCGAGTACCTCACGAGGCTGGAGCAGGGACGGGACCGCAATCCGTCCGCCCAGGTCCTCGGGGCCCTCGCCGACGCGCTGCGCCTCACCCTGCGCGACCGGATGGTGCTGCGCCGGCTGACCAAGGAGGCGGATGGCGGTGACCCGCTCGTCTGCTCGGCGGCACCGCCGCTCAGCCGCACCCCGCGTCCCACCGTGCGGGCCGTCCTGGACCATCTGGAGCCCGCGCCCGCCGTGGTGGTCAACTGGATCGGCGACATCATCGCCCACACCACCGGCTACGCCCGCCTCTTCGGCCCGCTCGGTGTGCTCGACGGCGAGTGCCCGAACCTCCTGCGCCACCTGTTCACCGACGAACGGGCCCGCGCCGCCTACCCCGACTGGGACCGCGAGGCCGACGACCTGGTCGCCCAGCTCCGGCACGACGTCCCGCTGCGGGACCCGTACGCCGCCGAGCTGGCCGAGGAGCTGACAGTGACCGCCGGCGCGGAGTTCGCCGACCGGTTCGCCGATCTCGCCACGGCTCCGCGCCGGATCGGCCGTCGGCGCGTGGAGCACCCGGAGGCGGGGTCGCTGCGGCTGATGCACGAGACGCTGGCGCTGCCGGAGGACGGTCAGCGGGTGGTGATCCACCTGCCCGCCGACGACGCCACCGCCGCCGCGCTGGACCGGCTCAACGGCCGCCGTCCGGGTGGCTTGCGGGCGGTCGGCCGGGCTGGGTGACCGCGGGCGGGGCCGGTCGTGGTGGGCCGCTCGTCAGCTGTCCAGTTCGTGCGCATAGGGCGGCTCCGCGCCGGCTCGGGAGCAGGTGATCGCCGCCGCCCGGGCGGCGAACCGCAGCAGCCGGGTCCAGCCGTCGGCGCCCAGCGCGGCCAGCGCGGCGGGCGTGAGGGCGTCCTGCTCGGCCAGGCCGTGCAGCAGGGCCGCGTTGACCGTGTCGCCCGCGCCGATGGTGTCCGCGACGGTGACCGTCTCGCCCGGTACGGAGTGCTCCGAGCCGTCCCGGGTGAAGACGGTGAGCCCGTCGCCGCCGCGGGTGACGACCACGGCCGAGGGGCCGGCCGCGAGCCACTCGCGCGGGGTGCCGCCCAGCCACCGGGCGTCCTCCTCGGACAGCTTCAGCAGGGTCACCGACGGCAGCCACTTCAGGAACCGGGCCCGGTAGGCGTCCGCGTCCGGGATCAGGCCCGCCCGGATGTTCGGGTCGAGCGCGGTGAAGACGCCCTGCCCGGCGGCCGTCCTCATCAGCTCCTCGTACGCGCCGGCCCCCGGTTCCAGGACCAGCGAGCAGGTGCCGAAGGACACCGCGCGGGTCCCGGCCGGGAGCGCGGCCGGAGCGCTGAACAGCCGGTCGGCGGTGCCCTCGACGTAGAAGGAGTAGGCGGCCGAGCCGTGCGCGTCGAGGGTGGCGACGGCGAGGGTGGTCGGCTCGCTGCCGCGCTGTACGCCGGAGACGTCCACCCCGGCCCGGCGCAACCCGTCCAGCAGGGCCTCGCCGAACGCGTCGGAGGAGACGCGGGAGCAGAAGGCGGTGGGGGAGCCGAGCCGGCCGAGCGCCACGGCCGTGTTGTACGGGCCGCCGCCGAGCGCCGGGCGCAGGCCGGCCAGGGCGCCGGGGCCCTGCGGTACCAGGTCGATCAGGGCCTCACCGGCGACGACGATCACGAGTCGGCTCCCTTCACGGGCTGCTGGGGTTCTTCGGAAGCGTCCGGCCGCGCGGGCCGGTCGGGACAGCCGCACGAGGTGCGGTGGACGAACGCGCAGGGCAGCCGCACGGTCCGGGCGGGCCGCTCCGGCGCGGCGAGGCGGTCCAGGAGCACCCGCACCGCCCGCGCGCCCAGCTCCCTGCTGGGCTGGGCGATCGCGGTGAGCCGGGGCTCGAAGAGGTCGGCCCAGGCGAAGTCGTCGAAGCAGGCGAGCGCGAGGTCGTCGGGCACGGCGAGACCGCGCTCGCGCAGGGCCCGCAGCGCGCCGATGGTCATCGCGTTGTTGCCGGTGACCAGCGCGGTGGGCGGCGCGGCCAGCGACAGCAGGTCCGCGGTGGCCCGCTGCCCGCCCGCGGCCTCGGAGTCGCCGTGCACCAGGAGGCGTTCCTCGAACGGCAGTCCGGCGGCCGCGAGGCCGTGCCGGTAGCCGGTGATGCGCTCGCCGGTGGTGCTGAGGCCGGGGCGGCCCGCGACCAGGCCGATCCGGCGGTGGCCGAGGCCGGCGAGATGGGTGACCAGGCGGGCCATGGGTTCGGTGCTCTCGGCGCAGACCTGGTCGAAGCGCTGGGCGCCCTCCGCGCGGTCGTCGACGACGCGGTCCAGGAGGACGGCCGGGACGTCGTGGCGGCGCAGGTAGGCGACCAGCTCGCGCGGGTCGGCCGACGGGGCGACGATCATGCCGTCGACCCGGCGCTCGTGCAGCAGCTGGACGACCGTGCGCTCGTGCCGGGGGTCGTCGTGCGGATCGGCGATGAGCAGGCTGTAGCCGTGCTCCAGGGCGCTCGCCTCGACGCCCTGGAGGATCTCCGTGAAGTACGGGTTGCTGATCGCCGACACCGCGAGCCCGATGGAGCGGGTCCGCGAGGTCACCAGGGAGCGGGCGAGGGTGTTCGGGGTGTAGCCCAGCTCGTCGATCGCGTCGAGGACGGCCTGGCGGGTGTGCGGCAGCACCGGCCGGGTGCCGTTCAGCACGTGTGAGACGGTCGCCACGGAGACGCCGGCGCTCCGCGCGACATCGGTCATGGTCGCCATCGCGTTCCCTCCTTCCGGTCGGGAAGGTATCCCATCGCGAGGCCCGCGTAAACGCTTGCGCAAACGTTTACGCGCCAGGCTCGACGAAACGACGAAACCACCCCGCCCGGCCACCGCCGGATCGCGCCCGATTAGGGTCGGCAGACGCACCCCTGAACGGCCCTGACCAGTGGAGACCCCATGTCCGCCCGCCCCTCCGCGAACCGCCGCACCCTCCTGCGCGGAGCCGCGCTCGCCCCCGTCGCCGGGCTCGGCCTCGCCGCCTGCTCCCCGGAGGGCTCCGGCGGCGCGCCGTCCGCCCCCACCGCGCCGGTCGACCTGGGCGCGGAGAGCGAGGTCGCGAAGGGCGCCGCCCGGCTGTACCGCGAGCACAACGTGGTGGTCAGCCGGGACGAGCGGGGCGCCCTGAAGGCGTACAGCACGATCTGCACGCACGCGTCGTGCGCCATCGCCAAGCTGGAGGGGACCAGGCTGACGTGCTTCTGCCACGGCAGCGAGTTCGACGCCCGCACCGGTGAGGTCCTGCAGCCGCCGGCCACCGTGGCGCTGGCGGAGCTGCCGGTCAGGAGCGAGAACGGCAGGATCGTGGCCGGCCCCGAGGCCTGAGGGCCCTCTACGACGCGCCGCGCGGGCCCCGGCGCGCCCGGCTCACTCCCAGTCCCAGCCGATGCCCACGATCCCCGACCGCACCCGCGGCTCCACCAGGTGGACCGAGTGATGGCGGCCGGTGAGGGCCAGTTCCTGGCGGCCACTGCGCGGGGCCGCCGCGGAGTGCTGGGTGAAGCGGTGGCAGCGGGCCGGCAGGGCGCGCTCGTCGAACCGCACCTGGAGGGCGTACTGGCCGCCGGCCGGCCCGAACCCGCGGACGTACTCGCGGGAGGCCCCGGCGGTGCCGTCCTCGACGCCGTAGCGGAAGAGGAAGGTGTCCCCGGCCCGCAATCTGGCGTCGAACAGCAGTTCCGCGACGAGGACGCCGGTCTCCCGGTGCCAGCGCACCCGGCCGGTGCGGCAGTTGTCCAGGGCGTGCACCGCCATCCGCTCCGGCGCGCACCCGGGGTCGCCGTGGTGGACGGCGACGAAGCGGTCGACGCCGTCCTGGTGGGCGCGCACGATGTGCTGCGACTCGCGCGCCACCAGCTCGCGGCGCGCCCCGATCCGCACCCGCTCGTGGTGACCGAGCATGTGCAGCCCGCCGTCGAGCTGCGCGCCCAGCTCGGCCAGCAGCCGGTCCAGGACGTCGGAGGCCTCGACGAGGGACCGGTAGGAGCGGGTGGCGGGCCGCCGCGCGGAGTGGTCGTCGGCCTCGGCGAGCAGCCGGATCAGCGACTCCTCGGGCAGCTGGAGTATCTCCTCCAGCGCGCGGACGGCCCGCAGCGACTCGGGGCGCTGCGGACGGCGGGCGCCCTGCTGCCAGTAGCTGAGGCTGGTCACCCCCACCTTCACGCCGTACCGCGACAGATGGTGCTGCACCCGCTGCAACGGCAGTCCACGGGCCGCGATCGCGGCGCGCAGCGCCACATGGAAGGGGCCGCCCCGCAGGGCCGTGTCCAGTTCCGCGCCGGCGACGTCGTCGGCGACGTCCGCGTGCTGTGTGGCGTGCGGCATGCAGGGGCCTTTCTCTGCGGGATCACGACGGCTGGTCAGACCGTGCGCGCGGGTGCTGAGCGGGGCCACCCCCGTGGGCGTCGGGCTTCTTCACATCCGTACGCCGTGGTTCAGGGCCCTCAGTTCCCCCGCATTGAAGCGTGTTGACCAAGCCCCGACAACACCTGGAGCCCAACCGCCACGCACTCCTGGCCGAGGTTCGACCGTGGCCGTGAGGTCGCCTCCACCACCTCGCCCCGAAGGACCCGCGGACGCCGTCCACAGGCCCGCCGGACTGTCGGTGCTCGCCAGTAGGGTGTGAGACATGGCCGACCCCTCCAGCTACCGCCCCAAGCCGGGAGAGATCCCGGACTCTCCCGGGGTGTACAAATTCCGCGACGAGCACCGCCGGGTGATCTACGTCGGAAAGGCGAAGAGCCTGCGCCAGCGCCTGGCCAACTACTTCCAGGACCTGGCTGGCCTGCACCCGCGCACCCGCTCCATGGTGACCACGGCCGCGTCCGTGGAGTGGACGGTGGTGTCCACGGAGGTCGAGGCGCTGCAGCTGGAGTACTCCTGGATCAAGGAGTTCGACCCCCGGTTCAACGTCAAGTACCGCGACGACAAGAGCTACCCGTACCTCGCGGTGACGATGAACGAGGAGTTCCCCCGCGTCCAGGTGATGCGCGGCCACAAGCGGAAGGGCGTGCGCTACTTCGGGCCGTACGCGCACGCGTGGGCCATCCGCGACACCGTCGACCTGCTGCTGCGCGTCTTCCCGGTGCGCACCTGCTCGGCCGGCGTCTTCAAGAACGCCGCCCGCACCGGCCGCCCCTGCCTGCTCGGCTACATCGGCAAGTGCTCCGCCCCCTGCGTCGGCCGGATCGACGCCGACGACCACTGGGACCTGGCGGACGAGTTCTGCGACTTCATGGCCGGCCGCACCGGCACCTACCTGCGCCGCCTGGAGCGGCAGATGGCCGAGGCGGCCGAGGAGATGGAGTACGAGCGGGCGGCCCGCCTGCGCGACGACATCGGGGCTCTGAGGAAGGCCATGGAGAAGAACGCGGTGGTGCTCGCCGACGCCACCGACGCCGACCTGATCGCCGTCGCCGAGGACGAGCTGGAAGCCGCCGTGCAGATCTTCCACGTCCGCGGCGGCCGGGTGCGCGGCCAGCGCGGCTGGGTCACCGACAAGGTCGAGGAGATCACCACCGGCGCCCTGGTCGAGCACGCCCTCCAGCAGCTGTACGGCGAGGAGACCGGCGACGCCGTCCCCAAGGAGGTGCTGGTCCCCGCGCTGCCCGATCCGGTCGAGCCGGTCCAGCAGTGGCTCACCGACCGCCGCGGCTCCGGTGTCTCGCTGCGCATTCCGCAGCGCGGCGACAAGAAGGCCCTGATGGAGACCGTGCAGCGCAACGCCCAGCAGGCGCTCGTGCTGCACAAGACCAAGCGCGCCTCCGACCTGACCACCCGCTCGCGCGCCCTGGAGGAGATCGCCGACGCCCTCGGCCTGGACAGCGCCCCGCTGCGCATCGAGTGCTACGACATCTCCCACCTCCAGGGCGAGGACGTGGTGGCCTCCATGGTCGTCTTCGAGGACGGCCTCCAGCGCAAGGGCGAGTACCGCCGCTTCCAGATCAAGGGCTTCGAGGGGCAGGACGACGTCCGCTCCATGCACGAGGTGATCACCCGCCGCTTCCGGCGCTACCTGGCCGAGAAGGAGAGGACCGGCGAGTGGGCCGACGGCGAGCCCGACCTCGCGGCCGGTGCCGACGGCAGCCCCGTCGCCGCCCTCACCGAGGAGGACGGCCGGCCCAAGCGGTTCGCCTACCCGCCCCAGCTCGTGGTGGTCGACGGCGGCAAGCCGCAGGTCGCGGCCGCCCAGCGGGCCCTGGACGAGCTGGGCATCGACGACATCGCCGTCTGCGGCCTCGCCAAGCGCCTGGAGGAGGTCTGGCTGCCCGGCGAGGACGACCCGGTGATCCTGCCCCGCACCAGCGAGGGCCTCTACCTGCTCCAGCGCGTGCGCGACGAGGCCCACCGGTTCGCGATCACCTACCAGCGCAACAAACGGGCCAAGCGGATCCGCACCAGCCCGCTGGACGACGTGCCCGGCCTCGGCGCGACCCGCAAACAGGCGTTGATCAAGCACTTCGGTTCGGTGAAGAAGCTGCGATCCGCGACAATCGACCAGATCTGCGAGGTTCCCGGCATAGGCCGCAAGACGGCCGAGACCATCGCCGCGACCCTCGCCCAGGCGGCCCCGGCCGCGCCCGCCGTCAACACGGCGACTGGAGAGATCATGGATGACGTGGAGAACGGGGCACCCGAGACGACGACGGAGGCCCCAGGGGAGCCCGTGCCCACGGGCGCCCCGGACGAGCGACGGGGGCAGGAGACATGACCGAGCACGAGACGCAGCCCACAGCGGGACCACAGCGCACGCCGGAGGAACCGCAGGCGCGCACGGCACCCGCCGAGGAGACACACAAGGAGAGCGGCGACAATCAGCCCCGTGACACATCCCAGGATAACGGAGCGCAGGTGAACGCGGGCATGGAGACTCCCGGGGTGCCCGAGGCGGCCATCCCCGAGCTGGTGATCATCTCCGGCATGTCCGGCGCCGGCCGCTCGACGGCCGCGAAGTGCCTGGAGGACCTCGGCTGGTTCGTCGTCGACAACCTGCCGCCGGCCCTGATCCCGACCATGGTGGAGCTGGGCGCCCGCTCCCAGGGCAACGTCGCGCGGATCGCGGTCGTCGTCGACGTGCGCGGCCGTCGCTTCTTCGACAATCTGCGCGAATCCCTGGCCGACCTCGACTCCCGGGGCGTCACCCGGCGGATCGTCTTCCTGGAGTCCTCCGACGAGGCCCTGGTCCGCCGCTTCGAGTCGGTGCGCCGCCCGCACCCGCTCCAGGGCGACGGCCGCATCGTCGACGGCATCGCCGCCGAGCGCGAACTGCTGCGCGAGCTGCGCGGCGACGCCGACCTGGTGATCGACACCTCCAGCCTCAACGTGCACGAGCTGCGCGCCAAGATGGACGCCCAGTTCGCCGGCGAGGAGGAGCCCGAGCTGCGGGCCACCGTCATGTCCTTCGGCTTCAAGTACGGCCTCCCGGTCGACGCCGACCTGGTCGTGGACATGCGCTTCCTGCCCAACCCGCACTGGGTCCCGGAGCTGCGCCCCTTCACCGGCGTCAACGAGGAGGTCGCGGCGTACGTCTTCAACCAGCCCGGCGCCAAGGAGTTCCTGGACCGGTACGCCGAACTGCTCCAGCTGATCGCCGCGGGCTACCGCCGCGAGGGCAAGCGCTATGTGACCATCGCGGTCGGCTGTACCGGCGGCAAGCACCGCTCGGTCGCCATGTCGGAGAAGCTGGCCGCGCGCCTCGCGGCCGAGGGCGTGGAGACGGTGGTCGTGCACCGGGACATGGGACGCGAATGACCGGACGTACTCCGCGGCTGAGCAGGCTGCGCCGGGCCGTCCCCGAGGGCCGCGGCGGCCGGTCCGCCGAGGCCCGTGGCGCCAGGGCGCGCCGCCGCGGCGCCCAGCCCAAGGTGGTCGCCCTCGGTGGCGGCATGGGCCTGTCCGCCTCGCTCGCCGCGCTGCGCCGGATCACCGGCGACCTCACCGCCGTCGTCACCGTGGCCGACGACGGCGGCTCCAGCGGGCGCCTACGCGACGAGCTGGGCGTCCTGCCGCCCGGCGACCTGCGCAAGGCGCTGGCCGCGCTGTGCGGCGACGACGACTGGGGCCAGACCTGGGCCCGGGTCATCCAGCACCGCTTCCAGTCGCGGGGCGAGATGCACGGCCACGCGGTCGGCAACCTGCTCATCGTCGCCCTCTGGGAGCAGCTGGGCGACCATGTCCAGGCGCTCGACCTGGTCGGCCGGCTGCTCGGCGCGCAGGGGCGGGTGCTGCCCATGTCCGCCGTGCCGCTGGAGCTTCAGGCCCTGGTCAAGGGCCATGACCCGGACCGGCCCGAGGCGGTCGACACCGTGCGCGGCCAGGCCACGGTCGCCCTCACCCCGGGCGAGGTGCAGTCCGTGCATCTCGTCCCGCACGACCCGCCCGCCGTCCCGGAGGCCGTGGCGGCCGTCCTGGACGCGGACTGGGTGGTGCTCGGCCCCGGCTCGTGGTTCTCCTCGGTGATCCCGCATCTGCTCGTGCCCGAGCTGCTGGACGCCCTCACGGAGACGAAGGCGCGCCGGGTGCTCTCCTTGAACCTCGCCCCGCAGCCCGGAGAAACCGACGGCTTCTCCCCGCAGCGTCATTTGGAGGTTTTGGGACGACACGCCCCTAAACTCGCCCTGGACGTGGTGCTGGCCGATGAGGCCGCCGTGCCCGACCGCGACTCGCTGACCGACGCCGCCAAGCGTTTCGGGGCCGCGGTCGAGCTGGCGCCGGTGGCCCGGAGAGACGGAACTCCGCGGCACGATCCCGAGCTGCTGGCCGCCGCGTACGACCGTATTTTTCGGATGCATGGAAGGATCGGCCCATGGCGATGACGGCAGCGGTGAAGGATGAGATCTCCCGGCTCCCCGTCACCCGTACCTGCTGCAGGAAGGCGGAGGTCTCCGCCATTCTGCGGTTCGCCGGCGGCCTCCACCTGGTCAGCGGACGCATCGTGATCGAGGCGGAGCTGGACACCGCGATGGCGGCCCGCCGGCTCAAGCGGGACATTCTTGAGATCTTCGGGCACAGCTCGGAGCTGATCGTGATGGCGCCGGGCGGACTGCGCCGCGGCTCGCGCTACGTGGTGCGGGTCGTCGCGGGCGGCGACCAGCTGGCCCGGCAGACCGGCCTCGTGGACGGCCGCGGCCGCCCGATCCGGGGGCTGCCCCCGCAGGTGGTCTCGGGGGCCACCTGCGACGCGGAGGCGGCCTGGCGCGGGGCGTTCCTGGCGCACGGCTCGCTCACCGAGCCCGGTCGCTCCTCCTCCCTGGAGGTGACCTGCCCCGGCCCGGAGGCCGCGCTCGCCCTGGTCGGCGCCGCCCGCCGGCTGTCCATCGCCGCCAAGGCCCGCGAGGTGCGCGGCGTGGACCGCGTGGTGGTCCGCGACGGTGACGCGATCGGCGCGCTGCTCACCCGGCTCGGCGCCCATGAGTCGGTGCTGGCCTGGGAGGAGCGCCGGATGCGCCGGGAGGTGCGGGCCACCGCGAACCGCCTGGCCAACTTCGACGACGCCAATCTGCGCCGGTCCGCCCGCGCGGCGGTCGCCGCCGGTGCCCGGGTCCAGCGGGCGCTGGAGATCCTCGCCGACGACGTGCCCGAGCACCTGGCCGCGGCCGGCCGGCTGCGCATGGAGCACAAGCAGGCCTCCCTGGAGGAGCTGGGCGCGCTCGCCGACCCGCCGCTCACCAAGGACGCCGTGGCCGGCCGGATCCGCCGGCTGCTGGCGATGGCCGACAAGCGCGCCGCCGACCTGGGCATCCCGGGCACGGAGGCCAACCTGAGCGAGGAGCTGGCCGACAACCTCGCGGGCTGACCTCCCGTCAGCTCGTCGAACAGCGGTCGAACGCGCCGGTGTGGACGCCCACTTGGGTGTCGGCACCGGCGCGTCGCCGTTCAACCGGCGCCCTTGACTCGATCATGAAGTGTCATGAGCCTGGCACCTATTCGCCGCTGTGGCGAACCACCAGCAGGGGGGTTCATGAGACACAGAGCGAGATCGATCCTCGCTATCGGCACGCTCCTGATCGGCGGAGCGAGCATCGCACCCATCGCCCAGGCGCAGAACGACGCCACCTCGGGACCCGACGCCGAGGAAGTCAAGGTGTTCCGCGCCGAGGTCACCGAGCAGCAGATACCACTGCTGCTGGCGGCCGGGCAGGACGCCCACGAACTCGGCGAGCAGGCACCCGACAAGGGCACCGCCTCCGTCGAGGTCTATCTGACGGACAAACAGGCCGCACAGCTGGAGAAGAAGGGCGTCGACCTCAAGGAGCACACGCTCTCGGCCAAGGCGGCCGCGCGGGTCGCCGCCGCCGGGGAGGGCGTCTACCGCCCCTACAGCGGACCGGGCAACATCAAGGAGGAGATCGTCAGGACCGGGCAGGAACACCCCGGTCTCACCAAGGTCGTCTCCATCGGCAAGACCGTCCGGGGCCAGGACATCCTCGCCCTGAAGCTCACCAGGAACGCCCGCAAGTCCGAGGACGGCTCCAAGCCCGCCGTGCTGTACATGTCCAACCAGCACGCGCGGGAGTGGATCACGCCGGAGATGACCCGCCGGCTGATGCACCACTATCTGGACAACTACCGCACCGACCAGCGCATCAAGAAGATCGTCGACACCACCGAGCTGTGGTTCGTCATCACCGCCAACCCCGACGGCTACGACTTCACGCACGCCGCCGACGGCGACCGCCAGTGGCGCAAGAACCTGCGGGACGTCAACGGCGACGGCGCCCTCACGATCGGCGACGGCGTCGACCTCAACCGCAACTTCGCCTACAAGTGGGGCTACGACGACGAGGGTTCGTCCCCGTACCCCACCAGCCAGACCTACCGCGGTGCCGGGCCCAACTCCGAGCCCGAGACCAAGGCCGTCGACGCCTTCCAGAAGCGCGTCGGCTTCGAGTACGGCATCAACTACCACTCCGCCGCCGAGCTGATCCTCTACGGCGTCGGCTGGCAGGTCGCCACCGACAGCCCGGACGACGTGCTCTACAAGGCCCTGGCCGGCACCCCCGAGAACCCGGCGGTCCCCGGCTACCACCCGCAGGTCTCCTCCGAGCTGTACACCACCAACGGCGAGGCGGACGGCCACGCGGCCAACGTCAACGGCACCGCGATGTTCACCCCGGAGATGTCGACCTGTCAGACCGCCGCCGGCGTGGACCCGGACGACGCCTGGGAGCCCGCCGACTGCGCCTCGATCTTCACCTTCCCGGACGACGAGAAGCTGATCCAGCAGGAGTTCGAGAAGAACGTCCCGTTCGCGCTCTCGGTCGCCGAGACCGCCGCGCGGCCCGACCGGCCCAAGTCCTCGGTCGGCATGTCCGCCCCCGACTTCACCCCGGCGCCGTTCACCACCTCCTACTCGCGCGGCGCCGACCAGGAGGTCTCCGTCGTCGCCCGCAGGTCGGTGCGCGACAAGGAGCTGAGGTACCGGGTCAACGGCGGCCGCGTCCACGACATGGCCCTGCGGCCCTGGCGGGGCGGCGAGACGTACGGCGGCGAGGACAACCTCTACTTCGACGAGTACCGCGCCAAGGTCGCCGACGGCGCACCGGGCGACAAGGTCGAGGTCTGGTTCACCGGTGAGACCCGGTCCGGGAAGCCGACCCGCAGCGAGTCCTTCACCTACACCGTCGCCGAGCGCCCGCGCGCGAGCACCCTCGTCGTCGCCGAGGAGGGCCAGACCGCGACCCAGGCCCAGGCCTACGTGGACGCCCTGAAGGCCAATGGCGAGCGGGCTGTCGTCTGGGACGTCGCGGGCCAGGGCGCGCCCGACGCGCTCGGCGTCCTCGGCCACTTCGAGAAGGTCGTCCACTACACAGGCGCCGTGCGCCCCGGCAACGCCACCCAGCTGGAACTGCGCGCCTACCTCAACGAGGGCGGCAAGCTGATCGAGGCCGGCGAGACGGCCGGCGGCTCCGTCGACCTCGGCGGCGGCAACCTGTCGAACGACTTCAGCCAGTACTACCTGGGCGCCTACACCCGTACGACCCTTCCGAAGGTCACCGGCTTCGACGGCACCGGCGCGCTCGCGGACGTCCAGGCCCCGCTCGGTGACGCGCCCGGCAACCCGCTGAACGCGGCCGGGTCCTTCGCCGTCACCTCCGACACGCTGCCCCCGGCCACGTTCCCGCAGTTCGCGAGCGCGGGCGCCGGCCGCTACCCGGGCACGGCCAACCCGTACGGGCCGTACGAAGGCACCTCCATGGCGGCCGTCACGCACTCCGACTACGCCTGGAACCGCCTGACGAGGACCATCGACCTCACCGCCGTCACCGCCGCCGACCGGCCCGCCCTGCGCACCCAGTTGCTGTGGGACACCGAGGAGGGCTACGACCACGCGGTGCTGGAGGCCCGTACCGCCGGGGCGGACGACTGGACCACGCTCCCGGAGGCGGGCGGCGCCACCGGCACCGCCGTGCCCGCCGAGTGCGAGGCCGGGTACTTCATCCAGGCGCACCCCGCCCTCGAGCGGTATCTGACCCTCGGCGACGACGGGTGCGCGCCCACCGGGACCAGCGGGGCCTGGAACAGCTTCACCGGTGCCTCCGAGGGGTGGCAGGAGGTCTCCTTCGACCTCTCGGCGTACGCCGGGAAGACGGTCGAGGTGTCGCTGAGCTACATCACCGACCCGGGCTCCGGAGGCCGCGGCGTGCTCGCCGACCAGGCCTCCGTGGTCATCGGCGGCACGGCGCGCCAGACCGACGGCTTCGAGACGTCGCTCGGCGCCTGGAGCACCCCCGGACCGCCGGCCGGCAGCCCCGCCGTCATCGACGACTGGGGTCTGTCGGGGGAGCTGTTCCAGACGTACGGAGCGGTCGCCACGGACGACACCGTGCTCCTCGGCTTCGGCCTGGAGCACGTCCCGGCGGCTGCCGACCGTACGGAACTGATCGGCCGGGCGCTCTCGACGATCGACAACTGAGAGTCACCTGGCACACCTGAGCGCGGAAAGGGGGCGGTTGAGACGACTGGGAAGGGCTCGATCCGGTCGTCGAAATCCCTTGACTCTCCGTAGTCATCACGGGTGATCGGGCCATTCGGCCCGGGCGGTCCGTACCCTACTGGCGGGTACGGACCGCACTGCCGTGTATGGGCCGTCTCGATGTCACTCCGGGGGCTCCGGAGAGGTAGGGTCGTAGGCGGTCGGGGACATCCCAAATACAGCTCGCCGGCGACAACGGAGCCGGCGTACCAACGAGGAGATCGGTTCGTGACGATCCGCGTAGGCATCAACGGCTTTGGCCGCATCGGTCGTAACTACTTCCGCGCGCTGCTGGAGCAGGGTGCAGACATCGAGATCGTGGCTGTCAACGACCTGGGTGACACCGCGACCACCGCTCACCTGCTGAAGTACGACACCATCCTCGGCCGGCTCAAGGCCGAGGTGTCGCACACCGCCGACACGATCACCGTGGACGGCCACACCATCAAGGTGCTCTCCGAGCGCAACCCCGCCGACATCCCGTGGGGCGAGCTGGGCGTCGACATCGTCATCGAGTCGACCGGCATCTTCACCAAGAAGGCCGACGCCGAGAAGCACATCGCCGGCGGCGCCAAGAAGGTCCTGATCTCCGCCCCGGCCTCCGGTGAGGACATCACCATCGTCATGGGCGTCAACCAGGACAAGTACGACGCGGCCAACCACCACGTCATCTCCAACGCCTCCTGCACCACCAACTGTGTGGCGCCGATGGCCAAGGTCCTGGACGAGAACTTCGGCATCGTCAAGGGTCTGATGACGACGGTGCACGCGTACACGAACGACCAGCGCATCCTGGACTTCCCGCACAAGGACCTGCGCCGCGCCCGTGCCGCCGCCGAGAACATCATCCCGACCACCACCGGCGCCGCCAAGGCCACCGCTCTGGTCCTGCCGCAGCTCAAGGGCAAGCTGGACGGCATCGCCATGCGCGTCCCGGTCCCCACCGGCTCGGTCACCGACCTCGTCCTGGAGCTCGGCCGCGAGGTCACCAAGGAAGAGATCAACGCCGCCTTCCAGAAGGCCGCCGAGGGCGAGCTCAAGGGCATCCTGGAGTACACCGAGGACCCGATCGTCTCCTCGGACATCGTCAACGCCCCGGCGTCCTGCACCTTCGACTCCTCCCTGACGATGGTCCAGGAGGGCAAGAACGTGAAGGTCATCGGCTGGTACGACAACGAGTGGGGCTACTCCAACCGACTCGTCGACCTCACCGTCTTCGTCGGCAACCAGCTCTGATCGGCTGAAGCAGGCACCTTGAAGTGAGAGCAGGGCTCGGGCAGGCGCAGGGACGCGCGGCCCGGGCCCTGACTCACGTACGCACCGGCCCTCCTCTCTAGGATCAGGCCTGGTCATCCGGTCACGAGCAGAACGAGCCTCCTGTAGGAGCCCCCTGAAAATGAAGACGATCGACGAACTCCTCGCCGACGGGGTCGCGGGCAAGCGGGTCTTCGTCCGCGCCGACCTCAACGTGCCCCTGGACGGCACCTCCATCACCGACGACGGCCGGATCCGCGCGGTCCTGCCGACTGTGAAGGCCCTCGCCGAGGCCGGCGCCCGCGTGGTCGTCGCCTCGCACCTCGGCCGCCCCAAGGGCGCCCCGGACCCGGCCTTCTCGCTCGCCCCGGCCGCCGCCCGTCTCGGTGAACTCCTCGGCGCCGACGTGGCGTTCGCGACCGACACGGTCGGCGACTCCGCCACCGCCACCGTCGCCGGCCTCGCCGACGGACAGGTCGCCGTGATCGAGAACCTGCGCTTCAACGCCGGCGAGACGTCCAAGGACGACGCCGAACGCGGCGCGTTCGCCGACCGGCTGGCCGCCCTCGCCGACGTCTACGTGGGCGACGGCTTCGGCGCCGTGCACCGCAAGCACGCCTCGGTCTACGACCTGCCGGCCCGCCTGCCGCACTACGCCGGCCACCTCATCGCCACCGAGGTCGGCGTCCTCAAGAAGCTGACCGAGGACGTCAAGCGGCCGTACGTGGTCGCCCTCGGCGGTGCCAAGGTCTCCGACAAGCTCGCCGTCATCGACCAGCTCCTCGGCAAGGCCGACCGTCTGCTCATCGGCGGCGGCATGGCCTACACCTTCCTCAAGGCCAAGGGCTACGAGGTCGGCATCTCCCTCCTCCAAAAGGACCAGATCCCGGTCGTCACCGAGTACATGGAGCGCGCCGAGAAGAACGGCGTCGAGCTGGTCCTGCCGGTGGACGTCCTGGTCTCGACGGAGTTCCCGGACCTGAAGACCAAGGCCCCGGCCAACCCCACCACCGTCGCCGCGGACGCCATCCCGGCCGACCAGGAGGGCCTGGACATCGGTCCGGAGACCCGCAAGCTGTACGCCTCGAAGCTCGCCGACGCGGCCACCGTCTTCTGGAACGGCCCCATGGGCGTCTTCGAGCACCCCGACTACGCCGAGGGCACCAAGGCGGTCGCCCAGGCCCTCCTCGACGCCCCGGGCTTCACCGTGGTCGGCGGCGGCGACTCCGCCGCGGCCGTCCGCACCCTGGGCTTCGACGAGCAGGCATTCGGCCACATCTCGACCGGTGGCGGCGCCTCCCTCGAATACCTCGAGGGCAAGACGCTCCCCGGCCTCGCCGCACTGGAGGACTGACCCTTTATGAGCACGCGCACGCCGCTGATGGCGGGCAACTGGAAGATGAACCTCAACCACCTCGAGGCCATCGCCCACGTCCAGAAGCTCGCCTTCGCCCTGGCCGACAAGGACTACGAGGCCGTCGAGGTCGCCGTCCTGCCGCCCTTCACCGACCTGCGCTCCGTGCAGACCCTGGTCGACGGCGACAAGCTGAAGATCAAGTACGGCGCCCAGGACATCTCGGCGCACGACTCCGGCGCCTACACCGGCGAGATCTCCGGCTCCATGCTGGCCAAGCTGAAGTGCACCTACGTGGCGATCGGCCACTCGGAGCGCCGCCAGTACCACGCCGAGACCGACGAGATCGTCAACGCCAAGGTCAAGGCCGCCTACAAGCACGGCCTGACCCCGATCCTGTGCGTCGGCGAGGAGCTCGAGGTCCGCGAGGCGGGCAACCACGTCTCCCACACCCTCGCCCAGGTCGAGGGAGGCCTGAAGGACCTCCCGGCCGAGCAGGCCGAGACGATCGTGATCGCCTACGAGCCGGTCTGGGCGATCGGCACCGGCAAGGTCTGCGGTGCCGAGGACGCGCAGGAGGTCTGCGCGGCGATCCGCGGCAAGCTCGCCGAGCTGTACTCCCAGGACGTGGCCGACAAGATCCGCATCCAGTACGGCGGCTCGGTCAAGGCGGGCAACGTCGCCGAGATCATGGCGCAGGCCGACATCGACGGCGCTCTGGTCGGCGGTGCCTCGCTGGACTCCGACGAGTTCGTCAAGATCGTCCGCTTCCGCGACCAGTGAGCCGATCAGTGAGTATGCGGTAGCGGCGTTACGTCGTACCCTTGCGGGGGCATGGTGGTCGACCACCATGCCCCCGTCGTCCATCCGAAGCCGAGGAAGTTGGTCCAGCCGTGGTTATGGGGTTCTCGATCGCCCTGATCGTCTTCAGCTTGCTGCTGATGCTGCTGGTGCTGATGCACAAGGGGAAGGGCGGCGGCCTCTCCGACATGTTCGGTGGCGGCATGCAGTCCTCCGTCGGCGGCTCCTCGGTCGCCGAGCGCAACCTCGACCGCATCACCCTGGTGGTCGGTCTGCTCTGGTTCGCGAGCATTGTCGTGCTGGGCATCCTGATGAAGGTCAGCTGAGCCTCCGGCCGACACCCCGCACGTCAGCACGATTCCGCACGTAACGCCCCATGTTCGGTACCCGCCCGCGGGCGCGGCCTATCATGGGGCTTGCGTCTGTCGCGGCGGGATCGGTAACTCCGCTCACTGGACGCGCGTTGGGCCTTACGTAGACTGGGGCGCTCGCAGCGGAGCGAAACGCCGACGCGCTTCGCGGCACCATCACGCAGGGAGTTACGACCGTGGCAAGTGGCAACGCGATCCGAGGAAGCCGGGTCGGGGCGGGGCCGATGGGCGAGGCCGAGCGCGGCGAGTCCGCGCCGCGTCTGCGCATCTCCTTCTGGTGCTCCAATGGGCACGAGACGCAGCCCAGCTTCGCCAGTGACGCGCAGGTTCCCGACACCTGGGACTGCCCGCGCTGCGGATTCCCCGCCGGACAGGACCGGGACAACCCGCCGGCCCCGCCCCGTACCGAGCCCTACAAGACGCACCTCGCGTACGTCAGGGAGCGGCGCAGCGACGCGGACGGCGAGGCCATCCTCGCCGAGGCGCTGGCCAAACTGCGGGGCGAGATCTAGAACTTGACGACCGGCCGGGCGCCTCAGGGTGCCTGGCCGGAGCCGTCTCCCCACCGGCCGCACGGGCGCGGACCGATTGTCAGTGCTGCCCTCTACGGTGTGTGCACCGGGCGCATCGTGAGGGGGAGACGTGGCGAGGGCCGAGACGGCGGATGTGGCCGTGCCGCTGTGGCGCGGGGGATTCGGGCGGTTGTGGAGCGCGGCCGTGCTGTCCAGCTTCGGGGACGCGCTGCGCACCGCCGCACTGCCCCTGCTGGCCGTCACCCTCACCGACGAACCGCTGCTCGTCGCCGCCGTCACCGCCTGCGGCCAGCTGCCCTGGCTCGTCTTCGGACTGCTCGGCGGCGCGGTCGCCGACCGGGTGGACCAGCGCCGGGCCATGTGGACGGTGGACGCCGTACGAGGGCTGCTGGTCGCGGCGTTCGCGGTGGCCGTGGCGCTCGGTCACGCCTCGATCGCCCTGCTCATCGCGCTGGCCTTCACCCTCACCACCCTCCAGACCCTCTTCGACAACGCGGCCACCGCCCTGCTGCCCACCCTGGTCGACCGCGACGCGCTCGCCGGTGCCAACGCCCGGCTGATGACCGGCCAGCAGATCGCGGGCGGCCTGCTCGGCGGGCCCGTCGTACCGCTGCTGCTGATGGCCGGAGCGGCCCTGCCGTTCGCCGCGGACGCCGTCACCTTCCTGGTGGCCGCGGCACTGGTCGCCGGCCTGCGGGCCGCCGCGCCCGAGCGGCCGGCGAGACCGGCGGGCAGCACCCTGCGCCGGGAGATCGCGCAAGGGCTGCGCACTTTGGCCCGGGACCGGGCGCTGCGCGGGCTCTGCGCCGCGACCGCCCTGTGCAACATCGGTATGGGCGCCCTCATCGCCACCCTGGTGCTGCTGGTCACCGACTGGCTGGCCGCGGGCAGCGCGGTGTACGCCGCCGCCATGACCGCGTACACCGTCGGGAGCCTGGCCGGGGGAGTGGTCAACCGCCCGCTCGTCGCCCGCCTCGGCCGGCTGCGGGCGGTGGCGGCCGCAGGGAGCGTGCAGATCGGCGCGCTCGTCGTCCTGGGGTCGGTGCGCAGTCCCGTCGCGCTGATCGCCGCCCTGACCGTCTTCGGGTTCATGGGGATGGTGTGGAACGTGAACACGACCACGCTGACGCAGCAGCGCAGCCCCGCCGGGATGCTGGGCCGGATCAGCTCCGCCTACCGGACCCTCGCCGTCGCGGGCGCGCCGCTGGGCGCCCTGCTGGGCGGAGCGGTGGCCGGCGCCTGGGGGGCGAACACCCCGGCGCTGCTCGCGGCCGTCTTCTTCACGCTCGCCGTCGCCGCGCTGATACCTCCGCGCCGGCCGGACGTACCTGTTGTTGCGCCGGACGACGATGTCACGACAGCTCACGGCAACCACTGATCAATTAGGTTGGGACCGGCAGCGGGGCAGGCCGGCAGCACCGGCAGGCGAGGAAGAAGGCTGAAGTCCGACATGTCAGAGATGAACGCAGGCGGCCGTACCAGGCTCGACCAGAGGCCCGAGTGGACCGCTCTGGTCAAGCACCGCGAGGAGCTCGGAGAGGTGCGGCTGCGCGAGCTGTTCGCCGCCGACCCCGGCCGCGGCAGCGGGTACACGCTCCAGGTCGGTGACCTGCACATCGACTACTCCAAGCACCTCGTCACCGACGAGACGCTGGAGCTGCTGCGCGAGCTGGCCGCGGCCACCGATGTGTCCGGGCTGCGGGACGCCATGTTCCGCGGCGAGAGGATCAAC
>NZ_JBEPAL010000077.1:0-19424 GCF_040298625.1 Streptomyces sp. NPDC001532
GTCGCGGGGTCGCGGGGTCGCGGGGTCGCGGGGTCGCGGGGTCGCGGGGTCGCGGGGTCGCGGTGCGTCGGCCGGGGCGCCCGGCGGCGCACGGACGTGACACGGACGTGGCGCGGACGACGCCACCGGCCCGTCGGGCCGGGCGCGTGAGGGCGCGGAGCGGACCCCGGCCCTCCGGCCCGCCGGACCGGAAGCGCCGTTGAACGTAACACCATTGCAGTCGTTGCGAAAGGCCTTTCAACTCCCAACCCCCAAGCTGTGAGCCGACCTTGAGCTCGCACCACGAGAGGGACGTGGATTTTGCTTCAAGGGTTGACCAACCGGAGCCCGGCTCGTACGTTCACGACCGCAAGTTGTTCCGCAGTGTTTCAGCAAGAATCATCAAGGCCCCTCTGGCGTGGCGCGCTGCTGTGTGAGGCCTCTCATCCGCATCCCTCGTTCGTGGATCAGGAGGAACCATGGCCAGAAGAACCGTGGCCGCTGCACTCGCCTTCGTGGCGGGAGCCGCTGTGGCCGTCACGGTGCCGGGTACCGCGCAGGCGGCGCCGCCCGGGGACAAGGACGTCACGGCCGTGATGTTCGAGTGGAAGTTCAGCTCGGTGGCCCAGGCGTGCACCGACGACCTCGGGCCGGCCGGCTACGGGTACGTGCAGGTGTCACCCCCGCAGGAGCGCATCCAAGGCACCCCCTGGTGGACCGCCTACCAGCCCGTCAGCTACAAGATCGACACCCGGCTGGGCGACCGCACCGCCTTCAAGGCCATGGTGGACACCTGCCACGCCGCCGGTGTGAAGGTCGTCGCCGACACGGTCATCAACCACATGGCGAACACCTCCGGAACGGGCTCCGGCGGCTCCGCCTTCACCAAGTACAACTACCCCGGCACCTACTCGGCGGCCGACCTGGACGACTGCACGACCTCCATCAACAACTACCAGGACGCCTGGAACGTCCAGCACTGCGAACTGGGCGGACTGCCCGACCTCGACACCAGCGAGGAGTACGTCCGCAAGACGATCGCCGGCTACATGAACGACCTGCTCTCCCTCGGCGTCGACGGCTTCCGCATCGACGCCGCCAAGCACATCGACCCGGCGGACCTGAGCAACATCAAGAGCAGGCTCACCAACCCCGGCGTCTACTGGAAGCAGGAGACCATCGGCGCCGCCGGTGAGGCCGTACAGCCCACCCAGTACACCGGCATCGGCGACGTCCAGGAGTTCGCCTACGCGCGCGACCTCAAGAGGACGTTCACCAGCGACAAGCTGGCCTACCTGAAGAACTTCGGCGAGGGCTGGGGCCACCTCCCGAGCGCCACCTCCGCGGTGTTCGTCGCCAACCACGACACCGAGCGCACCGGCGCCACCCTCACCTACAAGGACGGCGCGAACTACACCCTCGCGCACGTGTTCATGCTGGCCTGGCCCTATGGCTCACCGGACGTCCACTCCGGCTACGAGTTCACCGACCACGACGCCGGCCCGCCCAACAGCGGTCAGGTCAACGCCTGTTACACCGAAGGCTGGAAGTGCCAGCACGACTGGCGCGAGATCGCGAGCATGGTCGGCTTCCGCAACACCGCCGGCGACACCGCGGTGACCAACTGGTGGGACAACGGCAGCAACGCCATCGCGTTCGGCCGTGGCACCAAGGCCTACGTCGCCATCAACCACGAATCGTCCGCCCTGACCCGCACCTACCAGACCTCGCTGCCCGCCGGCACCTACTGCGACGTGCAGACCGACCAGCCCGTCACCGTCAACGCCTCCGGCCAGTTCACCGCGACACTCGCCGCCCACACCGCTCTCGCCCTGCACACCGGAGCGACCGCGTGCGGCGACGGCGGCGAGGACGGCGGCGAGGAGCCCGTCGTCGCGGCCGGCGCCTCGTTCAACGTCAACGCGACCACGAGCTGGGGCCAGAACATCTACGTCGTCGGCGACCAGCAGGCGCTCGGCAGCTGGAACACCTCCAACGCCCTCAAGCTGGACCCGGCGAGCTACCCCGTGTGGAAGCTCGACGTGGAACTGCCCGCCGGCACGACCTTCGCGTACAAGTACATCCGCAAGGACGGCGCCGGCAACGTCACCTGGGAGAGCGGCGGCAACCGCACCGCCACCGTCCCGTCCAGCGGCAAGATCACGGTGAACGACACCTGGCGCAGCTGAACCGGCAGAGCCTGTCCCACCCGCGGTCTTGCCCCCTCCGACAGCCCCGCACGCCGCCCCTCGGCAGCGTGCGGGGCGACCAAGCACGACCCACGCCGCCCGTGACCCGCGGGCGGCGCCCTACGTGTGACCGTTCAGGAGAAAGGCCCGTGACCGTGTCCCTGCCTCACCGCAGGACCGCCAGAACCCTGGCCCTCGCGCTGCTCGCCCCGGCGCTGACCGCCCTGCCGCCCACCGCGCTCCCGGCGTCCGCGGGCTCACCGGACCGTCCGGCGTCCGCGGGCTCACCGGACCGTCCGGCGTCCGCGGGCTCACCGGACCGTCCGGCGTCCGCGGGCTCACCCGACCGCCCGGCGTCCGCGGGCTTACCCGACGGCGCGGCGACCGCCGCCGTGCCCGACCCGCCGGCCGACGCCGTACTGGCCCGTGAACCGGCCCGTCCCGCACCCTCCCGTGAGCAGTTCTACCTGTTACTCCCCGACCGGTTCGCCAATGGCGACCCGGCCAACGACGAGGGCGGCCTGACCGGTGACCGCTCGCACACCGGCTTCGACCCCACCGACAAGTACTACTTCCAGGGCGGCGACCTGGAAGGGGTCATCGACAAGCTGGACTACATCAAGGGCCTCGGCACCACCGCGATCTGGATGGCACCGGTCTTCCGGAACAAGCCGGTACAGACCGTGGGCGGCCACCGCTCGGCCAGCTACCACGGTTACGCCATCACCGACTTCACCGAGGTCGACCCGCACTTCGGCACCAACGCCGGCCTGAAGAGGCTCGTCGACAAGGCGCACGCCAAGGGGATGAAGGTCTTCTTCGACGTCATCACCAACCACACCGCCGACACCGTCGACTACGCCGAGCAGCGGTACGGCTACCGCTCCAAGGGCGCCTACCCCTACCTCGACACCGAGGGACGCCCCTTCGACGACAGCACGGGGATGCGCGAGGTCGACGCCGACAGCTTCCCCTACACCCCGCGCCCACGCACCGGCGAGCACGACCGCATGGTCCCGGACTGGCTCAACGACCCCACGATGTACCACAACCGCGGCGACTCCACCTTCGCCGGCGAGAGCGCCCTCTACGGCGACTTCATCGGCAACAACGACCTGTGGACCGAACGCCCCGAAGTGGTCGAGGGCATGGCCAGGATCTACCAGACATGGGTGAAGGACCTCGGCGTGGACGGCTTCCGCGTCGACACCGCCAAGAACGTGAACATGGAGTTCTGGACCCAGTGGGCCACCGCCCTCGACACCTACGCGGCCCGGCACGGACGCCCCGACTTCTTCGTCTTCGGCGAGGCCTTCTCCGCCGACCCGGTCGTGATGGCGCCGTACCTGGTCCAGGGCCGGCTCGACGGCACCCTCGACTTCCCGCTCCAGGCCGCCTTCCGCAACTACGCGTCCCGAGGCGCCCCGGCGACGGACCTCTCCCACGTTCTCGCCCAGGACTACCGGTACACCACCGACAAGGCCGACGCCTACGGTGAGGTGACCTTCCTCGGCAGCCACGACATGGGCCGCATCGGCAGCTTCATCGCCCAGGACAACCCGGACGCGAGCGACGCGGAGCTGCTGGAACGCTCCGTGTTCGCGCACGAGCTGCTGTTCCTGTCGCGGGGCAACCCGGTGATCTACGCGGGCGACGAGCAGGGCTTCACCGGCCCCGGCGGAGACGTCGACAGCCGCCAGACGATGTTCGCCTCACAAGCCGCGGACTACCTGGACGACGACCAGATCGGCACGGACCGCACACACGCCTCCGACGCCTACGACCCCCACCACCCCCTGTACCGGTCGATCGCGTCGCTGTCGAAGCTGACCAAGGCGCATCCGGCGCTGCGCGACGGTGTGCAGACGGAGCGGTACGCGGACGCGGGGCGGGGCGTCTACGCCTTCTCGCGGACGGACGCGGGGGAGCGGATCGAGTATCTGGCGGCGGTGAACAACGCCGCCGAGGAGCGCACCGTGCGGCTGACCACGGACACCGCCCGCACCAAGTTCACCGCGTTGTACGGCACTTCGGCGAGCGTCCGCAGCGATGCCGAGCGGCGTGTCGAGGTGACGGTGCCGGGGCTGTCGGCGGTGGTGCTGAAGGCGGAGCGCAAGCAGGCGTCCGGGCCGGTGTCGCCGACGGTGTCCCTGACGGCACCGGCGGCCGGAGCCACGGGTGATGTGGAGATCTCGGCCGAGGTGACGGGTGGTTCGCTGAACCGGGTGGTGTTCGCCGCTCAGGTCGGCGACGGCTCCTGGAAGACGCTGGGCTCCGCCGATCACGCGCCCTACCGTGTCACCCAGCACCTGCCCGGCACCGTCGAGGCAGGTACCGCGCTGCGCTACAAGGCGGTCGTGGTCGACAGCCGCGGCCGCACCGACGGCGACCTCGCCACCACCACCGCCGGACAGACCCCCGCCCCCGCGAAGCCCACCGTCCACCGCACCTACGGCGTCGTCCACCACCAGCGGGCCGACGGCGACTACGACGGTCTGCTGCTGAGGACGGCGGACGGCACGACGGCACCCTTCTCCGGCCGCGACGGCTACGGTGCCTTCGCCTGGATCCCGCCCTCCTCCGGCCCGGTCCGCTTCACCGTCGAGAAGGACGGCACGGCCGACGGTCCGGAGCGCTCCGTCGACTTCGCCGTCGCCGGCGAGGTGTGGACGCGGGAAGGCAGCGCCACCGTCCGCACCGACCGGCCCCAGGACGCCCGCCCGCCGCAGGACACCACGAAGGCGGTCCTCCACTACCACCGGCCCGACGGCGACTACGACGGCTGGGGCCTGCACACCTGGACCGGCTCGGCGAACCCGCCGGAGTGGAACGACCCCGTCCAGCCGGTCCGCCGTGACGCCTTCGGCCTCGTCTTCGAGGTCCCGCTGAAGGACGGCGCCGCCTCGCTCAGCTACGTCCTCCACAAGAAGGAGGAGAAGGACATCCCCGCCGACGAAGCCCTCGACTTCTCCCTCTACGGGCACGAGGTGTGGCGCGTCGCCGGGGACCCCGTCTACATGGCCCCGTCCCTCAGCGGCGCCTTCGGCCTCGACCTGGCCGAGTCGGCGGCCACCTGGCTCGGCGACGACACCGTCGTATGGGAGGGCGAGGGCACCGGGGTCGCCAGCCAGCAGCTCGTCCACCCCTCGGACGGCGAGGAGCTGACGATCGTCGGCGGCGCCCTGCGGGACGAGGGCCGGTGGCTGCGCCTCGTCCCGGGAGAGCTGAGCCAGGCCCAGAGGGAGGCGTATCCGCAGTTCGCGGACGCTTCCGTGTTCCGCGTGGACCCGCGCGACCGCGACCGGGTCGCCGAGGCGCTGCACAGCGGCCTGATCGCCACCCAGCGAGCGGAGAGCGGCGCCCTGCTGGGCGCGACCACCGTCCGTATCACCGAGCACTGACAACCGACCGGAAGGACCCGGCGATGACCGGTACACCCCGCACCCACCCCACACACCCGACACCCCGCTCACACCCTGACTCACCGGACCGAGGCGACACAGTGACACGAGACGACCGCACCCGCCGAAGAGCGCTGCCCGCGACCGTGACGGCCGTCGCGGTCGCGATGGTGGCCGGTGCGCTGCACGCCGCCCAGCCGGCGTCGGCCGGCTCCCGCCCGCCGAGTCCCCCGTCGGACGCCCGGCTGGCCGCCGAGCCCGCCCGCCACGACCTCACCCGCGAACAGGCCTACTTCCTGTTGCCCGACCGGTTCGCCAACGGCACCGGGGCCAACGACGAGGGCGGACTGACCGGCGACCGCACCCGGACCGGCTACGACCCCACCGACAAGGGCTTCTACCAGGGCGGCGACCTGAAGGGAGTGATCGACAGACTGGACTACATCAAGGGGCTGGGCACCACCGCGATCTGGCTGGCGCCCATCTTCAAGAACAAGCCGGTGCAGGGCGGCGGCGAGTCCGCCGGCTACCACGGCTACTGGATCACCGACTTCACCCAGGTCGACCCGCACTTCGGCACCAACGCCGACCTGGAGAAGCTGATCGACAAGGCGCACGCCAAGGGGATGAAGGTCTTCTTCGACGTCATCACCAACCACACCGCCGACACCGTCACCAACGCCGAGAAGGAGTTCGGCTACCGCCCCAAGGGCGCCTACCCCTACCTCGACACCGACGGACGCCCCTTCGACGACACCGACGGCATGCGCGAGGTCGACGCCGACAGCTTCCCGTACGCGCCCCAGATCATGGCCGGCGAGGAGCGGACGAAGGTCCCCGCGTGGCTGAACGACCCGACCATGTACCACAACCGGGGCGATTCCACCTTCGTCGGCGAGAGCGGTCTGTACGGCGACCACACCGGCCTCGACGACCTGTGGACCGAGCGCCCCGAGGTCGTCACGGGGATGGAGCGCATCTACCAGAAGTGGGTCAAGGACTTCGACGTGGACGGCTTCCGCGTCGACACCGTCCGCAACGTGAACATGGAGTTCTGGACCCAGTGGGCCACGGCACTCGACGCCTACGCCGCGAAGCGAGGCCGCGAGGACTTCTTCATCTTCGGTGAGACGCTCTCCTCGGACCCCGCCGTCATCGCGCCCTACCTCACCCAGGGCCGCCTCGACGCCACCCTCGACTTCCCGTTGCAGAACACCATTCGCGGCTACGCCTCCCAGGACAAGCCGGCCGACACCCTGTCCGACCTGTTCGCCCAGGACTACCGGTACACCACCGACAAGGCCAACGCCTACAGCGAGGTGACCTTCCTCGGCAACCACGACATGGGTCGCATCGGCAGCTTCATCAGCCAGGACAACCCGGACGCGAGCGACGCGGAACTGCTGAAGCGGGACCGGTTCGCGCACGAGCTGCTGTTCCTGTCGCGGGGCAACCCGGTGATCTACGCGGGCGACGAGCAGGGCTTCACCGGACCGGGCGGCGACAAGGGCGCCCGCCAGACCTTGTTCGCCTCCCAGGTCCCCGACTACCTCGACGACGACCTGATCGGCACCGACCGCACGCACGCCTCGGACGCCTACGACCCCCACCACCCCCTGTACCGGTCGATCGCGTCGCTGTCGAAGCTGACCAAGGCGCATCCGGCGCTGCGGGACGGTGTGCAGACGGAGCGGTACGCGGACTCCGGGCAGGGCGTCTACGCCTTCTCGCGCACCGACGCGGAGGAGCGGATCGAGTATCTGGTGGCGGTGAACAACGCCGCCGAGGCGAGGACGGTGACGCTGGAGACCGGCTCGGCCCGCACCAAGTTCACCGCGTTGTACGGCACTTCGGCGAGCGTCCGCAGCGATGCCGAGCGGCGTGCCGAGGTGACGGTGCCGGGGTTGTCGGCGGTGGTGCTGAAGGCGGAGCGCAAGCAGGCGTCCGGATCGGTGTCGCCGACGGTGTCCTTGACGGCACCGGCGGCCGGAGCCACCGGTGATGTGGAGATCTCGGCCGAGGTGACGGGTGGTTCGCTGAACCGGGTGGTGTTCGCCGCTCAGGTCGGCGACGGCCCCTGGAAGACGCTCGGTTCCGCCGATCACGCGCCCTACCGTGTCACCCAGCACCTGCCCGACACCGTCGCGGCCGGCACCGCGCTGCGCTACAAGGCGGTCGTGGTCGACAGCCGCGGCCGTACCGACGGCGACCTCGCCACCACCACCGCCGGACAGCCGCCGAAGCAGGCCCGGCCGAGCGCCGTCGACCGCGACTACGCCGTGGTCCACTACCGGCGCCCGGACGGGGACTACGACGGCTGGCAGCTCACCTCGGGCGACGTGACAGCGGACTTCGTCGGCCGCGACGCCTACGGCGCCTTCGCCTGGGTGCGGCTCGACGAGGACGCCTCCCAAGTGACCTACACCGTGCGGAAGGACGGCGTCTCCGACGGCCCGCAGTGCACCATCGAGCTGGCGAGGACCGGCGCGGTCTGGATCGAACAGGGCCAGGACGGCCAGGCGGACACCGCCCCCGACGGCACCTACCCGCCCCGGACCGGCAAGACGGCCGTCATCCACTACCACCGCTCCGGCGGCGACTACGACGGCTGGGGCCTGCACACCTGGACCGGTGCCGCCACCCCCACCGACTGGACCAAGCCACTGCTGCCGGTCGCCGAGGACGCCTTCGGCGTCACTTTCGAGGTGCCCCTCGCGGACAACGCGACCTCGCTCAGCTACATCGTCCACAAGGGCGACGAGAAGGACATCCCGAGCGACCGCTCACTGGACCTCGCCACCTACGGCAAGGAGGTCTGGCTCGTCGGCGGCGACAGCGGCTACCTCCTGCCGACCGTCGGCACCGCACCCGACCTGGACCTCGGCAGGTCCGAGGCGCACTGGATCGGCGCGGACACCGTGGTGTGGGACGTACGGACCACCGGCTCGACGACCCAGCAACTCGTGTACGACCGTCAGGGCGGGCTCACCATCGAGGACGGGGCCCTCTCCCACGAGGGCCAGTGGCTGCGGCTGAGGCCGGCGGAACTCACCGCCGCCCAGAAGGCCGCGCACCCGCAGCTCGCCGCCCGCCCGGCGTTCACCGTCGACCCGCGTGACCGCGACCGGATCGCCGAGGCACTGGGCGGCCAGCTCGTCGCCACCCAGCGCACCGCGAACGGCGCACTGCTCAACGCCACCGGCGTGGAGGCACAGGACTGAGCCCGAACGCCGACGGCCCGGACCCGGGACGACCCGGGCCCAGGGCCGTCGGCCCGGACCGAGCCGGCCCACCTGACCGCTTCAGCACATACTGAGCCGGCCCATACTGAGCCGGCCCATACCGAGTCAGCCCAGACTGAGCAGTACGACCGCGACGGCCGAGCCGACCAGACCGGTCGCCTGGGCACGCGTGACCTTCTCGCGCAGGACCGCGACCCCGAGGATCGTCGGAACGGCCGGGTACAGGGACGCCAGGACGACAGCGACCGCGAGCATCTGAAGTCGGGTGGCCCCGAGATAGAGGATGAGACCGAGAGCGGCGCCCGCCCCGATCAGCACCGCACCGGCCGCCGACCTGGCGGAGCGCCGGAACTCCGCGGTGTGGCGCCAGGTGGCCGGCAGCAGGAACAGCACCGCGGCGAGCCGGCCGACGGCCACCGGCCACAGACCGCTCGCCCGGTCCACCTGCGCGAGGCCGAGATACTGCACGGCCACTCCCGCACTGGCGATCAGACCGTCCGTCAGCGCGGGAGTGGCCCGGGTGCCACCGCGGTCACCGCGGCGCGCACCGCCCGCCGAGACCAGCCACAACGCGGGCCCGGTCACACAGATGCCCAGCCAGGCCATCGGCGTGGGCCGGTCACCCAGGAAGAGGACACCGCACAGCACCGACAGGGCCACGCCGGTGACGGCACTCACGGGAATCACCACACTCATGGCCCCACGGCTGACGCCTCGGTTGAGGAACTGCATGGCCAGCGCGCTGCCCACGCCGGAGAGCGCTCCCCACATCACATCGGCCGGCCGGACCGCTTCCGCGGGCCACCACAGGGCGGCACCGAGCGCGAGCAGCAGACCGCCGACCTGCCCGAGGAAGCTGACCACGGCGAAGTGGACCCGACGGGACAGCAACCCGCCGGCGAAGTCGACGAAGCCGTAGCAGAGGGCGGAGGTCAGCGCGAGTAAGGCACCCATCCGTACCCTGTGCCCACTATCAGGTCGCCCAGGGCAGTCGTACCGCCTCGATCTCGCTGTCGCGCAACGGCGCCTCCACGAGCGTCGGCGGACCGGCGACCTTGGTGGCCCACAGGCCGTAGTCGGTGCACAGCACCCAGGAGCGGTCCTCGGCCCGGAGGTTGGACGGGCTGATCGCGACGTCGGGATCGTCGTACAGGAGACCGGCGTCGCCGAGACGGCCCACGCGTACGTGCGGCGGTCGAAGGCGACGGCGCCGAGCACCAGCGGGGTGTGGTAAGCCGAGCAGGACGTGTCCGGGCCCGCGGGACTGTGCTCGACGAGGACGCCGGTCAGCCGGCCCCACGTCTCACGGTCCAGGCTGCCCTCGGCGAGCGGCCGGCTGCCGTCCTTGTGAGCCGAGGGAGAACAGCGGTACGAGGCAGCCTTTCGGGAACGAGCGGATCACCGGCATGCGCCCATGATCCCAGGCGTCCGGCCGGAGCCGTGGCAGGGGCCCGGGGCCAGGCACCGGCGACACCCGCCGGCGGTGACCGGCGAAGGACGGCCGGTCGGGCAAGGTGGTCCCATGATCGCGCTCGCCCTGCTCTTCGCCGTCCTGGGAGCTCTCAGCAACGCGGTGGGCACGGCCTTCCAGCGCAAAGCCGCCTCCACCGTGCCCCGAGGCGGCGGACTGGGACTGCTGCTCGCCCTCGTCCGACGGCCCGCCTGGGCCATCGGCATCGCCGGAGTGACCGGCGCCGCGGTCTTCCAGGCGCTGGCCCTGGTCAACGGGCCCATGGCGCTCGTGCAGCCCGTGTTCATCCTCGAACTGCCCTTCGCGATGCTGATCGCCGTGCCCCTGCTGCACCGCCGGCTGCCGGGCGCCGGCTGGTGGGCGATCGGGGGAGTGGTCGCCGGACTCGCCCTGCTGCTCGGCTCCGCCGCCCCCTCCGGGACCCGCCAACAGGCCCCGATGGAGGACTGGATTCCCGTCCTGGCCGTCACCCTCGGCGCGATGGCCGCCTCGGTCGTCCTCGCCCGCTCCTCGTCCTCGCCGCTCTTCCGCGCCGCCGTGCTGGCCGCGGGCGCCGCCGTCGGCAACGCGCTGACCGCCGCGCTCATGAAGTCGGCCACGGACCGCCTCGCCGACGACGGCCTGCCCGCCTTGCTCACCACCTGGCAGACCTACGGCTTCGCACTCGCCGGCATCGCGGCGCTGCTCCTGCTGGAGAACTCGCTGCAAGCCGGACCGCTCGTCGCCTCACAGCCCGCGCTGACCATCGGCGACGCCTCCGTGAGCCTCCTGCTCGGCATCGCCCTGTTCGACGAGACGATCCGTACGGGCTGGTGGCTCCTGCCCGAACTGGCCGGCGCGCTGCTGATCCTGTGGGGCGTGCTGCGCCTCACCCGCGTGGTACCGAACCTCGCCGACATCGTGCGCTGAACCGGCCCCCCGCATCGTGCGCTGACCGGCCCCCGACATCGTGCGCCGAACCGACCTCACACCACCCGGACACCCACCAGACAGGTGTCGTCGTCCGTGTCCGACTTGCTGTACGTCAGCAGCCGGTCCAGCTGCTGGTCCAGCGTCTTCGGCGCCGTGCGGGCCGTGGTCAGCAGATGCGTCAGCGACTCCTCCACGGAACGGTCACGGCGTTCGACGAGCCCGTCCGTGTACATCAACAGCGTGTCCTCGGGCGCGAGTTGCACCTCGGCCTCCTCGTACACCGCCTCGGGCACGGCGCCCAGGAGTATGCCCTTGACCAGCGGCAGCGGCGAGGCCTCCGCGCCGCGCACCAGCACCGGCGGCAGATGTCCCGCCCTCGCCCAGCGCAGGACCCGCCGGTCGGGGTCGTACAGGGCGCACACCGCCGTCGCGGTGACCGCGCCGGTGAGGTGGTGCGCCACGATGTTGAGCCACGACAGCAACTGACCGGGCCCGGCCCCGGTGACCGCCAGGCCCCGCAGCGCGTTGCGCAGCACGACCATGCTCGTCGCGGCCTCTATGCCGTGACCCGCCACGTCGCCGACGCACAACAGCACCATCCGCGACGGCAGCACCACGGCGTCGTACCAGTCGCCGCCCACCAGCTGCTCGGTCTCCGCCGGCCGGTAGCGCACCGCCACCGCCATCCCCGGCACCCGCAGCGGCGCCTGCGTCGGCGGCATGATCGCGTGCTGGAGCTGCAACGCCAGCCGGTTGCGCTCGGCCGCCTGCTGCTCGGTGTGGGCGAGCTGGTCACGGGTGGCCGCCAGCGCCACCTCCGTCCAGTGCTGCGCCGAGATGTCCTGATAGGCGCCGCGGACCACGAACAGCCGCCCGTCGGTGTCCAGGACCGGCTCGGCCACCACACGGATGTGACGGGTGACCCCGTCCGGCCGCTGCAGCCGGAAGGCCGCGGAGGCGGGCCGCCGATGGTGCAGCAGCGTACGCAGGAAACGGCCGATGGCCACCGCGTCGTCCGGATGCGCGTGCGCGGGAAGATCCTCCAGCGGCACCGGCGGGCTCGTATGAGGACGGCCGTACAGGTCGAACATCTGGTTGTTCCAGGTGATCCCGCCGGTCAGCAGGTTCTCCTCGAAGCCGCCGACCCGGCCGAGCCGCTGGGCGTGCTGGAGCAGGCTCGCCAGCCGGGCCGTCTCGTCCTCGATGCGCCAGATCAGCAGCACACAGTTGCCGTGCCGGCTGATGCTGATGTCCGCCAGCGCCGACAGCGGCACCTGGTCGACCAGCGCCGTCAGCTGCATACGGTTCGCCCGGAACGCCTCACCGGTCGCGTACACCCGCTCGATGCGCTGGAACAGCTCGCTGTCCCCGGCCGTCATCGGGTACGCCTCCAGCAGCAGCGCGCCGCTCACCACCGACCGGGGCCGGCCCGCCGGGTCGAGGAAGCGGGTGTTGACGTGCTGGATGCGGAAGTCCACCAGCTGCCCGGAGTCGTCGACGTGCGGCACCAGGACCAGGGCGGGGTCGTGCAGCCCGTCGGCCAGGTCCATCAGCTCCGCGGCGTCCGGCAGGACCCGCGGGTCCTGCACCGGGTCCTGGCGCGGCGTGTACGTCTCCAGGGTGTGCGCGCACAGCTCGGCCAGCGCCTCCACCTGCCGTACGACCTGCGGCGGCTGCGGTTCCAGCGGCGTCGGCCAGGCGATCTCCAGCACCCCGTGGATACGCCCCCCGGTACCGGCGGGCACGGCGACCCGGCCGCCGTCCGGATACACCTGCCGGCCGACCGTGGGCAGCCCGGTCTCCGACAGCGAACCGATCCACTGGTCGCTGCGCGCGGTGAGACCGCGGCGCGCCACCGTCGCCACGTCCGGCGGCACATAGCGCCACCGGGAGGCCTCGGCGGCCGAGAACCCGGCGCTGCCCGCCAGCGTCAGCGAGCCGTCGGAGCCCGCGGCCCACACCGCCACGGCCACCGCGCCCAGCGGGCGCAGCGCGTGCTCCAGCAGCGAGTCCGCGACGGCCTGCGCGTCGGACGCGGCGAGCGCCCCGCTCTCGGCGGCGCGCAGCCGCACCGCGGCGGCGTCGAGCTCCGCGCGGGCGCCCGTCGCGGTCGCCAGGAAGGCGTCCGTGACCTCCGACATCCGGTCCCGCGCGGCCTGGTTGATGACCTCGACGGCGAACTCCAGCGGGCTCACCCGAGCCTGCGCGGTCAGCTCCGCGAGCTGCCGGGCGGCCTGCGTCGGGCCACAGCCCAGCCGCTCGACCAGGATGCCCTTGGCCAGCTCGATCAGCGCCCGGCCCTCCGCCTCGGCCTGCGCCGCCCGCACCTCCCGCCGCAGCCGTTCGACGGTGGCGGCGAGCCTGCCCACCGGGGTGGTCGAGGCCACGCCCGCGCTCTCGCCCGACCGCACGGCGGGCGCGGCGGACCCGTCGTCCTCGCCCGGCTCCGCACCGGGCTCGGCACCGGCGACGAGGTCGTGGGACGGCGAGGCGGCCGACGAGGCGGACGGCACGAGGCCGGCCCCGGTGGTCCCCGGCGCCTCCTCGGACGTCCCGGGCTTCTCGGGCGTATCGGACGCCGGGTGCGGCGGCAGGTCCGGGGCAGCGCCGTGCTCGGGCCGCGCCTCGCTGTCGGGCGGCTCGGGGGGCTGGTCTGCGGGTCGGTCGGGGGTGCTCACGATGGGGATGCTCCTCGGCGGGAAGACCCTGGGGCGCGGAAGGTCGGGCGGGGCCCGCCCCGGCAGGACGCCGGGGCGGACCGGGGCGCGCTCAGGGGGACAGCCAGCGTCGGACGCAGGCGATCAGGTCGTGGGTGTCGACGGGCTTGGTCACGTAGTCGCTCGCCCCCGACGCCAGGGACTTCTCCCGGTCCCCGGGCATCGCCTTGGCGGTGACGGCGATGATGGGCAGCTCGGCGTACTGCGGCATCTTGCGGATCTCGGCCGTGGCCGTGTAACCGTCCATCTCCGGCATCATCACGTCCATCAGCACCAGGGCGATGTCCTGGTTGTCGATGAGCGTCTCGATGCCCTTGCGGCCGTTCTCCGCGTGCAGCACCCGGAAGCCGTGCAGTTCCAGGATGCCACTGAGCGCGAAGAGGTTGCGCGCGTCGTCGTCGACGACCAGCACGGTACGCCCGGCGAAGGAGTCGTCGACGAGGTGCGACGTCAGCTTCTGCGGCTCCTCCGCCCTGACCAGGGACCGTACGTCCCCGGGCTCCTCGGCGGACAGGTGCAGCGCGATGCGCTCGCGCAGCTCGTCGAGGCTGGACAGGAACTCCAGGGCCCCGTCGTCCGCGTGCGACTCGAGCGCCTCCGCCCGCGCCACGTCCGGACGGTGACTGCTGTGCACCAGCACGGGCACGTCGGCCAGCGCCGAGTCGCCCTGCAGCGCCTCCAGGAACCGCGCGGCCTCACCGTCGGGCATGTCCAGGTCGAGGACGACGCAGTGGCACGGTTCGGCGGCCAGCGCCCCGGCCGCCTCCTGCGCACTGACCGCGGTGATCAGATCCACGTCCGGTCGCGGCACGGCGTCGTCCGCGCCATGACGGACCACGTCCGCGACGACGCTCTCGGCGACCAGGCTCAGCAGACCGCGCGGACGCTCCTCCACGACCAACAGCCGGCGCCGGCGGCGGCGACGGCCGGCCAGGCTCGGCCGCGGCGCCACCGGCACGTCGACGGCGGCCTCCACGGCGGGCAGTTCCACCGGCTTCTCCAGGTGCCGGCCCGCCAACTGCTCGAAGTCGGGACGGGCCACCGGAAGATACAGCGTGAACGTGCTGCCCCGGCCCGGCGTGCTGTCCACGGTCACCGCACCGCCGAGGAGATGGGCGATCTCCCGCGTGATGGACAGACCGAGACCCGTGCCGCCGTACTTGCGGCTGGTGGTCCCGTCCGCCTGCTGGAAGGCGCCGAAGATGGACTCCAGCTGCTGCTCCTGGATCCCGATGCCGGTGTCCTTCACGGAGAACGCCACGACCGGGCCGCCCTTGATCACCCCGTCCGGCACCTCGCCGTCCGGGGCGGGCTGGATCAGCAGCTCGACACCGCCCTGCTCGGTGAACTTCACCGCGTTCGACAGCAGGTTGCGCAGCACCTGACGCAGCCGGGAGTCGTCGGTGAGCAGATCGCCGGGCGCACCCGGCGCGGTGGTCACCGTGAACTCCAGGCCCTTCTGCGTCGTCATCGGCCGGAAGGTCGCCTCGACGTACTCGATGAGCTGGCGCAGCGACACCCGCTCCGGCGCGACGTCCATCTTGCCGGCCTCGACCTTCGACAGGTCCAGGATGTCGTTGATCAGCTGGAGCAGATCGGAGCCCGCGGAGTGGATGATCCCCGCGTACTCGACCTGCTTCTGCGTGAGGTTGCGCGACGGGTTCTGGGCGAGCAACTGCGCGAGGATCAGCAGGCTGTTGAGCGGTGTGCGCAGCTCGTGGCTCATGTTCGCCAGGAACTCGGACTTGTACTTCGAGGCCAGCGCCAGCTGCTGCGCCCGCGCCTCCAGCTCCTGCCGGGCCTGCTCGATCTGCAGGTTCTTCGCCTCGATGTCGCGGTTCTGTGCCGCCAGCAGCGAGGCCTTCTCCTCCAGTTCGGCGTTGGAGCGCTGCAACTCCTCCTGCTGCGCCTGCAGTTCCGCCGAGCGGACCTGGAGTTCGGCGGTCAGCCGCTGCGACTCGCCGAGCAGCTCGTCGGTGCGGGCGTTGGCCACGATTGTGTTGACGTTGACGCCGATCGTCTCCCGGAGCTGCTCCAGCAGATCCCGGTGGATCGGGGTGAACGCGGTGACGGACGCCAGCTCGATGACGCCGAGGACCTGGTCCTCGAAGAGGATCGGCAGCAGCATCAGACCGGTCGGCACGGTCTGGCCGAGGCCCGAGGAGATGGTCACGTAGTCCGGCGGCAGCTGGTCGACGGCGATCGTACGGCGGCTGCGGGCGGCCTGGCCGACCAGGGAGCGGCCGAACGGGAAGCGGTCGGGACGCCCGTCCTCCTCGGGACGGCCGTAGGACCCGACGAGCCGCAGCTCCGGTCCCCGCGCGCCCTCCTCGGCGAGGTAGAACGCGCCGTACTGGGCGGAGACCAGCGGCACCAGCTCGTCCATGATCAGCTCGGCCACGACCGGCAGGTCGCGGTGGCCCTGCATCAGGCCGGCGATCCGCGCCAGGTTGGTCTTGAGCCAGTCCTGTTCCTGGTTGGCCCGGGTGGTCTCGCGCAGGGACTCCACCATGGAGTTGATGTTGTCCTTGAGCTCGGCGACCTCGCCGGAGGCCTCCACGTTGATCGACCGGGTCAGGTCGCCCTCGGCGACCGCGCTGGTGACCTCGGCGATGGCGCGCACCTGCCGGGTCAGGTTCCCGGCCAGCTCGTTGACGTTCTCCGTCAGCCGCTTCCAGGTGCCGGAGACGCCCTCCACCTCGGCCTGGCCGCCGAGGCGGCCCTCGGTGCCGACCTCGCGGGCCACACGCGTGACCTCGTCGGCGAAGGCGGAGAGCTGGTCGACCATCGTGTTGATGGTCGTCTTCAGCTCCAGGATCTCGCCGCGCGCGTCGACGTCGATCTTCTTCGACAGGTCACCGCGGGCCACCGCCGTCGTGACCAGCGCGATGTTGCGGACCTGGCCGGTGAGGTTGTTGGCCATGGAGTTGACGTTGTCGGTGAGGTCCTTCCAGGTGCCCGCCACGTTCGGCACCTGCGCCTGGCCGCCGAGGCGTCCCTCGGTGCCGACCTCGCGGGCCACACGCGTGACCTCGTCGGCGAAGGCGGACAGCGTGTCCACCATCGTGTTGATCACGTCCGCCAGGGCCGCGACCTCGCCCTTGGCCTCGACGGTGATCTTCTGCGACAGGTCGCCGCGGGCGACCGCGGTGGCGACCTGGGCGATGGAACGCACCTGGCTGGTCAGGTTGGACGCCATCACGTTGACGTTGTCCGTGAGGTCCTTCCACGTGCCGGACACACCGCGCACGTGCGCCTGGCCGCCGAGGCGTCCTTCGGTGCCGACCTCGCGGGCGACGCGCGTGGCCTCGTCGGCGAAGGCGGAGAGCTGGTCGACCATCGTGTTGATGGTGTTCTTCAGTTCCAGGATCTCGCCGCGGGCGTCCACGGTGATCTTCTGCGAGAGATCGCCCTTGGCGACCGCGGTGGCGACCTGGGCGACGTTACGGACCTGGGACGTCAGGTTTCCGGCCATGAAGTTCACCGAGTCGGTGAGATCACGCCAGGTCCCCTTGACCCCCTTCACGTCCGCCTGGCCGCCGAGGCGTCCCTCGGTGCCGACCTCGCGGGCGACGCGGGTGACCTCGTCGGCGAAGGCGGAGAGCTGGTCGACCATCGTGTTGATGGTGTTCTTCAGTTCCAGGATCTCGCCGCGGGCGTCCACGGTGATCTTCTGCGAGAGATCACCCTTGGCGACCGCCGTGGTCACCTGGGCGACATTACGGACCTGAGACGTCAGATTTCCGGCCATCAGATTGACCGAGTCGGTCAGATCACGCCAGACACCGGCGACTCCCGGCACCTTCGCCTGACCGCCGAGACGGCCCTCGCTGCCGACCTCGCGGGCGACGCGGGTGACCTCGTCCGCGAAGGCGGAGAGCTGGTCGACCATCGTGTTGACGGTCTCCTTCAGCTCCAGGATCTCGCCGCGCGCGGGCACGTCGATCTTCTGCGAGAGATCGCCCTTGGCGACCGCCGTCGCCACCTGGGCGATGTCACGGACCTGTGTGGTCAGGTTTCCGGCCATCGCGTTGACCGAGTCGGTCAGATCGGCCCAGGTACCGGAGACTCCGGGCACCTCGGCCTGGCCACCGAGCGTTCCCTCGGTGCCCACCTCGCGGGCCACGCGGGTCACCTCGGAGGTGAAAACGGACAACTGGTCCACCATGCCGTTGAACACGGTGGCAATGTCGCCCATCAGACCGTCGGCGTCCTCGGGCAGGCGGGTGCCGAAGTCACCGTCCCGCACCGCTGTCAGGCCCGCCAGAAGCCGCCGGAGCTTCTCGTCACCCGGCACGGCTTCGGAAACCTCGCTTGTGTTGCTGGTCATGGGCAACCTCGTTCCCCTCCCAGGGGCACTGCCGACTGTTCATGGATGTGGGCGAAGAGAAATACGTCGCAGGCTAACAGCCAGATGTGTGCGCACAAAATCTTCTCTCTTCTTGCTCGTATAGGTGCTCACCTGGTCGAAAGCGGTGCCCACGGAGCGGATGTCAGTGAAGGTTGATACAGATCGCGACCATGACGAACAGTGATGCCATCGCCGCCTATTGGGACGCCGCCGCGGCCGACTTCGACAACGAACCCGATCACGGTCTGCGGGCCGCCGAGACCCGCGCCGCGTGGGCCGGCCGCCTGGCCGCCTGGCTGCCGTCCCGGCCGGCGGACGTCCTGGACGTGGGCTGCGGAACCGGCTCCCTCTCCCGGCTTCTGGCCGAGGCGGGACACCGGGTCTGCGGCGTCGACCTCGCACCGAGGATGATCGAACAGGCCCGCGCCAAGCTGCGGTCCGCGGGCCTGGAGGGCCGCTTCCTGGTGGGCGACGCCGCGAACCCGCCCACCGGTGAGGAACGCTTCGACGTCCTGCTGGCCCGGCACCTGGTGTGGACCCTGCCCGACCCGCGGGCCGCTCTGAGGGACTGGACCGGCCGAATCCGCCCCGGCGGTCTCCTCGTCCTGATCGAGGGCCGCTGGCGTGAATCCGGGCAGAGCGGTGTGCCGTACGTCACGGGAGCCGAGACCCTGCCCTGGCAGCACGGCATCGGCGCCGACGACCTGGCCGACGCCGTCCGCCCCCTCGTCGCCGACCTCCGCGTCGAACCGCTCAGCCACGACGCCGACCTGTGGGGCGGCCCGGTGAGCGACGAACGGTACGCCTTGATCGCGCGCGTCCGTTAGGAGAACACGTCGGTGCGGAAAGCGCGTCCGCCAGGAGAGCACGCCCGTGCGGAAAGCGCGCCCGCGAGGAAAGCGCGCCCGCGAGGAAAGCGCGTCCGTGAGGAAAGCGCGTCCCCAAGGAAAGCGCGTACAACCCTTGCCGGGCGTCGCCGGTCTTCCTGCGTGCCCGGGCGGCGGTGCGCAGCGACCGGCTCCATGTCTCTCCGAGGGGGCAGCCCTGAACTCCAGGACATCTCATGCCGCGGCCGTCGCCGTCGTCGCCGCCGTCGTCGCGGTGTCCGGCGCGGTCCCCGCGGCGGCCTACGGTGACGGCTCCCGCGCCGGAGCGGCCGCCC
>NZ_JBEPAL010000078.1:0-18366 GCF_040298625.1 Streptomyces sp. NPDC001532
CCGAGACCACCCCCCCCGCACTCCGGGGGCGCCCGGAGATCTCCGGGCGCCCCCTTCGTCGTAGGTGGGAGGTCAGCGGGCCTTCGGTCCGCCCTTCGGCAGGCGCATGCCCTTCGGCATCGGCCCCTTGGGCAGCGGCATGTTGCTCATCAGGTCGCCCAGCGCGCGCAGCCGGTCGTTGGTGGCGGTCACCTGCGGACCGGTCAGCACCCGCGGCAGCTTCAGCATGGTGGTGCGGAGCTTCTTCAGTTCGACCTGGCCGTCGCCGGTGCCGACGATCAGGTCGTGCACCGGGACGTCCGCGACGATGCGGTTCATCTTCTTCTTCTCGGCGGCCAGCAGGCTCTTGACCCGGTTCGGGTTGCCCTCGGCCACCAGCACGATGCCGGCCTTGCCGACCGCCCGGTGCACCACGTCCTGGCTGCGGTTCATCGCCACCGCGGGGGTGGTCGTCCAGCCTCGGCCGATGTTGTCCAGCACGGCCGCTGCGGCGCCCGGCTGGCCCTCCATCTGCCCGAAGGCCGCCCGCTCGGCCCGGCGCCCGAACACGATCGCCGTCGCGAGGAAGGCGAGCAGCAGGCCCAGGATGCCGAGATAGATGGGGTGACCGATCAAGAAACCGATCGCGAGGAAGACACCGAAGGTGACGATTCCGACAGCCGCGAGTACAAGACCGATCTTCTTGTCGGCCCTGCGGGTCATCTTGTAGGTCAGAGCGATCTGCTTCAGTCGCCCGGGGTTCGCAGCGTCGTCCGCTGCCGTGTCCTTCCTCGCCATGCCACGAAGTCTACGTGGCTCCTGGAGCGCCTTCGACGGCAGTGCCCCGGCGGTTACCAGGAGCACGCGATCAGGGACGGGCGGCGTACGCCTGCTCCAGGACGCGCTCGGCCTCCACCCGGTCCTTGGCGCGGCGGCGGTCCTCCAGCACGGAGTTCCAGGCGTTGCGCCGGGCGGTGCGCTGGCCGCTGCTCATGAGCAGGGACTCGACCGCACGGAGGGCGTCGGTGAAGGACGGAATCGCGGTGGCCCGTACGGGCGCGGCCTGCATCGTGGGATCCCCCTTGTAAGGCCCGAGGCGTGGATGCACAGGGTGTGAAACCAGGGTCACTGATTGGTGTTACCAGGGCGTGACCGACCGGTCAAACGCCAATGAAGCCTCGATACCGGCGGATTACCGGGGGATGGGAGGGCCCGGAACGACGCCGCGGCCCCGACCGGGGTCCTCATCTGCGAGGACGGTCGGGGCCGCGGCGGATCCGGCGCTACTGGCCAGTAAAGAGCTTGTGCGCCGATTCACACGGTCGGCGGTCACACAGTCGTACCTCAGACCGCCTGGGCGGCGATGTACTCTCCGCGCTTCTCGACGGCCATCTGGTAGAGCCGTCCGGCGCGGTACGAGGACCGCACCAGCGGGCCGGACATCACACCGGAGAAGCCGATCTGCTCGGCCTCGTCCTTCAGCTCGACGAACTCCTGCGGCTTGACCCAGCGCTCCACCGGGTGGTGGCGCACGGACGGGCGCAGGTACTGGGTGATGGTGATCAGCTCGCAGCCGGCCTCGTGCAGCTGCTTCAGCGCCTCGCTGACCTCCTCACGGGTCTCGCCCATGCCGAGGATCAGGTTCGACTTGGTCACCAGGCCGAAGTCGCGGGCCTCGGTGATCACCTTCAGCGAGCGCTCGTAGCGGAAGCCGGGGCGGATCCGCTTGAAGATCCGCGGGACCGTCTCGACGTTGTGCGCGAAGACCTCGGGGCGGGAGTCGAAGACCTCCCGCAGCAGCTCCGGGACGGCGTTGAAGTCGGGGGCCAGCAGCTCGACCTTGGTGCGGCCGGCCTCGCGGCCGGCGGTCTGCTGGTGGATCTGGCGCACGGTCTCGGCGTACAGCCAGGCGCCGCCGTCCTCCAGGTCGTCGCGGGCGACGCCGGTGATGGTGGCGTAGTTCAGGTCCATGGTGACCACGGACTCGCCCACGCGGCGCGGCTCGTCGCGGTCCAGGGCCTCGGGCTTGCCGGTGTCGATCTGGCAGAAGTCGCAGCGCCGGGTGCACTGGTCGCCGCCGATGAGGAAGGTGGCCTCGCGGTCCTCCCAGCATTCGTAGATGTTGGGGCAGCCGGCTTCCTGGCAGACGGTGTGCAGGCCCTCGCCCTTCACCAGGTTCTGCATCTTCGTGTACTCGGGGCCCATTTTCGCCCGGGTCTTGATCCACTCGGGCTTGCGCTCGATGGGGGTCTGGCTGTTGCGGACCTCCAGGCGCAGCATCTTGCGTCCGTCGGGTGCGACTGCGGACACGACCGGCTCCCTAGCGATTGATTCTTCGGCGTCCTCAAGGGTACGCCCGTGGTTTTGAATGCCCGGTGCCGCGTCAGGCCGCCGGCGCCTTCTCGACGGCCCGGGGCCTGAGGTCCGCGTTCTCCAGTACGTCCTTCAGGTGGCGCTCGGCCACCGGCAGCACCTCGGCGATGGTGACCTCGCGGCCGAGTTCGTACGACAGTGAGGTCACGCCCGCGTCGCGGATGCCGCAGGGAATGATCTTGTCGAAGTTGGAGGTGTCCGGGTTCACGTTCAGGGCGAAGCCGTGCATCGTGACGCCCTTGGCGACGCGGATGCCCATGGCGCAGATCTTGCGGTCCTCGCGGCGCTGGCCGGCGTTGGACGGCGCGTACTCGGGGCCGTTGAGGCGCGGGTCGAACTCCGGGTCGGTGCTGCGCGGATCGAAGTCGAGGGTGAGCCCGCCGAGGGCGGGGCGCTCCTCGACCGGGTCGCCCAGCACCCAGACGCCGGCCCGGCCCTCGACGCGCGAGGTCTCGACACCGAACTCGGCGCACACCCGGATCATCGCCTCCTCCAGGCGGCGCAGATGGGCCACGACGTCGACCGGGCGGGGCAGCTTCTGGATCGGGTAGCCGACGAGCTGGCCGGGACCGTGCCAGGTGATCTTGCCGCCGCGGTCCACGTCGATCACGGGCGTCCCGTCGAGCGGGCGCTCCTCGGGTGCGGTGCGGCGGCCGGCGGTGTAGACCGGCGGGTGCTCCAGGAGGAGGCAGGTGTCCGGCGTCTCGTCCGCGAAACGGGCGGCGTGCACGCGACGCTGTTCGTCCCAGGCGACCTGGTAGTCGACCATGTCCGGACCGAACCCCATACGGACGAACCGCAGCTCACTCACGGCAAGCGCCTCCTCGAAGTCGTAAGGCACGAAACGCACCCACGCCACTGTACGACTCCGTGCGGCGCGTCAGCCTCTGGGGCAATCCTCACACGATCGGATGAATGAACGTCGAAGTGTGCGATGGGGCGCTTACTCTCCGCTACATTCGCGCCGTTCACGAGGCCATAAGGGCTGCTCACAGGCAGTCCGGGCACTTCAGAGGCCCGGAGGCAGGAGATCGCACCGCAGATGACGGAACGACCCGCGCAGCGCACCCCCAACCGCCAGCTCGCCGCGCTCATCGCAGAAGCGGGGTTCTCCAACGCAGGTCTGGCCCGTCGAGTGGATCAGCTCGGTCTGGAGCACGGGCTCGATCTCAGATACGACAAGACATCGGTCACCCGCTGGCTGCGCGGACAGCAGCCCCGCGGCACCACTCCCGCGCTGATCGCCGAGGTGTTCACCCGCCGCCTCGGCCGCCGGCTCACCGCTCAGGACCTCGGCCTGGACGCCTGCGCCCCCGTCTACGCGGGACTGGAGTTCGCGGCCGGACCCGAGGAGGCCGTCGACATCGTCAGCGGCCTGTGGCGCAAGGACTCCGGCAGCCATGCCGAACTGCGCAAGATCGCCTTCACCCCGGCCGGGCTCGTGGTGCCCAGCCGGGACTGGCTGATCGGCCGCTCCGACGAGAAGGTCGCCCGCGGCACCGACACCCCCCGCGTGCCCAGCCAGGGCCGCCCCGCGGTGCCCCGGCAGCGCGGCGTCGACCGCGGCCCCGGGCACCGGGTCACCGGCGGCGACATCGCCGCCCTGCGCTCGGTCGGAGACCTGTTCCGCACCCTCGACGACGCCTACGGCGGCGGCCACGCCCGGCAGGCGCTGGTGCGCTACCTGGAGCACGAGTGCGAGCCGATGCTGCGCGGCACCTACGGCGAGCAGACCGGCCGTCGGCTGTTCGCCGCCGCCGCCGACCTCACCCGGCTGGCCGGCTGGACGTCGTACGACATCGCCGCGCACGGTCTCGCCCAGCGGTACTTCGTCCAGGCGCTGCGGCTGTCGCAGGCGGCCGGGGACCGGGCGTACGGCTCGTACGTGCTGGTCACCATGAGCCGGCAGGCCGTCTACCTCGGGCACGGGCGGGAGGCCGTGCAGCTGGCGCGGGTGGCCCAGCAGGGGGTCGGCGGCTCGGCGCCGCCGGTCGTGCAGGCGCTGCTGCACGCCGCGGAGGCGCGCGGGCACGGCGTGCTGGGCGAGGTACGGGCCTGCACCGCCTCCCTGGTCCGCGCCGAGCGCGCGCTGGAGGCGGCCCGGCCCGGGGACGAGCTGCCGCACTGGGCGCGCAGCTTCGACGAGGCGCAGCTCGCCGACGAGTTCGGCCACTGCCACCGCGACCTCCAGCAGTTCCGCGCCGCCGCCCAGCACGCCGAGCGCTCCCTCCAGCTGCGGGCCCCCTCCTACGCCCGCAGCCGGCTGTTCTGCCGGATCGTCCTAGCCACCGCCCGCCTCGGCCTCGGCGAACTCGACCAGGCCTGCACCCTGGCCGCCGAGGCGGCCGGGCAGGCGGCGGAGATGCGGTCGGTCCGGGCGGTGGAGTACGTCAAGGACTTCGAGCGCCGGCTGGAGCCGTACAAGGACGCGGCACCCGTGCGGTCCTACCGCGACCGGGTCGCGGCCCTGGGCTGAGCGCGGGAGCCCGCCCAGGGCCTGTCCGACACTTCACCTCTGCCGCGCGACGCCATGCACGCACTCCCGCCGCACCGGCCCCGGACCCGAGTACGTCCCGTACGAGGGCCTGGGGCCGGCACGCCGAGAGCACGCACCTGACGCCGCAGGCCCGCCCTCCGGGCGGACGAAGGGACTGTGCGGACACGACCTAGGCCGCGCGGGCCGTGGGCGCCGGGTCCGCCGTGTGCATCGACCCGGCCGCCCCCAGGTCCGCCAGGATCGCCGCCGAGGCGCGGTGCCCCGAGTGCAGCGCGCCCTGGACGGTGCTGGTGTCGCGGTGGTCGCCGCACACGTACAGCCCGGCCAGCAGCCGCACCGGCCGCCGCAGATCGTGCGGCGGCCGCATCGCGGGCACCGCCTCGGCGGTGTGGTGCACCGCCAGCGTCTCCCAGCGCGCCGTCGGCGCGCCGTACAGCCGGGCCAGGTGCCGGCGTACGGCGGTGTCGACGTCGGCGGGCGGCGTGCCGAGCACGGTCGAGGAGATCAGTGCCCGGCCGGCCGGTGCCCGGCTCGGGTCGACCGCGCTGATCACGGCCGTGTGTGCCACCGGTCCGCCCCGGTCGGCGTCCAGCAGCAGCGCCGCGCCGGTGGCCGGCGGCTCGTCGGTGGTGTGGTGGACGACGGTCACCGGATGGAAGTCCGGCACCCTGAGCCCCGGCAGCAGCTCGGCCGCGCTGCGCGCGTCGGTGGCCAGCAGCACCGCCCGGCAGCGGAACTCCCCGTGCTCGGCGGTGGTCACCGAGGTGGTGGAGACCGAGGTGACCCGCACCCCGGTGTGCACGCTGCCCGGCGGCAGCCCGCGCGCCAGCAGCTCCGGCAGCACCTCGGCCCCGCCTTCCGGCACGGCCGTCCGCCCGGCGGCGAAGGCCCGCAGCGCGAGGTCCGCGCACCGGCTGGACGTGGTCAGCTCCGGATCGCACAGCAACGCGGCCAGCAGCGGCCGCAGAAAGCCGTCGACGGTACGGGAGGGCAGTCCCCGGGCGGCCAGCGCCTGCCCCGCCGGCAGCTCCGGCCGGGCCAGCAGCCGCGTCGGCGGGGTGCCCGCGAGCCGGGCCAGCGCGCTGCCCAGCCGGGCCTGGTCGACGGCACCGCCCAGCGGGGCCGTCGACCGGTTCCGGGGTGGCGGCACCACGCTCCCCCGACCGCGGACGGGCGTCGCCCTGGGGGCGCTTGCCAGGGCGCGTACGGCATTGAGTGCGCCCCTCGCGCTCCGTCCGGCGACCGGGGCCCCCGCGCGGTGCCGGCGGCCGTCGCTGTGCAGCAGCACGCCCGGGGCGAACAGCCGCAGCGACAGCGCCTCGAGGCCGGGGGTCAGCCGTAGTTCCGGATACGACGTGAACAGCAGCTGTCCGACACGGTCGAGCCGGAAGCCGTCGATCTTGTCCGTGGACATCCGCCCGCCCACACACGGGCCGGCCTCCAGGACCACGGTCGTCACTCCTGCATGGGTCAAACGAAGTGCCGCGGAGAGACCGGCGACCCCGGCCCCCACCACGACGACATCGGCCTGAAACGCGGGCTGAAGCACGTGCCCCTCCTAGAGGTTGCGCGGCCGGTGGAGAGGTCATGCCCTCAACCGGCTCCAGGGATACCCGAGTTCGGGTCGAGGTTAGGGCGGGGCTCGGTCAAGGACAGTCGCGCATCGACAGGGCACGGTCGCACGGTGGTCGCATACGGTCGCCCGGCCCGCACTCACCTCGCCGCGCGGATCGCCGCCTCGATCGTCGGGAACGCGAACCGGAACCCGGACTCCGACAACCGCTTCGGCAGCACCCGCTGACTGCCCAGCACATCCCCGGCCATCTCGCCCAGCACCGCCCGCAGCACCGGCGCCGGCACCGCGAACACGGCCGGCCGGCGCAGCACCCGGCCCATCGCCTCCGTCACCTCACGGTTCGTCACCGGCTCCGGGGCCGTCAGGTTGAACGGACCGGACAGGTCCGCGCGGTCCAGCAGATGCCGCAGCGCGGCCACCTCGTCGTGCAGCGCGATGAACGACCAGTACTGCCGGCCGCCGCCCAGCGGTCCGCCCAGCCCGGCCCGGAACAGCGGGAACAGCCGCCCCCACGCGCCGCCCTCGCGGGCCACCACCAGACCGGTCCGGGCGAACACCGTCCGCACGCCCGCCTCCCGCGCCGGCGCGGCGGCCTGCTCCCACTCCACGCACACCTCCGGCAGGAAGCCCGTGCCCGGCGGGCTGTCCTCGTCGACCGGCCGGCTCCCGGTGTCGCCGTAGATGCCGATCGCGCTGCCGTTGAGGAAGACCCGCGGCGGCCGGTCCAGCATCGCCACCGCCCGGGCCAGGGCCGCCGTGCCGTCCACCCGGCTGGAGCGGATGCGCGCCTTGTACGCGTCCGTCCAGCGGCGGTCACCGATCGCCGCGCCCGCCAGGTTCACCACGGCGTCGCACCCGGCGAGCACGGCCGGATCCACCTGCCGCCGCTCCGGCTCCCACCGCGCCTCGTCGGCGGACCGGGGCGGACGGCGCACCAGCCGCACCACCTCGTGTCCGTCCGAGAGCAAGGAGCGCACCAGAGCGTCACCGATGAGACCGGACGCGCCGGCCACCGCGATTCGGGAAGGTTCCATGCGCCCATCCTGCCGGGAGCGCCCCGGAAAACCGCGGACGGGCACCCGTACCGCCGCCGTACAGTGACGCTCATGCCGGTTCCGTACATACGCCACGCCACCTTCGCCGACGAGGAGCCGCTGGCCCGGCTCGACCGGGACGTCTGGTCCCCCGTGCACGCCGTCCAGCCCCGGCCCGAGCCGCCCCATCCGCCCTTCTTCAGCGAGCGGTGCGGGCCGCGCGACCACCTAGTCGCCGAACTCGACGGCGCCGTCGTCGGCTACATCCGGCTGGGCCTGCCCACACCGCTGGCGTGCAACGCGCACGTCCGCCAGATCCAGGGGCTGGCCGTCGCCGACGCGGCGCGCGGCGCGGGCGTCGGCCGGGCGCTGCTGCGGGCCGCGCAGGACGAGGCGCGCCGGCTCGGCGCCCGCCGCGTCACCCTGCGCGTCCTCGGCCACAACACCCCCGCCCGCAAGCTGTACGAGTCGGAGGGGTTCGTGGTGGAGGGTGTCCTGCCGGAGGAGTTCCTGCTGGACGGGGCGTACGTGGACGACGTACTGATGGGCCGCTCCCTGTGAACGGCGGCCCGAGCGGCCAGAACGGCCCGAGCGGCCCGAGCGGCCTGTACGCCCTGTGCGGTCCGAGCGGCCGTGGTGGTGCCGCCGTTACGAGGTGATCAGCTCGCCCGTGTCCACCGGGGCCGTCGCCCGCGCCGCCCGCTCCGCGTCGGCGGCGACCTCGGCCGCCGTCAGCACATAGCCGGTCTCGGGGTCGGAGGTGGAGCGGGCGAACACCACCCCGAACACCCGGCCCTCGGTGGTCAGCAGCGGGCCGCCGGAGTTGCCTGGCCGGACGTTCGAGCGGATCGAGTAGATCTCCCGGGTCACGGCCCCTTCGCTGTAGATGTCCCGCCCCGTCGCCCGCACCCGGTTCGCCACCGTCGCCGCCTGGAGGTCCAGCCCGCCGTCCTGCGGATAACCGGCGACCACCGCCCCGTCGCCGCGCGCCGCGTCGTCGTCGAAGCGCAGCACCGGGGCGCGCAGACCTGGCACGTACAGCACGGCCACGTCCTTGTCCGGGTCGAACAGCACCACCCGGGCCTCGAACGCCGGCCCGACCCCGCCGACCCGCACGGTCGGCTCGTCGATGCCCGCCACCACATGCGCGTTGGTCATCACCCGCTCCGCCGCGTACACGAACCCGCTGCCCTCGCGGCCCTGGGTGCCGGAGACGCCCTCCACCTTCACCGTGCCGCGCCGGGCGGCGGCGGTGGCCCGCTCCGTGACGTCGTCCCCGGAGGGTTCGGCGACCTCGGCCGTCGACTCGCTCTCGAACGGGTTGAAGACCTGCGGGAAGCCCGCCTCGGCGAGCGCCGAGGTGGCCCGCGAGAACCAGGCCGGAGTGGTGTCCGGCATCGCCTGCTGCACCGCCCCGAGCACCCGCGAGTCGCGGATCGCCGACGACAGCAGCGTGGACGAGGACGCCGCCAGCACGCTCGCCGCGACCCACGCCACGATCAGCACGGCCACCGTGTTCGCCACCGCCCCGCCGACCCCGTCGGCCACCCGGAGCGGCCCCCGCTCCAGCTCCCGCCGCAGCCGCAGGCCCAGCCGCCCCGCCAGCTCATGGGCCACCGCCGCCGGCACCAGCACGGTGAGCACCGCCGTCACCGTGGCCGCCGTGCCGCCCGGTGCCACCAGGTCCGTCGTCCACGGCAGCAGCCACACCCCGATCGCCGCGCCGCCCACGAACCCGGCCAGCGAGACACAGCCGGCCACCAGTCCGCGCCGGTATCCGGAGCCGGCGTAGACGAGGATCGCCAGCGCCAGCAGGAGGTCGAGCAGGTCCACGTCGGCCGCCTTTCTCTCGGACCCCTGATACGTGGGGGACGGGCCCGGTGATCAGCCACGCGCGCTTTGCCCCGGAACGGGCGGCCCCGCGTGCGTGTACCCCGGAAAACGCCGCGGACCGGGACGATGGTTCCACCGGGTGGCACAGCACACATCGCGGGCGGAGCGGATCGCCCCGACAGTGGGAACCATGCGTGTCTTGCGAAGACGTGTCGGGCGCGGATCCCCCAGGACACGGGGAGCACGACGGCGGGCGGTACGTCTGCCCGGACCGGCCCTGACGGCGCTGCGGGCGCTCCCCGGCGTCACCGCCGCGGTGGTGCTGGCACTGTGCGCGAGCGGTGTCGAGGATGTCGTCGCGAGCCGCGCCGGCGGTTCCGCCGCGCACCGCCCGAGCGCCGCGCACACCGCGCCCCGGCCCGCCATCCTGCCCCGCTCCGCGTGGCTGGAGGCCGGCAGCACCGCACCCGCCCGGCAGCCGCCCGCCCGCTACGACGACAAGGTCGTCGCGGTCTTCGTCCACCACACCGACTCGCCCAACGCCTACGACTGCGCCGAGACCCCGCGCATCATCCGCGACCTCTACACCGGCCAGACCGGCGCCCGGCAGTGGGACGACATCGGCTACAACTTCCTCGTCGACCGCTGCGGCACCGTCTACGAGGGCCGCGCGGGCGGCGTCACCCGGGCCGTCACCGGCGCCCACACCCAGGGCTTCAACCACCGCACCGTCGGCATCGCCGCCGTCGGCACCTTCACGGCGGGCGTCGAGGTGCCGCGCGTGATGACCGACGCCATCGCCGCGGTCGCCGCCTGGAAGCTCGGCCTGTCCGGCACCGATCCGCGGGCCCGCGTCCGGCTCGTCTCCTCGAACAGCGGCAGCCGCTACGCCGCCGGCACCCCGGCCGTCCTGCCCGCCGTCGCAGGGCACAACGACGGCTACATGACCAGCTGCCCCGGCGCCGCGCTCTCCGCCCGCCTGCCGGAGATCCGCGCGGCGGCGGCCCGCCTCCAGGGCCGCCCGGGGGAACCACAGCAAGGGCACAGCCCACCCGCAGGGCGTACCGAGGCCGCGGCCCTACCGTCGGATCATCGAGCCGACCTGAGGTGGGGATCATGAACATCAGTCCTACGACCGTCACGCGCGTCCCGGCCGAGCGGGAGCGGGGGAGCGGCTGGGCGGCCGCGGTGCGCAGCCCCTGGACCGTGCTCTGCGCGGTCGCGACGGTCGTCCTGGGACCGGCCGCGGCCACCGCCTCCGCCCTGGACCGGGCCAACGCCGCACCGCCGCACGAGCAGCCGCCGGTGCGCGCGGACCAGGCACGGGCCCACCTGCCGTCGTCCGGCGGCACGGGCGGCGCCACGGACCGCGGCCGTCAGCGGGTCACTCTCTGAACCGGTACCAGAGGCGGGGATAGCGTTCGGAGAGCGCCCGCTCGTCCTCGAAGTCGACCGGGGTGCCCGCCGGTTCCGAGCTCGCCGGCGCGATGCCGAGGTCCGGGGCGACCGTGCCGGTCAGCTGCTCGTAGGCCTCGTCGGCCGCGTAGCCCAGGTCCTCGCCGTCGCCGTCGATCTCCTCGTCGAAGTCGTCCAGGAGGTCGGCGAGCGTGTCCGGGTCGTGCAGGGCGCCCTCGAAGACCTCGCGGCCCTGGCCGATCAGCCAGCAGCGGAAGAAGTCGAAGGCGTCGTCGCTGGCCCCGTCCAGCAGCACCCAGGCGGCGCCCCACAGGTCCCAGCGGTAGGCGCGGTTGTAGCGGGCCTCGAAGTGACGGGCGAAGTCGAGGACGGCCTCCGGGTCGAGCCGGAGCAGCCGCTCCACGAGCAGATCGGCCTGCTCCTCCGGGTCGCCCTCGGCGGCCTCGCGGGTGGTGTCGACCAGCTCCCAGAACTCCGTCTCGTCCATCACCGCTCCAGCATCTGCCCTCCGGCAGGGCGACGCACCCCGGAGTGCGGCGGATTCAGGGGTCCCGGTGCCGGTACAGCTCCGCCAGCCGCCGCGCGTCGGCCGCCAGCCGCTCCCGCAGCGACGCCGGCGACAGCACCTCCGCCTCCGGGCCGAGCGCCGTCAGCTGGGTGTGCGCGACCTCCTCGGACTCCACGCGCAGGGTGACGGTGACCCGTCCCCGCGGGTCGGGCTCGCCCGCGGCCGCCAGGGCGTCCCGGGCGGAGAGCGGATCGACGACGTGCGGCAGCCGGCGCGTCCCCTCCGCGGAGAGCCGGACCACGACCTCGGCGCGCAGCAGTGAGCGCGCGAACCGCTCCGCCTGCTCCTCCCAGAACCCGGGCAGGTCGAACTCCTGGTCCCGGGTGAAGCGGTCCTCGCCGGGCTCCACGGCGGTGAACCGGTCGATGCGGTACGTCCGGAGGACACCCGCGTCGGCGACCCGCGCGCACAGGTACCAGACGCCCGCCTTCAGCACGAGACCGTACGGCTCCAGCCGCCGCTCGACCTGGGTCTCCCCGCGCCGGTACCGGGCGGTCACCCGCCGGTCGTCCCACACCGCGTCCGCCACCGCGGGCAGCAGCTCCGGCGTCCGCGGCTCCCTGAACCAGCCCGGCGCGTCCAGGTGGAACCGCTGCGCCGCCGCGTGCGAGGCGTCCCGCAGCGACGGCAGCAGCGCCGCCGACACCTTCAGCCGGGCCGCCGACGCGGCGTCCTCCAGCCCCATCTCGCGCAGCGCCCCCGGCACCCCGGACAGGAACAGCGCCTCCGCCTCACCGCGGTGCAGCCCGGTCAGCCGGGTCCGGTAGCCGCCGATCAGCCGGTAGCCGCCGGTCCGCCCCCGGTCGGCGTAGACGGGGACGCCCGCCTCCGACAGCGCCTGCGCGTCCCGGGTGACCGTCCGCTCCGACACCTCCAGCTCCCGGGCCAGCTCGGCGGCGGTCATGGAGGGCCGGGACTGGAGCAGCAGCACCATCTTGATCAGCCGGGCAGCGCGCATGCAGCACATCATGCAGGAGGCCCCCGCCGAAGCGGGGGCCTCCTGACGGAACCTGCCTTACAGGCCGTAGCGCACGCGCGCCTCCTTCACGGCGGTCGCCTTGACCTCACCGCGCCGGGCCAGCTGGGCCAGGGCCGCGACGACGATCGACGGGGCGTCCACACCGAAGTGGCGGCGGGCCGCCTCGCGGGTGTCGGAGAGGCCGAAGCCGTCCGCGCCGAGCGAGGACCAGTCCTGCTCGACCCACTGCGCGATCTGGTCCGGGACCTGGCGCATGTAGTCGGAGACCGCCAGCACCGGACCCTCGGCGCCCTGGAGCGCCTGGCGGACGAACGGCACCCGCTCCTCGCCGCGCAGCAGCGCCGCGTCGGCCTCCAGAGCGTCCCGGCGCAGCTCGCTCCAGGAGGTCGCGGACCACACGTCGGCGGCCACGCCCCACTCCTCGGCGAGCAGCTTCTGCGCCTCCAGGGCCCAGTGGATCGCCGTGCCGGAGCTCAGCAGCTGGATGCGCGGCGCGTTCGCGGCGGCCACCTGGACACCGGCGGACTCCGCCGTGTTGAAGCGGTACAGGCCCTTGACGATGCCCTCGTCGATGCCGAGGCCCTGCGGCTTGGCGGGCTGCGGCATCGGCTCGTTGTAGACGGTCAGGTAGTAGAAGACGTTCGGGTCCTCGCCCGGGGCCGCCTCGCCGTACATCCGGCGCAGACCGTCCTTGACGATGACGGCGATCTCGTAGGCGAAGGCCGGGTCGTACGTCAGCGCGGCCGGGTTGGTCGCGGCGATGACGGGGGAGTGGCCGTCGGCGTGCTGGAGGCCCTCGCCGGTCAGCGTGGTGCGGCCGGCGGTGGCGCCCACCAGGAAGCCGCGGCCGAGCTGGTCGCCGAGCTGCCACATCTGGTCGGCCGTGCGCTGCCAGCCGAACATCGAGTAGAAGATGTAGAACGGGATCATCGCCTCGCCGTGCGTCGCGTACGACGTCGAAGCGGCGATGAAGTCGGCCATCGAACCGGCCTCGGTGATCCCCTCGTTGAGGATCTGGCCGTTCTGGGCCTCCTTGTAGTACATCAGCTGGTCGCGGTCGACCGGCTCGTACGTCTGGCCCTTCGGCGAGTAGATGCCGAGGGACGGGAAGAGGCTCTCCATACCGAAGGTGCGGGCCTCGTCCGGGACGATCGGCACCCAGCGCTTGCCGGTCTCCTTGTCGCGGACCAGGTCCTTGACCAGGCGGACGAAGGCCATGGTGGTCGCCACGTTCTGCGAGCCGGAGCCCTTGTCGAAGGAGGCGAAGGCCTTGTCGGCGGGCGCGGGCAGCGGCGCGACCGGGTGGACGCGGCGGGCCGGGGCCGGACCGCCGAGGGCGGCGCGGCGCTCCTGGAGGTAGCGGACCTCGGGGGAGTCGGCGCCCGGGTGGCCGTAGGGGACCACGCCGTCGACGAAGTCGCTGTCCTTGATCGGCAGGTCGAGCAGGTCGCGCATGGTCTTGAACTCGTCCACCGAGAGCTTCTTCATCTGGTGGTTGGCGTTCTTCGACGCGAAGCCCTCACCGAGGGTGTGGCCCTTGACCGTCTGGGCCAGGATCACCGTCGGGGCGCCCTTGTGCGAGACGGCGGCCTTGTACGCGGCGAACACCTTGCGGGACTCGTGGCCGCCGCGCGAGAGGTGGAAGCACTCCAGGATCTTGTCGTCGGAGAGCAGCTTCGCCATCTCGGCGAGCGCCGGGTCCTTGCCGAAGAAGTCCTGGCGGATGTAGGCGGCGTCGCGGGTCTGGTACGTCTGGATCTGCGCGTCGGGCACCTCGCGCAGGCGGCGTACGAGCGCGCCCGTGGTGTCGAGCTGGAACAGCTCGTCCCAGGCGGAGCCCCACAGCGTCTTGATCACGTTCCAGCCGGCGCCGCGGAACTGGGCCTCCAGCTCCTGCACGATCTTGAAGTTGGCGCGGACCGGGCCGTCGAGACGCTGGAGGTTGCAGTTGATGACGAAGGTGAGGTTGTCCAGCTCCTCACGCGCGGCCAGCGCGAGCGCCGCCGTCGACTCCGGCTCGTCCATCTCGCCGTCGCCGAGGAAGGCCCAGACGTGGGAGGCGGAGACGTCCTTGATGCCGCGGTTGGTCAGGTAGCGGTTGAAGCGCGCCTGGTAGATCGCGGAGAGCGGGCCGAGGCCCATGGAGACGGTCGGGAACTCCCACAGCCAGGGCAGGCGGCGCGGGTGCGGGTACGACGGCAGGCCGTCGCCGCCCGACTCGCGGCGGAAGTTGTCGAGGTGGGCCTCGGTGAGGCGGCCGTCGAGGAAGGCGCGGGCGTAGATGCCGGGGGAGGCGTGGCCCTGGATGTAGAGCTGGTCGCCGGAGCCGGCGGCCTCTCCGGAGTCCTTGCCCTTGAAGAAGTGGTTGAAGCCGGTCTCGTAGAGCCAGGCGGCCGAGGCGAAGGTGGCGATGTGGCCGCCGACGCCGTACTTCGAGCCGCGGGTCACCATGGCGGCCGCGTTCCAGCGGTTCCAGGCGGTGATCCGGCTCTCCAGCGCCTCGTCGCCCTCAGCGGCGGGCTCGGCGGCGGTGGGGATGGTGTTGACGTAGTCCGTCTCGAGGAGCTTCGGCAGCGCGATGCCGGCGCCCTCGGCGCGCTCCAGCGTGCGCCGCATCAGGTATGCGGCACGGTGCGGGCCGGCCGCCTTGGCGACCGCGTCCAGTGAGGCCTGCCATTCGGCGGTCTCCTCGGGGTCGCGGTCCGGGAGCTGGTCGAGCTCGCTCGGCTGGATGGCTTTGGGGTCGGTCATGTCGCCGCCTTCCTCAGTCGAAGGGGGTTCCCTCATCTGTAAGGGTTCGGGGGTGCCCTTGGTCTTTGGCAGGACAGGGCTTGAGGCTCCGGTGGGAGCCCGTCGGTGACTGTAACCCCCTGATCGATGATCGATCAAAGGGTTGCCCTGGAAAATCTCTTGATCACGAGAAAGTAGGCACGCGGTGCCTTGGTCCGTGGCACCGGGTGACGCCCCAAAGCCCCGTTCTCGCAGGTCGAGGCGCGTTTGAGCATGGCTTCGCTCCGCTGTACGGGGCCTCTCAGGGGGTGGCACCGGGGTTCGCGGGTGCCGCGTCGGCCGTCCGTGACGGAGCCTTCTCCCGGCCGCCGGGGTGGCGGTGGGACCAGTTCAGGAAGACCCCGCAGGACAGCAGCGACCAGCCGGCCAGCACCAGGAACGGGAACGCGTGCTGGTGGCCGGCGAAGTACACGGCCGTGTGCTGGGCGTTCACCGAGGCGCCGGGCGGCAGCCAGCGGCCGATCGCGCCGAGCGCGGACGGCAGCAGCGGCCAGGACACCGCGCCGCCCGAGGACGGGTTGCCCACCAGCACCATCAGGCCCCAGGTCGGCAGCATCGCCCAGCGGCCGATCAGCGTGTTGAACAGGGTGAAGACCATGCCGCTGGTGAACATCGTCAGCGCCAGGATCAGCCACGACTCCACGAACGGCAGATCCAGCGTGCCGAGCAGCCAGTCCACCGCCGCGGCGATGGCGAAGCCGCCGAGCAGCGCGTAGGCCGCGGTGAACGCGATCCGCTCCAGCGGGTTGAGCGCCCGCGCGTGCACACTCAGCTGGATCGACCCGACGAAGCCGATGATCACGGCCGCCAGCGAGATGTAGAAGATCGCCAGCCCCCGCGGATCGCCCGGCTGGAGCGGCTTGACGTCCCGGACGGTCACCGACACCCCGGTCCGCTCGCCGACCTCCAGCGCCGCCTCGGACAGGACCTCGGCGACCGAGGCGCCGGACGCCGCGGAGACGTCGAGGGTGACCGCCCGGCCGCCGTCGCGCACCTCGAAGACGCCGAAGACCTTCTGCTCCTCCACCGCCGCCAGGGCGTCGGCCGGACTGTCGTAGGCGTGCACCTTCACGGAGGCGTCCAGCGCCTCCTCCATGCCATCGAGGAAGGCCTGGCCCCGCTGCTGCTGGTACGAGCCCACCACCGCCGCCGGGATGGACCGCGGCGTCGGGTTCGCCATGGCGTACGTGTACGACCAGGCGAAGAGGCCCGCCGCCGCGCCGAGGATCAGCACCAGCACCGTCGCCGGCAGGAACGGCGACTCCTTGAAACGGGTCCAGTGCTGCCCGGGGGCGGGCGACCGGTCGCTCTCGCGGGACGGCATGTCGGACATGCCGGTCACATTAGGGCACGGGTGCGGCTCAGGCTCGCGGGGCGCAGCCCAGCACGTGGGACTTGACGATGTCGGCGATACGCGGGTCGCGGCGGCGGAACGCGGCGAGCAGTTCCTCGTGCTCCTCGGCGTACGACTGCTGGACGGTCCCCAGCCAGCGGATGGACAGCGCGGTGAAGACCTCGATGCCCAGGCCCTCCCAGGTGTGCAGCAGCACCGAGTTGCCGGCCGCCCGCACCAGCTCCCGGTGGAAGCCGACGGTGTGCCGCACCTGGGCGGTGCCGTCGGCGTTGCGGTCGGCGTCGTAGAGCGCGGTGACATGCGGTTCGAGCGCCGAGCAGTCCTCGGCCAGCCGCGCCGCCGCCAGCTCCGCGGCGATCGCCTCCAGGCCGGCCCGCACCGGGTAGCTCTCCTCCAGGTCCGCCGCCGTCAGGTTGCGCACCCGCACGCCCTTGTTGGGCGCCGACTCGATCAGCCGCAGCGACTCCAGCTCGCGCAGCGCCTCCCGCACCGGCGTCTGGCTGACCTCCAGCTCGGTGGCGATCCGCCGCTCCACGATCCGCTCGCCCGGCTTCCAGCGCCCGCTGACGATCCCCTCCACGATGTGCTCGCGGATCTGTTCGCGCAGCGAGTGGACGACGGGCGCGGTCATGAGTGCTCCTTAAGCAGGGGCCGCCCATCGGCCCCGGGGGCGTTCGACGTTTAGACAATACGGCCGCGAGCGCGCCGCGGAGCCGCGCACGGGGGCGCTTTCACGCAGGTGAGACGAGGCTTACACGCCCCCCGCCGGCCGAGAGCGACGCCCCTGACAAGGATGCCCCCGCCCGGAAAGCTCCGGACGGGGGCATCCCCTGCGCAGACCCCTGGGGGTTACAGGCCGAGCTCGACCTCGAACTCGCCCGCCTCCAGGATCGCCTTGACCGCGGTCAGGTAACGCGCGGCGTCGGCGCCGTCCACCAGACGGTGGTCGTAGGACAGGGTCAGGTACGTCATGTCGCGGACGCCGATGACCGTGCCCTCCTCCGTCTCGATGACGGCCGGACGCTTCACCGTGGCACCGATGCCGAGGATCGCGACCTGGCCCGGCGGCACGATGATCGTGTCGAAGAGCGCACCGCGCGAACCGGTGTTGGAGATGGTGAAGGTCGCGCCGGACAGCTCGTCCGGGGTGATCTTGTTGGCGCGGACCTTGCCCGCCAGGTCGGCCGTGGCCTTGGCGATACCGGCGATGTTCAGGTCGCCGGCGCCCTTGATGACCGGGGTCATCAGACCCTTCTCGGAGTCCACCGCGATACCGATGTTCTCGGAGTCGAAGTAGGTGATCGTGCCCTCGGCCTCGTTGATCTTGGCGTTGATGACCGGGTGGGCCTTCAGCGCCTGGGCCGCGGCCTTCACGAAGAAGGGCATCGGGGAGAGCTTGACGCCCTCACGCGCGGCGAACGAGTCCTTGGCCTGGGCGCGCAGGCGCATCAGGCGGGTCACGTCGACCTCGACGACCGAGGACAGCTGGGCCTGCTCGTGCAGGGCCTTGACCATGTTGTCGCCGATGACCTTGCGGATGCGCGGCATCTTGACGGTCTGGCCGCGCAGCGGGGAGGCCTCCAGCTTCGGAGCCTTCTTCGCGGCGGGAGCCGGGGCGGCGGCGGCCGGAGCCGGAGCGGCAGCGGCCTTGGCGGCCTCGGCGGCGGCGACGACGTCCTGCTTGCGGATACGGCCACCGACGCCGGTGCCCTTGACGGCACCCAGGTCGACACCGTGCTCGGCGGCGAGCTTGCGCACCAGCGGGGTCACGTACGCACCCTCGTCGGTGGCCTGCGCGGCGGCCGGAGCGGCCGGGGCCGGGGTGACCGGAGCCGGGGCCGGAGCGGCCGGGGCGGGCGCCGGGGCCGCGGGCGGACCGGACCGGCGTCACCCTGCCCTCCGGCATCGATGTCGCCCTGGGCCGCTTCGGCAAGGGCAAGGCGCTGGACGCGGCGGTCGGAGCGATG
>NZ_JBEPAL010000079.1:0-18162 GCF_040298625.1 Streptomyces sp. NPDC001532
GTGCTGGCGGCGGCCGGGATACTGCGCCGCCGCGGCGGGCGGTGAGCACGCCCCGGCGAGCGCCTTCGGGTCACCTCCCGAAGGCCGCGCCGGAACACGCTTGACCTGAAGTTCGGTTGAGGTCGGAGGCTGGTCGGTACACGCACCGACCAGCCTCTTTCGGGAGACCGACATGACCCGCCGTACCGACGCCCACCCCGACCTCACCCGCCCGGACGCCCGGGCGCCGTTCTTCAGCACCTGGCGGCTCGGGACGCCCGAGCGGCAGCGGGCGGCCGTCGAGGCGATCGCGCGGACCTGGGAGCGCCGGCCATGGCCCGCCGCCGGGCTGCTCGCCTACCACGTCTACACGGGACGGGACGGCTCCACACTGATGCACCACTCACAGTGGACGAGCGAACAGGCCTACGAGGCATTCGTGAAGACCCACCGGCAGGAACGGGTCGACGAGATCGACACCGCCGTACCCGGCATCGAACGCGTCGCGCTTCACCGCTACCGGCACCACCGCAGCCGCGAACGCGCCGTCGGTGACACCCGGGTGCCCGGGCTGGTCGTGACCGTCCGGATCGACTTCGCGCCGTACGCGGCGGAGCGGCGCGGCGACTGGATCGACGAGGTGGTCAAGGCGCTGGCCGCTGACCCGGTGGGCCACCGCGGCCTGATCTCCGCCCACTTCCACCTCAGCACCGACGGAACCCATGTCCTGAACTACGCCGAGTGGGAGAGCGAGCAGGCCTACGACGACGTGCTCGCCGCTCCCGGCGAAGGCATCGGCGCGCCCACCGAGCAGTGGGAGCGGGTGCGGACGTACCCCGGGGTCCAGGGGTTCACCGGCACCCGCCACACCCACGCCGTGGGCCTGCTGCCCGACTGATCACCCCGGTTACGGGCGGAACCGCAGCACCTGCGGGTCGTGGTCGCTGATCTGGTCGTGGAACTCGGCGTTGAGGTGCACGCTGTCGTACTCGAAGTCGCAGCCGCGCCGGATCGACGGGCTGATCAGGATCTGGTCGAGGACCTGGCTGTTGCCCTGGTAGACGTACGAGTACCGCTCGGAGCGCGGCAGCGACTTGACCGCCGACCACAGCTCGCCGTCGCCCTCCAGGGCCTCGGTCGTGCCGGAGAACTCGAAGTCGTTGATGTCGCCGAGCGCGACCACGTCCGCGTTCTTCTGGGTGGCCAGGACCTCCTTGACGAAGGTGTTCACCGCGGTCGCCTGGAGGTGGCGCTGGGTCTCCGAGCTGCGGGCCGGCGGCTGGTACTGCGAGGTCAGGCCCTGGTCGCCGCCCTTGGAGTTGAAGTGGTTGGCGATCACGAAGACCGTACGGCCGCGGAAGACGAACTCGCCGACCAGCGGCTTGCGGCTGTTGGCCCAGGCCGCGTTCGCCGGGTCGATCCGGCCCGGCGAGACCGTCAGCGCCGCCTTGCCGCGCTCCCGCGTCACCCCGACGGCCGTGCTCGCGTCGCCGCCCGCGCGGTCGGTGAAGGAGACCCGCTCCGGGTTGAACAGGAACACCTGGCGGATGTTGCCGCCCGGCTCGCCGCCGTCGGTCTTGTCCGCCGGGTCGATCGCGCGCCAGTCGTAGCGCGGGCCGCCCGCTGCCACGATCGCGTCGATCAGCTTGGTCACCGTCAGGTCCGCGGCGACCGTGCCGTCGTCGGTGGCGCCGTTGTTGTCCTGGATCTCCTCCAGGGACACGATGTCGGGGGCGCTCAGGTTGTCCACGATCGCGGCGGCGTGCGCGGCGAAGGTGGCGTCGGACGGGTCCAGGTTCTCGACGTTGTACGTCGCGACCGCCAGCTCGCCGTTCTTCTGCTTGCGGGTGGTCTCGCGCTCCAGGCCGCCGCTCGCCAGGGTGCCCAGCTCGTTGGCGACGAGGGTGTAGCCGCCGAACTGGTTGTAGTCCAGCGGGCCGGTGGTGGTGCCCGCGAGGGTGTCGCCGACGTTCGCGTCGGGGAAGTCGGCGGTCTTGCCCAGGGACTGGATCTGGAGCCGGCCGGAGTTCTGGGCGGTGTAGGAGCCGTAGACCGTGCCGCCGCGCCGGTTGTCGTGCTCGTCCGGCTTCACCGTGACCCACAGCTCGGTGTACGGGTCGGTGGCGCCGACCACGCGGGCGTCGGCGACCTGGACGTTCATGCCCTCCAGGGACTCGTAGTAGTCCAGGGCGTAGGAACCGGGGCGCAGCGGCAGCGCGTTGACCGAGCCGTTCGCGGCCGGGTCGCCCTGCGGGCTGTACGCGTCCGGCACCGAGTCGGCGTCGACGACGGCCGGCGCGGGGACGGCGTTGCCGGTGGAGACCACGGTGAACGTCGGCCGGGTGATCTCGGTGATGGCCTGGTTGCCGGAGGAGGTGCCGCCCGGGACGTACTCGGAGACCGTGCCCGACACCGTCACCGCGTCACCGACGGCCACACCCTTGGGCGTGGAGCTGGTGAAGACGAAGACGCCCTCGCTGGTGGCCGCGTCGGCGTCCGGGTTCGGGTCCTGGATCCAGAAGCCCCGCGACGAGCCGTAGGTCCGCACGCCGGTGACGATTCCGGCCACGTCCGCGACCTGCTTGCCGGCGTACGGCGATATCCGGGTGGTGCCCTGGATGTCACGGATGCGCACCGCGTCGGCGTGCGCGGGGGAGGTGAGGACGACGGTCGAGGCCGCGGAGCACACGGCGGCGACGGTGAGCGCGGCGAGGCGCGCGGAAGACTTGCTCGGCAACGGGATCCCTCCGGGGACGTACATGGGCGCCGGGACGAGGGTGGAACGTGACGGACGCGCCGCGAGCGACCGGTGAGGCGGTGGCGACGCGCGTAGAAACCGTGGCCAGTGTGCCCGAGAAGGGGCCAACGGTCACCCCCGATCAGTGAACAGCTGTCCGCCGACTTCTACGCGCGTCAATCTCCTGCCTGTTCCGGCCGGTTGTCAAGGTTTCGGCCATGTACAACCGGCGACCGGGAGATGAACCGGTCGGCATGGGTGGAAATCCGTCTAGGCTGAGCGGCTGAACCACTGGACGTACGCCGCTCAGGCGCCCCTAGGAGAACCAGCCGATGTCAGACAGCTCCCCCTTGCCGCCGGTACGGCTGACCTCCGACGCGGAACTGGCGCGCGACGCGCTGGCCACCCCGCTGCTCTCCCGCGCCGCCCGGCTCGCCCGCTGGGCCGGACCCGACACCCGGGTCGACGCCGGCGGCGGACTGGCCGAGGAGCAACTGCCCGCGGCGGCCGAGGCGCTGGGCCTGACCGGGGACGACGCCGCCGCCCACGCCAGTGAGGCCTGGCGGGTCGCCGTCGACACCGGGCTCGTCGAGATCGTCGACGAGGAGACCGGCACCGTCGCGGCCGGCGGCGACCTCGCGCTGCTCACCGGCGGCTCTCCGCAGGACGTGCTCGGCGTCTGGCAGACCGCGCTGGAGACCGTGCTCGCCGACGCGAGCGTGCCCGACCTCGACGACCTGGTCGACGCCCTCGACGAGGGCGGCCAGGTCGACTTCTCCGCCCTCGACTGGGACCCGGAGGCCGAGGCGGAGTTCCTGGACGGCGTGCTCGCCAACCTCTACCTGCTCACCGTCAGCGAGGACGGCCCCGGCGACACCCCCGTCCCGCTGCCCGCGCTCGCCGCCTCGGTCATCGTCCCCGGCGACATGGGCGAACCCAGCAACGCCGTCCTGGAACAGGTCTCCGACGCGATGATGCGCCTGGACGACCAGTTCCGGCTGCTGGAACCGGTGGGACTCGTGGAGTACCAGCCGGTCGACGAGGCGCTGATGTCCGACACCGACGAGGAGCCTGGCGCACCCGTCGACGACACCGACGTCTCCCGCTACGGCATGGTGCGGCTCACCCCGCTCGGCCGGTACGGACTGCGCGCCCGGCTGCTGGAGGCCGGGTTCGACGCACCCGCCGTCGGTGAACTCTCCGACAAGGGCGCCGACACGCTGCTCGACGGCACCTCCGGGTTCGGGCCGCGCGCCGCGCAGGCCGAGACCGAGCAGTGGCTCGCCCGGCGCGAACCCCTGGCCGCCGCCCGCGAGTTGCTGTCCGCCGCCCGTGGCGCCGACGCCGGGGCGCCGCTGCGCCGGCTGCGCTGCCAGCAGGCGCTGTCCCTGGTCGGCGCCGACGCCGAGCCCGCGCTGCGCGAGGTGCTGGACGACGCCGAACTCGGCGGCCTCGCCCGGGTGTGGCTCAGCGAGCACGGCGCCGCGCAGGTGCCGCCGCCGTCCGAGGCGATGATCTACTGGCTGACCGTCGACACCCTCGCCGCCCAGCTCGCCGCCGAGGGCAACTCCGAGGAACTCCAGGCCCTCGTCGAAGGCCTGGCCGAGCAGCACAGCGGCTTCTTCGCGGCGGCCTGGCGGGTGGACCACCCGGCGACCGCGGACGTCCTGGAGGCGATGGGGCGCATCCACCCCGACAAGAAGATCGCCAAGGAGGCGCGCAAAGCGGCGTTCAAGGCACGCTCGCAGCAGGGGAACTAATTCGCTCGCCCGGCCCGCGGCCGCCCTCCTAAAGTGATCCGTGTCCAGGCGCGAAGGCGAAGACCCGCACGCCGGACACCAGATGCTCGGCACCTCCCGGTGCGAGGGCGGCGGCTCCTTCTTTTCCAGAGAATCCCATGCCGCAGCCCACCTGATCTCGGGAGGCGCAGCTCTCGGTGGGTGCCCGGTGCGAAGGCAGCGGATACTTCCGGACCTGATGAGAAATCGTGCGGGTTCGAATCCCGTCATCGGCGTACGGCCGATGTGGCGGAACTGGAAGACGCGTCAGGCTATGTCGCCGCCGCCGACTTCTGTTCTCGGGCACCTTCCCTTTGCTGCGCCTCCCTCCGAACGACACCGAATTCGGGGGAATTCGACATGGCGCGATTCAACACGCGGGCCGCGAAGGCCCAGCCCGTCTCGCCGGTGACGACCACCGGCCGTACGCTGCGCACCCACCAGGGCGGCCGGGGCCACGAGCGCGACGCGCGGTCCGAGCTGTTCCTGCTCGCCGTCGCCAACCTCGTCTCCCAGCAGACCTTCCACGAGTCCGGCGACGCCCGCGACGACCGCTACGCGCGGCTCGTGCGCGAACTCGCCGTCTCCGACCCGTCCTGGACGGCCGGACTGCTCGGCTGGCTGCGCGGCGAGGGCAACCTGCGCACAGCGGCCCTGGTCGGCGCCGCCGAGTACGTGAAGGCACGGCTCGACGCGGGCGCCACCGACGGCCCCGCCAACCGCCAGGTCGTCGACTCCGTGCTCCAGCGCCCCGACGAGCCCGGCGAACTGCTCGCCTACTGGACCTCGTCCTACGGCCGCGCCGTCCCGAAGCCGGTCAAGCGAGGAGTCGCCGACGCCGTACGACGGCTCTACAGCGGCAAGGCGCTGCTGAAGTACGACACCCCCTCCAAGGGCTACCGCTTCGGCGACATCCTCAACCTGGTGCACGCCGCGCCGGACCCGGACAAGCCCTGGCAGGGCGAGCTGTTCCGGTACGCCCTCGACCGGCGGCACCACCCGGAGAACGCCCGGCCGCCCGCGTCCAGCACCGTGCTCACCGCGCACCGCGAGCTGATGGCGGTACCGGTCGAGCAGCGGCGCGCCCTCGTCACGGCACCCGGCGGCGCCGAGCGGCTGGCGGCGGCCGGGATGACCTGGGAGGCGCTGGCCGGCTGGCTCCAGGGGCCGATGGACAAGGCGGCCTGGGAGGCCGTGATCCCGTCCATGGGCACCATGGCGCTCGTGCGCAACCTGCGGAACTTCGACGAGGCCGGAGTGTCCGACGAGGTCGCGGCACGGGTCGCCGCGCGGATCGCCGACCCGGAGGAGGTACGCCGCTCGCGGCAGTTCCCCTTCCGCTACCTGGCCGCCCACCAGCACGCCCCGTCGCTGCGCTGGGCGTACCCGCTGGAGCGGGCGCTCGGCCACTCGCTGGCCAACGTGCCCGCGCTGCCCGGCCGCACCCTGGTGCTGGTCGACCGCTCCGGCTCGATGTTCTGGTCGCGGCTCTCCGACCGCTCCGAGCTCAACCGGGCCGACGCGGCGGCCGTCTTCGGCACGGCGCTCGCGCTGCGGGCCGCGCGGGCGGACCTCGTCGAGTTCGGCACCACCAGCAACGCGGTGGCCTTCCGCAAGGGCGAGTCGGTGCTGAGGATCCTCGGCCGCTTCGGCGACCTCGGCGGCACCGACACCACCGAGGCGGTGCGCCGGCACTACCGCAAGCACGACCGGGTGCTGATCGTCACCGACGAGCAGTACACCCACCACCGCCACGGCGGCCCGACCGAGCAGATCCCGGCCCACGTCCCGGTCTACACCTGGAACCTCGCCGGCTATCGCGCGGGCCACGGCCCGTCCGGCACCGGCAACCGGCACACGTTCGGCGGTCTCTCGGACGCCGCGTTCCGGATGGTCCCGCTGCTGGAGGCGGGACGGGACGCGGCGTGGCCGTGGGCGGTGTGAGGGCCGCTACTCCTTGCCGGCGGCGGCCATCTCACTGACGAGCTTGCGCACCCGGAGGGCCTCGGAGCTGCCCAGCTCCAGGTCCTCCAGGGCGGTGGCCAGCGGTTCGTAGCCGCCGAAATGGCTCTCGCAGGCGGCGAGCACCTTGAAGAGCCACACGCGCAGCGGATAGGTGGGGTCCGGGTACGCCTCCTTCGGGATGGCGGTGCGCTCCAGCCACAGGGCGCGGATCACCGGGTCACGGACCGAGGAGGCGACCACCAGGTTGTCCACCAGCGCGCGGTCCACGGCCCGGACGTCGCTCGGCGCGGCCGGGTCCTCCTCGGTGGCGGCGGCCGACGGGTGAACCGGTGCGGTGACCGCCGCGACCAGGATCTCCTGGACCGCTGACGCGTCGGGAATGCCGTACAGGGCGTTGCCCAGCAGCGGGCGGAAGCCCTCCGGGACGGCCTCTTCGGAGACGTGTTCGATGAAGAAGGGCACGAGACGCGGCAGATCGAGCGAGAACTCCTGGTCGGCGTAGGCGGCGTCCAGCGTGTCCTTCGTCAGGTCCCCGGTGGTCAGGCTGTGCCGCGACACCAGGAGCACGACCCGGTTCGCCCGGCGCAACGCCTGCCGCAGCCGCTCGGGATGACCGCTCTCGCCGCTGTGCAGCTCCAGCGCGTCGACCGTCCCCAGCCGCTCCAGCTCGACATAGGCCCACTGACCCCAGTCGCGGTTCCCGGCGGTGTACGCGACCACGTAGTCCACGGGCAGCAGGGACTCCGGCCCGAACGGCGGGCGAAGTCCGGTGGTCTCCTCGACGGCGATGGCCGGGATCCGCGCCCGGTGCGCGTCGGCGATGAGCGCGGCCACCTCCCGCACGATGCCCCGGTACTCGTCGGATCCCGGGTCGTCCGCCTTGTACGGGACGAGATGCAGCAGGCCGTGCTTCTCGTAGGTGGTGTCCGGGGTGCGCCGGACGTACTGGAAGGCGTTGACGGCGTCCGGCCACTCCTGCGTGCCGCGCTGCCAGAGCACGCCGATGAGGCACGGGACGGTGCCGCCGCCGTCGCGGTAGCGCTTCTCCCGTGCGGTGAAGACCGTCCACTCACGGGCGCACCAGCGGCTGTGGAAGTAGCTGGGCGAGTACAGCACCAGCATGGCCCGCGTCGTGCACACGCCGTTGCGGACCACTCGCTCCTCCCAGCGTTCACCCGCCGTGATGTCCTTGAAGTCGACGAAGCCCTGCCCCGGCATGTGCTTGCCGAGCACCCCCCGCACCTGCGACTGGACATCGTCGTGGAACCGTCTGACCAGCGGGAAGTTCACCTCCTGCTCGGAGTAGCCGGTGAAGTACCAGTGCGGGATGGGAGCCGGCGGGCCGGGCACGACGGGCGGGGGCGGGGCGGTCACGGCCGGCCCTGACGGCGCTCGGACTGCCTGCGGCGCTCCAACTCCTCCGCGACGCGGCGGGCCTCGTCGACCGCGGGGCTGCCCGGTTCCAGCGCTTCCAGCGCCTCCACCAGCGGAAGCAGGGACCCGGAGGCCGACCGCACGGTCCGCACCACCTCGTAGAGCAGCGTGCGCAGGGACACCTCGCCCCGTGAGAGGTGCATCGGGCGGCCGGTGTCCGCACCGATCAGAGACAGCCACAGCTCGCGGCCCTCACGCTGCTGCAGGCCGGCCGAACGCTCCAGCGCGTTGACGAGACGACGTGTCAGCAGGTCCTCGCCGCTGTCGCTGCCGGCGGACGAGCCGGGGAACTCCGGGCCCCGGCTCGGCGCCGTCGGTGCGGTGAGGGCGAAGCGCAGCAGCTCGCGGGCGGCGTCCGAGTCCAGGTCGTACAGGGACGGGACCACTTCCTCGCGCAGGGCGTGCGGCAGCCGCTCCGGTTCGACGAGGTGGACGAGGAGCGGGACGAAGCGGCGACGGCCCAGCGAGTGCCCGAGGCGCAGCTCGGCCCAGTCGGCGGCCGTCCACGAGCGGTGCGCCATCCGCTCGAGGTACGCGGGGGACAGCAGCGCCAGGACGATACGGGAGTCCTGCGCGAGGGGACGCCCCGGATGGGTGTCCTCCGCCTCCATCGTCACCCGGTGGCCGAGGCTCAGCAGTTCGTGCCGCACCCACCTGGCCCAGAACTCGTCGTCCGTCACATAGCTCACCAGCACGCTCGTCGGTTCGGGCAGCGAGCCGGCGACGCGACCGGGCCGCGGCTCGGTCGCGGGGTCCTTCTCGGCCACGGGCGCCTCGCGTGGTGGCGTGCGGAGCACCGACGCCGTGAGCTGGTCGTCGAGGAGGCGGTCGACGACCTCGGCGCGCGACAGACCCGGCGGGAGTCGCCGGCGCATCCGCGTCGCCAGCTGTGGGGCCCCGGCCCGGTCCAGGCAGTCGGCCAGCAGGACCGCCGTGCGCTGCGTGTCGGGGTGCTCCTCACCGTATGCCTCGGCCTGCTGGGCGTGGGCGTCCCGAGCCGCCGACAGCGCCGGCACCGTCTCGCCCGCGGCGAAGTGCAGGGCGGCCTTCAGAGCGGCGGTGCGCAGGGTCCGCGGGGCGTCGGGGCCGAGGACGTCACGCTGCCAGTCGAGCAGTTCGGCGGTGAGCCGCAGCGCGGACCCGGCCGCGTCCGCGCGGAACAGGACGACGGCGAGGACGGCGACGGTGTCCATGGTCTCGGCATGCCGCCGGCCGAAGAGCTGAGTCTGCTCCTGGAGGATGCCCTCCAGCCGGCCGAGGGCCAGCTCGTGCATGCCGAGGCGGCTGAGCGTGGCGCTCAGGGCCACCCGGGCCCGCAGGGCGGCCGCCGAGGCCGGGCCCGAGGAACGGCTGTGCCAGTGCACCAGGTCCTCGCGCAGTCCTCGGGCCTGCCGCAGCGCGTCGGGGTGGCCGTCCGCCTCCAGCAGGGCGGCCACCTGGGCGGCGGCGGCCATGGTGTGGGCCTCGTCCGAGCCGTAGACCCGCCGGTAGCGCTGGAACACGTCCTCCGCCAGCTCCAGTGCCTTGCCGCTCTTGTCCGTGGCCTGGAGGAGGGGCACCAGGACGGAGGCCAGGGCGAGGGTGCGGGGGTGGTCGGGGCCGAGGACGACCTGCATCGAGTGGAGGGTGCGCGAGCCCAGCTCCGTGGCGGCGTCCGGCTCGTCCAGCGCGCCGAGGACCGCTGTGAGGTGCGCGGCGACCGTCAGCGTCTCCGGATCCACCCCGCCGTGGATCCGGTTCAGTTCCTCCATCAGTCCTTCCAGGAGCGGCCGCGCCTCGGCCGGCTCACCGCTCTCGTCCAGGGCCCGTGCCAGGCTCGCCGTCAGGTCCAGGGTGAGTGCCGCCTTCGCGCCGAACCGCTCCGAGCAGGCGGTGCGCAGCAGGCCGAGCCGGGACGGGACACCGGCCGGTTCGCCGTGCTCCAGCAGCCACAGACAGCCCGTGTGTACCGCCTCGTACCCTTCCGGCCTGGTCAGGTCGCGCGGCTCGACGGCCATCAGATGCGGCAGCAGCGGCACCCAGGATTCCGGGCCCTCGGACCGGGACGGCAGCGCCGCCACCAGCAGCGCCTGCGCGCCCAGCGCGGCGGTGTCCCGGTCGGGCGGGGAGAGCCGGTCGCGCACGGCGGTGACGGTGAGCGGATGGAGCTGGACCGTGTCGCCGTCCACCTGGACGAGCCCCAGACCCCCGATGGCCTCCAGTACCCGCTCGCGGACCAGCGGGTCGCGCGCCACCGACCGCAGCGGCGCAGGGGTCCAGTCGGGCAGCGGGCCGCCGTGCCGGAGCGGGAACGGTTCCGGTGCGAGGAGGGAGAGCGCCGTCACCAGCGGCTCGGCCTCGGGGACGCGCGGCGCCAGCAGGTCGAGGGCCAGCCGGACCGTGGTCTGCAGGGAGCGGGGAGCGGTGCCCGTGACCTCGGTGGCCGGCAGCGCCCTGCGGTAGGCGCCCACCGGCACCCCGGCCCCGATGATGCTCGCGGCCTGGGACAGCGCGAGCGGCATACCGCCCACGTCGGCCGCCAGTTGTCCGGCGTCGGCGCGGCTCAGGGACGGCACCAGTTCCCGGAGCAGGGACACCGACTCCTCGGTGCTGAGGCGGCCCACCTCGATCAGCCGCGTTGGCGAGGGCCAGCCGGTGCCCCGCGACGTGATCAGGATCTGCCCGTTGTCGGCGACCTCCAGCAGTTCCGGCGGCAGCTCCGCCCGTGAGCCGAGGTCGTCGAAGACCAGCAGCCAGCGCCCGCGGGTGCGCAGTTCGGCGACGAGGGCGAGCAGTGCCTCGGCGGCGCGGGTGTCCGCGCCGGCCGCGCCGGTGCGGGCGGCCAGACCGGCGAGCCGGGCGGCGACCGGCTCGTGATCCGCCCGGATCCACCAGACCAGCTCGTACTCCCCGGCGAAGCGGTGCGCGTACTCCACGGCCAGCTGGGTCTTGCCGATCCCCGGCTCGCCCACCAGGGCGACCACGGCCTGCTCCGTCAGGGCCGTACGCACCTCGGACAGGAGCGCGCCGCGGCCGACGAAACCGTCCGAGCGGCGCGGGACGTTCCAGATACGGGGCAGGCTGCCCGGCAGGCGGGGGCTGCTGGCGCCCAGCCGGCGCAGGACGCGGGAGCCGGGCGGGCCGTCCGGGGCCACGGCACGCAGTACGGCGTCGCGGGCGGCGTGCTCGTCCAGTCCGGTGAGGCGTACCGACCGCAGGCCGCGCAGATCGTCGAGGCCGTCCGTGAGCGGAGTGTCGTCGAGCCGCACGGGTACGACGGTGATCCCGGAGGCGAGCGCCTGCTCCCGTTCCCGCTGGGCCCAGCGGCTGGACCGGGAGGACGCCGAGACCAGCACCAGCATGTGCCGGGCGTTTCGCAGCGCGGTACTGATCGCCGTGTCCCAGCGGGCGCCCGGAGGGATCCGCGCGGTGTCCAGCCCGACGGACAGGCCGGCGTCCTGGAGATGCCAGGCGATCCACTCGGCCCAGGCGCGGTCGTCCCGCGCGTAACTGATGAACCATTCCCCCGCCCGGCTCTCAACAGCCATGCGCCCGCCCCTCGTTGGACTCCTGTCCCAGAGATTACGGGGGCACGGTGAAGCGGCGGGACGAATCGGCGAACCACCCCCCGAGGGTGCCCGGACGGCGGGCCGGGCGGCACCCTCGGGGCTTCGGGGCCGCTACAGGGCCTGGGCCGCGGGCTTGACCATGTTGCGGACCGTGCGTGCCTTCACGAAGTCGCCCATGGCCGTCATCTCCCACTCGCCGGAGTACTGGCGGATCAGCTTCGCCATCATCACGCCGGTCTGCGGCTCGGCGCTGGTGAGGTCGAAGCGGACCAGTTCCTCGCCGGTCGTGGCGTCCATCAGACGGCAGTAGGCCTTGGCGACCTCGGTGAACTTCTGGCCGGAGAACGAGTTCACGGTGAAGACCAGGCCGCTGACGTCCATCGGGAGGCGGCCGAGGTCGACGGTGATGACCTCGTCGTCGCCGCCGCCCTCGCCGGTCAGGTTGTCTCCCGAGTGCCGGATCGCGCCGCCGACGATGGTCAGCTTGCCGAAGTAGCAGCTGTCGATGTGGTTGCGCTGCGGGCCGTAGGCGATGACCGAGGCGTCCAGGTCGATGTCCTTGCCGCGGTACGCCGGCTCCCAGCCGAGGCCCATCTTGACCTGGGAGAGCAGCGGGCGGCCGCCCTTCATCAGGGACACGGTCTGGTTCTTCTGGAGGCTGACCCGGCCCTTGTCCAGGTTGATCTTCCCGGCGCCGGGGGCGGGGGCGGGCGGAGCGGCCGGGGCGGCCGGAGGAGTGGCGGGGACCGGCGGCACCGCCAGACGCGGGTCCGTCGCCGCGGGCTGGGCGGGGGCCGGGGGCGGGGTGACCGGCTGTGCCGCCGGGGCGGCGGGCTCCTCCACGCTGACGCCGAAGTCGGTGGCGATGCCGGCCAGGCCGTCGGCGTAGCCCTGGCCGACCGCGCGGGCCTTCCACTGGCCGTTGCGCAGATAGACCTCCACGATCACCAGGGCCGTCTCGGAGCCGAGCTGCGGGGGCGTGAAGGTGGCCAGGACCGAGCCGTCGTCGGCGTTGCGGATGGTCGCCGTCGGTTCGATGCCCTGGAAGGTCTGGCCGGCCGCGTCGGGGCTGGCCGTGACGACGATCTTCTCGATGCCCGGGGGGACGGCGCCGGTGTCCACCGTGATCGCGTCCGGGGCGCTGCCGCCGCCGGAGCGGTACGTCACGCCGGGGCCCGTGGGCTGGTTGTAGAAGATGAAGTCGTCGTCGGAGCGCACCTTGCCGTCGGCGGTGAGCAGCAGGCCCGAAACGTCGAGCCGGACGGGGGCGCCGACGTCCACCGACACGCGGGCGGCGGAGAGAGGGATGTTCGAGCCGGGGGTCATAGCTGTCATGCCTCGTAGAACGAGCGAGGGCGTTTTACCGTTCCCTTACCAGGGTCCATTCGGTGGGAGGGGGCTCCCCGGCCGGGTCGTCGCCCCCGCCGCCCCCACCCGTCCCAGCGACGGTCACGGCACCACGACGATCTTCCTCCCCACCCCCTGCGCGAACTGCTCCAGTGCCTGCGGGTAGCGGTCCAGCGGGATGCGGTCGCTGATGAAGATCTCCGGGTCCAGGACGCCGTTCGCGAAGAGTTCCGCCGCGCGTTCGAAGCTGTGCAGGACGGCCATGGAGCCGGTGATGGTGATCTCCTGGTTGTAGATGCGGTACGGGTCGATCGTCACGCGGGTCGCGTAGTCGGCCACGCCGAACTGGAGGAAGGTGCCCGCCTTGGCCACCCGGCCCAGGCCGTCCTGGATCGCCGCCGCGTTGCCGGTGGCGTCGATCACCACGTCCCAGCCCTGCGGGCGGTCCAGCTCGTCCGGGTTCGCGGCGGCCGCCGAGACGCCCAGGCGGCGGGCCGTCTCCAGGCGGGACGGGTTCACGTCCACCACGTCCACGCAGGCCGCGCCGGTCCGCTTGGCCAGCTCCAGCATCATCAGGCCCATCGTGCCGGAGCCGTAGATCAGGACGTGCGCGCCGAGGCGGGAGCGCAGCACGTCGTAGCCGCGGACCGCGCAGGACAGGGGCTCCACCAGCGCCGCGTCCTGGGTGCGGATGTGCTCGGGGAGGCGTACGCAGTTGGCGACCGGGGCGACGGCGTAGCGGGCCGCGCCGCCCGCCGTGGTGACGCCGATCGCGGCCCAGCGTTCGCAGAGGTTGTTGTGGCCCGTGCGGCAGTAGCGACACTCGTGGCAGTAGAGGGAGGGGTCGACCGCCACGCGGTCGCCCACCGACAGCTCCGTGACCTGGGTGCCGACGCCGACCACCTCGCCGGCGAACTCGTGCCCGGGCACGATCGGCAGCTTCGGGGCGAACTCGCCCTGGAGGATGTGCAGGTCCGTGCCGCACAGTCCGCAGGCGGCGACCTCGACGACGACCTCGCGCGGGCCCGGCGTCGGATCCGGCACCTCGGCGACGACGGCCCGGCCCACGGACTCGATGACGGCGGCCTTCATTTCACGGCTCCCAACGACAGGCCCTGGACCAGCTTGTCCTGGGCGGCGAACCCCGCGGCGAGCACCGGCAGGGAGATCACGAGCGACGCGGCGCACACCTTCGCCAGGAACAGGCCCTGGCTGGTGATGAAGCCGGTCAGGAAGACGGGCGCGGTCTCGGCGACGACCCCGGTGAGCACCCGGGCGAAGAGCAGTTCGTTCCAGCTGAAGATGAAGCAGATCAGGGCCGTCGCCGCGATGCCGGGCAGGGCGATGGGGGCCACCACGCGGGTGAGGACCGTCGGCAGGCGTGCCCCGTCCACCCGGGCCGCCTCGATCACCGCGACCGGGACCTCGGCGAGGAAGGACTGCATCATCCACACCGCGATCGGCAGGTTCATGGAGGTGTAGAGGACGACCAGCAGCCAGATGTTGTCCAGCAGGCCCGCGTCCCGCGCGAAGAGGTAGATCGGCAGGAGTCCCGCGACCACCGGCAGCATCTTGGTGGAGAGGAAGAAGAACAGCACGTCCGTCCACTTGCGGACGCGGCGGATCGACAGCGCGTACGCCGCCGGGAGGGCGAGGAGCAGGACCAGCAGCGTCGACGCCACCGACGCCACGGTCGAGTTGATCAGCGCCGGCCAGGGGCTCGCGCCGCCCGAGACGCCGAAGAACTCGCGGTAGCCGTCGAGGGTGAGGGAGGCGGTGAGGGAGGGCGGGTTGGTCGCCGCGTCCGCCTCCGAGTGGAAGGACGTCAGCGCCATCCAGGCGATCGGCAGGAAGAACCCGATCCCGGCCAGCCAGGCCAGCAGGGTCGGCCAGGTGCGGCGTACGGCGTTCACGCGCGGGACACCTCCTCGCGGAAGAGGGACGACACGACCCGCAGCGCGAAGGTCGCGATGACGAGGGAGCCGATGACCACCAGGACGCCCGCGGCCGAGGCGAGGCCGTTCTCGTGGGCCTGGTAGAAGCTCTGGTAGACGGTGTAGGGCAGGTTGGCGGTGCCGAGGCCGCCGGAGGTGATCGTGAAGACGGCGTCGAAGTTCTGCACGATGTGGATCGAGCCGAGCAGGGCGCCGAGTTCGAGGTAGCGGCGCAGGTGGGGGAGGGTCAGATGGCGGAAGATCTGCCAGTCGCTCGCGCCGTCCACCCGCGCGGCCTCGATCTGCTGCGGGTCCCGGCTCTGCAGTCCGGCGAGCAGGATCAGCATCATGAACGGGGTCCACTGCCAGACCAGGGACGCCTCGACGGCGAGCAGCGGGGTGTTGGAGATCCAGTCCGGCTGCGGTCCGCCGACATAGCTCAGCAGACCGTTCAGCAGGCCGTACTCGGGGTTGTAGAGGACGTGCTTCCAGAGCAGCGCGGCCGCGACCGGCACCACCAGGAACGGGGCGATCAGCAGCGTGCGCACCACGCCCCGGCCCCGGAACCGGCGGTCCAGGAGCAGCGCCAGCAGCAGGCCCAGAACCAGGCTGACCAGCACCACCGTCGCCGTCAGCAGGATCGTCGTGCCGACCGAGTGGCGCAGGTCGGCATCGGTGAGGACCTGGCGGTAGTTGTCGACGCCGGTGAAGCCGCGGGCGTCGGGGTAGAGGGCGTTCCAGTCGAAGAAGGAGATCACCAGCGTGGCCACGAACGGCAGCTGGGTCACCACGATCATGAAGATCAGGGCGGGCAGGAGCGGTGCGCGCGTCGCCCAGGCGCGCAGGCGGGCCTTCGGCGTGCCCGAGGTGCGTACGGGGGTGGCGGCCGCGGGGGCCGTCGTCGTCACGGTCATCGTCCCTCGTACTCCTCGGAGATGCGCTCGGCGAGCTGCTGGGACCTGTCCAGGGCCTGCTCGACGGACTGGCGTCCGGCGATGGCCGCGCTGATCTCCTGGGAGACCTGGGTGCCGAGGTCGGTGAACTCCGGGATGCCGACGAACTGGATGCCGGGCGCGGGGCGCGGCTGGACGCCGGGGTCGTCCGGGCGGGCCCCCTCGATGGCCGCGCGGGTCATCTCCTGGAAGGCGGCGGCCTCCGCGCGGTAGGCGGGGCGGTCGTAGGTCGACGCCCGCTTGCCGGCCGGGACGTTGGACCAGCCGATCTCCTCGCCGACCAGTTCCTCGTACTCCTTGCTCGACGCCCAGGAGACGAACTTCCACGCCTTGTCGGGGTTGCGGGAGGCGTTCTGGATGCCCCAGGCCCAGGTGTAGAGCCAGCCGGAGGACTCGGTGCGCTCGACGGGCGCGGGGGCGTAGCCCACCTTGCCCTTGACGGGGGAGCCGGAGGCTTCGAGCAGGCCGGCGGCGGAGGTGGCGTCGTACCACATGGCGACCTTGCCCTGGGTCATGTTGTTGAGGCACTCGGCGAACCCGGACTGGGCGGCACCGGACTCGCCGTGCGCGCGCACCAGGTCGACATAGAACTTCGTCGCCTTCTCGAACTCGGGCGAGTCCAGGCGCGCCTTCCAGTCCTCGTCGAACCAGGTGCCGCCGAAGGTGTTCACGACCGTGGTGAGCGGTGCCATCACCTCGCCCCAGCCGGGCAGGCCGCGCAGGCAGATGCCCTTCATGCCGGGTTCGGCGCCGTCCGTCCGCGCGGCGAGGTCGGCCACCTGCTGCCAGGTGGGGTGCTCAGGCATGGTCAGGCCCTCGCGGGCGAAGACGTCCTTGCGGTACATCAGGAACGACGACTCGCCGTAGAAGGGCTGGCCGTAGAGCTTGCCGTCGTCGCCGGTCAGCGACTGGCGCATCGGCTTGAGGACGTCCTGCTCGTCGTACGACGGGTCCTTCGCGACGTAGGAGTCCATCTCCTTCAGCCAGCCGTTGCGGGCGTAGATCGGTGTCTCGTAGTTGGAGAGGGTGGCGACGTCGTACTGGCCGGCCTGGTTGGCGAAGTCCTGGCTGATCTTGTCGCGGACGTCGTTCTCGGGCAGCACGGTGAAGTTGACCTCGATGCCGGTCTCCGCGGTGAAGTGCGCCGCGGTGAGCTTCTGCAACTCGGTCATCTGGGGGTTGTTGACCATGAGGACGTTGATGGCGTCACCGCCGGATCCGGCCCCGCCCGCTCCGACCCAGCAGCCGGAGAGCAGCGGGGCGAGCAGCGTCCCTGCGACGGCCGTGGCGAGCGTGGCTCGCGGTGGTCGTCGTCGGCTCTGGGTTCGCATGGATCGCTCCTGGACGTATGGGGAGATAAGGGGCGTCGTCAGGTGTGACGGGCCCCGGCAGGGAGGGAGTGGTGTGTCAGACGCGGATGACCTGGGGGCCCAGCAGGGAGTAGCGGTGGGCCTCCGCCGACGGCAGCAGCGTGCTCGTCACGATCGCCTCCAGCGCGCCGATCTCCGCGAACCGGCAGAAGCTCACCGCGCCGAACTTGGTGTGCACGCCCGCGAACACCGTGCGCCGCGCGGCCCGCACCGCCTGCGCCTTGACCTCGCCGACCGCCGGGTCGGGAGTGGTCAGGCCGTGCTCGCGGGAGATGCCGTTGGCGCCGATGTAGGCCAGGTCGACGACGAAGCCGGCCAGCATCTTCGTCGTCCAGTGGTCCACGGTGGCGAGGGTGCCGGCGCGGACCCGGCCGCCGAGCAGCAGCACCGAGACGTGGTCCGCCCCGGCGAGCGCGCCCGCGACCGGCAGGGAGGCGGTGACCACGGTCAGCGGCCGGTCGCGGGGCAGGGCCTCGGCGATGAGCTGCGGGGTGAAGCCCTCGTCGACGAAGACCGTCTCGGCGTCGCCGAGCAGTTCGGCGGCGGCGGTCGCGATCCGGCGCTTCTCGGGCACGTGACTGGTGGCGCGGAAGGAGAGCGTCGTCTCGAACCCGGCGCTCTCCACGGGGTAGGCCCCGCCGTGCGTACGGCGCACCAGGCCGTGGTCCTCCAGGACGCGCAGATCCCGTCGTACGGTCTCCCTGGCCACGCCCAGTTCGGCGGCGAGCGCGGTGACGTCGACCGAGCCGGTGGCACGGACGACCCGCACGATCTCGCGCCGCCGCTCCTCCGTCGTCGTCATGGCCATGGCCGGAACCCGCCTCCTCGCCTCGCTGCCCGGTACTGCCCGTTCGGGCCCGGTGGGGCCCTTGGGGGAAGTTCTACAGCGGGGGCCGGGAGCTGACCAGGCCTGTTGCCGGGCCGATGCTGCCCGCTTGTGCCCGTTCGGCGCGGCCGGTGCCCGGCGCGGACCTGCGGGATCGCGGGGCGGGGTGTGGGAGCGGGCGGCCGGTGCGCCCGAATGCGGCGGCGGGGGGGGGCGGGGCGGGGGCGCCCCCCCCCCCGGGTGTGAGTATAAGAAAAAAACAAAAAAAGGAGCCGCAGAAAAAAGATGCGA
>NZ_JBEPAL010000080.1:0-17383 GCF_040298625.1 Streptomyces sp. NPDC001532
CCATGGCTCCGCCATGCCGCCCTCCTCCGCCTTGCGATGCACGGCACCAGACGCCGCTCGCTGATCCGGCCTGATCGACGAGACACCCCCTAGGACCCGTCTGACGGTTCGCATGTGCCGCGCGACGCCATGCACGCACTCGCCGCACCGGTCCCAGGCCCACGTACGTCCCGTACGTGGGCCTGGGGCCGGCACGCCGAGAGCACGCACCTGACGCCGTGCGGCCGCCCTCCGGGCGACGACGCGAAGTGTCAGACAAGGAACCCCGCCTCACCGCTCCAGCAGCATCCGCTGGAGTTCCCGAGCCGCCCGAGGTGGGGCCACGTCGCTGCGGTGGGCCAGGGCGATCGTGCGGTGGAGGCCGGGGCGGGCCAGGGGGGTGACCCGCAGGCCCCGGCCGGAGCGGGCGGCGACCATGCGCGGGACGACGGCCACGCCGAGGCCCGCCCGTACGAAGCCCAGTACCGCGTCCATCTCGCCGCCCTCCACCGCGAAGTCCGGCTCGAAGCCCTCGGCGCGGCACGCGGCGACGGTCAGTTCCCGCAGGTCGTAGCCGTGCCGGAACATCACCAGGCGTTCGCCCTCCAGGTCGGCGACGCGTACCGTGCGCCGGCCCTCGCCGGGCCTGGGGGCCTCGGGTGAGGAGACCACGACCAGGTCCTCGCGCAGCAGCTCCACCGTGGTGAGCGCCGGGGCCGGCGTCGGCAGGGGCAGCACGACCAGGGCCAGGTCCAGGGCGCCGCGTGCCAGCTCCCGGATCAGGTCGTGCGAGCCGCCCTCCTCGATCATCAGCCGGATGCCCGGGTAGCGGTCGTGGAAGGCTCGCAGCACGTCGGGGAGCAGGCCTGTGCACAGGCTCGGGGTGGCGCCGAGCCGCACCCGGCCGCGCCGCAGCTGCATCAGCTCCTGCACCTCGTGGCGGGCGGTGTCGGCGTCGGCGAGGATCCGCCGGGCCAGCGGCAGCAGCGCCTCACCGGCGTCGGTGAGGGTGATGTTGCCCCGGGCGCGCAGGAACAGGTCCGCGCCTAACTCCCGCTCCAGCGCCTTGATCTGCTGGGACAGCGAGGGCTGCGCGACATGGACGAGGTCCGCGGCCCGGGTGAAGTGCCGGGTCTCGGCGACGGCCACGAAGTACTGGAGCTGCTGGAACTGCACCCTCGCATGATAGGCCGGGGCTATGGAAACGAGGCAGATGATGTCTTGGACCGATGGGGTGTGTCGCCCGTAGCGTGCTGAGACATGGCTCTGGCAACGCGGACGGCTCGACGGCCGTCCATGGCACGCACGATGTGGGACAGCTCCGTCGGCAAGAAGACGGTGATGGCCGTCAGCGGTCTGATCATGCTGCTGTACCTGGTCGTCCACATGATCGGCAACCTGAAGATCTTCTTCGGGGCGGGCGAGTTCAACCACTACGCGCACTGGCTGCGCACGGTCGGCGAACCGTTCATGCACTACGAGTGGACGCTCTGGCTGGTCCGGATCGTCCTGGTCGTCGCGGTCGTCGCGCACGCCGTCTCCGCGTACCAGCTCAGCCGCCGCGACATCAGGGCGCGCCCCAGCAAGTACGTCCACAAGAAGTCGCGGGCCTCCTACGCCACACGCACCATGCGGTGGGGCGGGATCATCCTCGGCCTGTTCATCGTCTGGCACATCCTGGACCTGACCACCGGGCAGGCGCACTCCGGAGGCTTCCAGGAGGGCCGGCCCTACCAGAACGTCGTCGACACCTTCTCCACCTGGTACGGCAACGTCATCTACATCGTCGCGATGCTCGCCATGGGCCTGCACGTCCGGCACGGCTTCTGGAGCGCCGCCCAGACCCTCGGCGTCGGCAGCCGCCGCCGCGACCGCGCCCTCAAGACCATCGCCAACGTCCTCGCGCTGCTGCTCACGGCCGGCTTCATCGCCGTACCCGTGGGCGTCATGACCGGATTGGTGAGCTGACCATGACTACCTACGCCGACTACCGCACCGGTGAGCCGGTCGCCGACACCAAGGCCCCGGCCGGACCCGTGCACGAGCGCTGGGACAAGCGCCGCTTCGAGGCCAAGCTGGTCAACCCCGCCAACCGGCGCAAGCACACGGTGATCGTGGTGGGCACCGGCCTGGCCGGCGGCTCCGCCGGCGCCACCCTCGCCGAACAGGGCTACCACGTCGTCCAGTTCTGCTACCAGGACTCCCCGCGCCGCGCCCACTCCATCGCCGCTCAGGGCGGCATCAACGCGGCGAAGAACTACCGCAACGACGGCGACTCCGTCCACCGCCTGTTCTACGACACCGTCAAGGGCGGCGACTTCCGCGCCCGCGAGTCCAATGTGCACCGGCTCGCGCAGATCTCCGTCGAGATCATCGACCAGTGCGTGGCGCAGGGCGTGCCGTTCGCCCGCGAGTACGGCGGTCTGCTCGACACCCGCTCCTTCGGCGGCGTCCAGGTGTCGCGGACCTTCTACGCCCGCGGCCAGACGGGCCAGCAGCTCCTCCTCGGCGCCTACCAGGCGCTCAGCCGGCAGATCGCGGCGGGCAACGTCGAGATGCACCCGCGCACCGAGATGCTCGACCTGATCGTCGTCGACGGGCGGGCCCGCGGCATCGTCGCCCGCGACCTGATCACCGGGAAGATCGACACGTACTTCGCGGACGCCGTCGTGCTCGCCACCGGCGGCTACGGCAACGTCTTCTACCTGTCGACGAACGCCATGAACTCCAACGCGACCGCCGTCTGGCGGGCGCACCGGCGCGGCGCCTACTTCGCCAACCCCTGCTTCACCCAGATCCACCCGACCTGCATCCCGCGCACCGGCGACCACCAGTCGAAGCTGACCCTGATGAGCGAGTCGCTGCGCAACGACGGCCGCATCTGGGTGCCGAAGGCCAAGGGCGACGACCGCCCGGCGAACAAGATCCCCGAGGACGAGCGCGACTACTACCTGGAGCGCATCTACCCCTCCTTCGGCAACCTCGTCCCGCGTGACATCGCCTCCCGCGCCGCGAAGAACGTCTGCGACGAGGGCCGCGGCGTCGGACCCGGCGGGCAGGGCGTCTACCTGGACTTCGCGGACGCCATCAAGCGCATGGGCCGCAAGGCCGTCGAGGCGAAGTACGGCAACCTCTTCGACATGTACCAGCGGATCACCGACGAGGATCCGTACGAGGTGCCCATGCGGATCTACCCGGCCGTGCACTACACGATGGGCGGACTGTGGGTCGACTACGACCTCCAGACCACCATCCCCGGCCTGTTCGCCGTCGGCGAGGCCAACTTCTCCGACCACGGGGCCAACCGGCTCGGCGCCTCCGCCCTCATGCAGGGCCTCGCCGACGGCTACTTCGTGCTGCCGGCCACCCTCAACGACTACCTGGCCCGCAACCCGCACCAGGAGCCGCTGACCGACGACACGCCCGAGGTGCGCGAGGTGCTCACGGAGACCGAGGAGCGTCTGACGCGCCTGCTCTCCGTCGACGGCGACCGCACCCCCGACTCCTTCCACCGCGAGGTCGGCGAACTCATGTGGGAGTTCTGCGGCATGGCCCGCACCGACGCCGGACTGCGCAAGGCGCTGGAGCGGATCCCGCAGATCCGTGCGGAGTTCTGGCGGCGGATCAAGGTGCCCGGCACCGGTGAGGAGTTCAACCAGTCCCTGGAGAAGGCCAACCGCGTCGTCGACTACCTGGAGCTCGCCGAGCTGATGTGCCTCGACGCGCTGCACCGCGCCGAGTCCTGCGGCGGCCACTTCCGGGAGGAGTCCCAGACCCCGGACGGCGAGGCCGCCCGCCGGGACGAGGAGTTCGCCTACGCCGCCGCCTGGGAGTTCACCGGCACCGGCGACGCGCCCGTCCTGCACAAGGAAGACCTGGTCTTCGAGTACGTCCACCCCACCCAGCGGAGCTACGCATGAAGCTCACCCTGCGCGTCTGGCGGCAGAAGAACGCCGACGCCGACGGCACCATGTCCACGTACGAGGTGGACGGCATCTCGCCCGACATGTCCTTCCTGGAGATGCTGGACACCCTCAACGAGGAGCTCATCCTCAAGGGGGAGGACCCGGTCGCCTTCGACCACGACTGCCGCGAGGGCATCTGCGGCGCCTGCTCGCTGGTGATCAACGGTGACGCGCACGGCCCCGAGCGCACCACCACCTGCCAGCTGCACATGCGGTCCTTCCGGGACGGCGACACCATCGACGTCGAGCCGTGGCGGGCGGCCGCGTTCCCGGTCATCAAGGACCTGGTCGTGGACCGGTCCGCGTTCGACCGGATCATCCAGGCCGGCGGCTACATCACCGCGCCGACCGGCTCCGCGCCCGAGGCGCACGCCACGCCGGTGCCTAAGCCGGACGCCGACCTCGCCTTCGAGCACGCCGAGTGCATCGGCTGCGGGGCGTGCGTGGCGGCCTGCCCGAACGGCGCGGCGATGCTGTTCACCTCCGCCAAGATCAACCACCTGAACGTGCTGCCGCAGGGCGCGCCCGAGCGCGAGACCCGGGTGCTGGACATGGTGGCGCAGATGGACGAGGAGGGCTTCGGCGGCTGCACCCTCGCCGGCGAGTGCGCGACCGCCTGCCCCAAGGGCATCCCGCTGGTGTCCATCACCGCGATGAACAAGGAGTGGCTGCGCGCCACCCGCAAGGCGAAGCGCTAGCGCGCGACGGAACGTTCGCCAAGAGGCGCGGACGGGCGGGACCGGGAGTGGTGCTCATCCCCGGTCCCGTCTCGCCTCTCCGGCCGGTCCCTGGCATTCAACAGCTCCACATCCTCGCTCCCGGCGCCGGTCACGTACACGCCAACCGGCCTCGGAAGAAACGGGGGGTACCGCCTCCGTCCCCTTCCGGCGTACCAGGAGCGAACCATGACCGGCGTGTCCACCCTCGACCGTCCCCCGCGGCCCGCCGCGCCCGCCCGCTACACCGTCACCCTCGCCCGCGACGAGGACGACGTGCGTGCCGCCCAGCGGCTGCGGCACGACGTCTTCGCCGGCGAGATGGGCGCACTGCTGACCGGCCCGCAGCCGGGCCTCGACACCGACGCCTTCGACGCGTACTGCGACCACCTGCTGGTCCGCGACACCTCGACCGGCCAGGTCGTCGGCACCTACCGGCTGCTGCCGCCCGAGCGGTCCGCGGTGGCGGGACGGCTCTACTCCGAGGGCGAGTTCGACCTCACCGCGCTGGCGGCGATCCGGCCCGGCCTCGTCGAGGTCGGCCGCTCCTGTGTGCACCCCGACCACCGGGACGGCGCCGTCATCGGGCTGATCTGGGCCGGCATCGCCCGCTACATGGTCGACCGGGGCCACGAATGGCTCGCGGGCTGCTGCTCGATCCCGCTCGCCGACGGCGGCGGGCTCGCCGCGGCCACCTGGGACCGGGTGCGGGAGCGGAACCTGGCGCCCGAGGAGTACCGGGTACGGCCGCTGCTGCCGTGGTCGGCGCAGGGCGTCACCCGGCCCGCCGGCCGCACCGAACTGCCCCCGCTGCTGCGCGGCTACGTCCGCCTGGGCGCCTGGGTGTGCGGCGAGCCCGCGCACGACCCGGACTTCGGGGTCGCCGACCTGTACGTGCTGCTGTCGATGCGCCGGGTCGACCCGCGCTATCTGCGGCACTTCCTCTCCCTCGTCCCGGCCTGATGAGCGCCTGGCTCCCCGGCGCGCCCTGCACCCCGCGGGCCTGCGTCGAGACGACCGCCCACGCCCGCGCCGTACCGCGGGCCGTGCTGCGGCTCACGGCGGTCACCGCGCTGCTGCTCGCCGGGATCGCGCTGGCCCCGCTCGGCGGCCGGATCCCCGCGGACTGGGTGCGCCGGTGGTGCCGGGCGATCGTCCGGGCGGCGGGAGTGCGGGTCCGCGTCACCGGCGCCGCCCCGCCCGGCGGCGGGCTGCTGCTGGTCGCCAACCACATCTCCTGGCTGGACATCCCGCTGCTCGCCGCCGTCCGCCCGGCCCGGATGCTCGCCAAGACCGAGATACGCCGGTGGCCGGTCGCCGGTCCGCTGGCCGCCCGCGGCGGCGCCCTCTTCATCGAACGGGACCGGCTGCGCGCCCTGCCCGAGACGGTGGCGCGGATCGCCGGGGCACTGCGCGCCGGGGCGGCGGTCGGGGTCTTCCCCGAGGGCAGCACCTGGTGCGGACGGGCCCAGGGCGAGTTCCGGCGGGCCGTCTTCCAGGCGGCGCTCGACGCACACGTCCCCGTGCAGCCGATCCGTATCCGCTACCGCCTCGCCGGCGACGGGCCCACCAGCACCACGGCCGCCTTCGTCGGCGACGACACGCTGCTGGCGTCGCTGTGGCGCGTCGCGAAGGCCCGTCACCTGGTCGCCGAGGTTGACGTACGTCCGCCCATCCAGCCCGGCGTCCACCCGGACCGCCGTTCGCTGGCCCGAGCCGCACAGCAGTCCCGGACCCCGCAGCCGTGCTGGACGCATGCGGCGCTGGTGGCCTGAGGGTGCGGTGATCTGCTCCGGGTGGTGCGGTGCGGCTGTCCGGGGCTTGGACCACCGCGGCTTTCGTCGGGTGACGGCGTGCTGCCGGCGTCGCTGTGGCGGGTCGCCAAGGCCCGTCATCCGGTCGCCGAGGTGGACGTGCGCGGCGCTGGTGGCCTGAGGGTGCGGTGACCGTGCGGTGCGGTCCGGCTGCTCGGCGTGGAGCACCTCGGCGGGCGTGCCGGCCGCCGACCACCGCCGTGTCCGCCCCCGACCACCGCCGTGCCGGCGGCCCGCCCACCGGCACCACGGCCGCCTTCGTCGGTGACGGTGCGGTGAGCTACCCCAGGGGTCCCAGGGATCCCAGGGCGCGGGACAGGTACGGGGCCGTGCGGCTGTCCCGGGTGCGGGACACCTCCGCCGGAGTGCCCGCCGCCACGACGCGTCCGCCCTCGGCGCCGCCGCCCGGACCCAGGTCGATCACCCAGTCCGCACCCGCGACCACCGACATGTCGTGTTCGACGACGATCACAGTGTGGCCGGAGTCGACCAGGCCGTGGAGCTGCCGCAGCAGCACCTCGACGTCCGCCGGGTGGAGGCCGGTGGTGGGCTCGTCGAGGAGGTAGAGGGTGGGGGCATGGCGGCCGCGCTGGAGCTCGGCGGCCAGTTTGATGCGCTGGGCCTCGCCGCCGGACAGTTCGGTGGCGGGCTGGCCGAGGCGGAGGTAGCCGAGGCCGACGTCGAGCAGGGTGGTGAGGCTGCGGGAGACGGCCGGGGTGTCGGCGAAGAACTCCGCCGCCGACTCGACGGTCAGGTCCAGCACCTCGGCGATGTCCAGACCCCGGTGGGTCACCTCCAGCGTCGCGGCGTTGTACCGCTTTCCGCCGCACTCCGGACACGGCGCGTACGTGCTCGGCAGGAACAGCAGCTCGACGCTGACGAAGCCCTCGCCCTGGCAGTTCTCGCAGCGACCGCCCCCGGCACTTCGGGCCACGTTGAAGGAGAACCGCCCCGCACCGTACCCCCGTTCCCGCGCCGCTTCCGTCGCCGCGAACACCTTGCGCACCACGTCGAAGAGGCCCGTGTAGGTCGCCAGGTTGGAACGCGGGGTGCGTCCGATGGGCTTCTGGTCGACGGAGACCAGCCGTCCCACCCCGGGCAGTTCCTGGGTGATCTCGCCGATCAGCGTGGACTTGCCGGACCCCGACACGCCGGTGACGGCCGTGAACACGCCGAGCGGGAACTCGGCGGTCACCCCGCGCAGGTTGTGCCGGGTGACCGGGCCGACCGTCAGCCGGCCGCGCGGCGCGCGCACTTCGCGGTCCCGGGCGGGGGAGCCGGCGAAGAGGAAGCGGGCCGTGGCCGACTCGCCGACCGACGCCAGCGCGTCCACGGGCCCGCTGTACAGCACCCGCCCGCCGTGCTCGCCCGCGCGCGGACCGACGTCCACGATCCAGTCGGCGCCGCGCACCACGTCCAGGTGGTGCTCGACCACGAACACCGAGTTGCCCGCCGCCTTCAGCCGCTCCAGCACCGTGAGCAGGGCCTCGGTGTCCGCCGGGTGCAGCCCCGCGGACGGCTCGTCGAGGACGTACACCACCCCGAACAGCCCCGAGCGCAGCTGGGTGGCGAGCCGCAGGCGTTGCAGCTCGCCCGCGGAGAGGGTGGGTGTCGCCCGGTCGAGGCTGAGATAGCCGAGGCCCAGTTCGAGGACGGGCGCGATACGGGACCTCAGATCACCGGTGAGCACCCGCGCCGTCTCCGAGGCGCCGCCCACGGCCAGGACGTCCGCCAGCTCGGTGAGCGGCAGCGCGGCCAGCTCGGCGACGGTGCGCCCGCCGAACGTCACCGCCAGCGCCTGCGGCCGCAACCGGCTGCCGCCGCACGCCGGGCAGGGAGCGCTGGTCAGGAACCGTTCCGCCTTGGCCCGCAGGGTGGGGCTCTTGGAGTCCGCGAAGGTCTTCATGACATACCGGCGGGCGCTCATGTAGGTGCCCTGGTACGGCCGTTGGATGCGGTCCGCGTCCCGCACCGGGTGGACGGTGACCACCGGCTGCTCGTCGGTGAACAGGATCCACTCCCGCTGCGCGGTCGGCAGTTCGCGCCACGGCCGGTCCACGTCGTGGCCGAGCGCGTCGAGGATGTCGCGCAGGTTCTTGCCCTGCCAGGCACCCGGCCAGGCCGCGATGGCTCCCTCCCGGATCGACAGCGCGGGGTCCGGGACCAGCAGCTCCTCCGTCGTGCGGTGCACCCGGCCCAGCCCGTGGCACTCCGGGCACGCCCCGGCCGCCGTGTTGGGGGAGAAGGCGTCGGAGTCCAGCCGCTCGGCGCCCGGCGGGTAGTCGCCGGCCCGGGAGAACAGCATCCGCAGCGAGTTGGAGAGGTTGGTGACCGTGCCGACCGAGGAGCGCGAGGTCGGCGTCGAGCGGCGCTGCTCCAGCGACACGGCCGGCGGCAGACCCGTGATCTCGCCGACCTTGGGCGCGCCGACCTGGTGGATCAGCCGGCGGGCGTACGGGGCGACCGACTCGAAGTAGCGCCGCTGCGCCTCGGCGTAGATCGTGCCGAACGCCAGCGACGACTTGCCGGAGCCCGACACGCCGGTGAACACCGCCACCACGTCCCGGGGGATGTCGACGTCGACCCCCTGGAGATTGTGCTCGCGGGCGCCGCGGACGCGGACATACGGGTCGTGCGGGCTGGTCATGCGGGGGAACTCCGTACGGACGGTGACCGGGATGGGACAAACCCCGCGATTCTATGCCGGGGGCAGTCCGGCGATCCCGGCCAGCCGCCGGTAGGAGTCCAGCAGCGCGTCCCGGTCGTACGTGCTGGTCGTGACCAGCACCTCCTGCGCGCCGGTCTCCTTCAGCACCGCCTCCAGCTCCTCGGCGACCTGCTCCTCGGTGCCCGCGAGCTGCCCGGCGACACCGGAGTCGTAGAAGCCGCGCTCCTTCGGGGTCATCGTCAGCGACTCGACCCGCTCGGCGGGCGGCAGCGGCGGGAAGGTGCCGTGGGTCCGGGAGTACGCCATGGACCAGGCCTCGGGCACCAGCAGCCGCCGGGCCTCCTCGGGGGTCGCGGCGACCGCGATCGTGCCGGAGATCACGACGTACGGCTCGCTCGCCCAGGGCGAGGGCCGGAAGTGCGCCCGGTAGCGCTCCACGCCGCGCCGCATCTTCTCCCGGTCGCGCAGATCACCGATGACCATCGGCAGGCCCGACCGGGCGGCGATGGCCGCGCCCTCGCCCATGGCCAGCACGAACGGCGGCACGGTCAGGCCCTCCGAGGGACGCGCGCGCACTCCGGTCGGGGAGGTGCCGCGGAACCAGCCGAGCAGTTCGTCGAGCTGGGCCGCGAAGTCGTCCGCGTCGTCCTTGTCCCGGCCCAGCGCCTTGCGCACGCCGTCGGTGAAGCCGACCGAACGGCCCAGCCCCATGTCGATCCGCCCCGGGAACAGCGACTCCAGCACCCCGAACTGCTCGGCGACGACCAGGGGCCGGTGGTTGGGCAGCATCACCCCGCCGGTGCCCACCCGGATCGTGCGGGTCGCGGCGGCGACGGCGGCGGCCAGCACGGTCGGCGCGGAACCGGCGACGCCGGACACACCGTGGTGCTCCGACACCCAGAACCGGTGGTAGCCGAGCCGTTCGGCCTCCTGGGCGAAGCGCACGGTGTCGCGCAGCGCCTCACCGCCCGGCCGTCCCTCGCGGGTGCGGGAGCGGTCGAGCACGGAGAAGCGGGTCGCGGCGATCAGGGAACTCACATCGGGTTCAACGCCCGGGGCCGGGAGGCATTCCCGCGCGTCCGCGCCCCGCGCCGGCCGGCCGCCGTAATGCGCTGGCACGCGCGCGAGGAGACCGCCTACGGTGGGCGCAGGCGTCCGGTGCGCTCGTCACGCGTTCTTCGTGGTTCGACTCCTCGCAGCCCCACCCCTGGGGCTGTCGCCCTCAGGGGGCACCGCGTGGCCCTCCGGATCTCGGGCGCCGCACACTTCGCGACGACAGCCCCTAGGGTGTGTCGGGTGACCGACAGCACCAAGGCCCCGCTGGCCGTGTTCGATCTGGACAACACCCTCGCGGACACCGCGCACCGGCAGCGGTTCCTGGAGCGCAGGCCGCGGGACTGGGACGCCTTCTTCGCGGCCGCGCCGCACGACCCGCCGCTCGCGGAGGGGGTCGCGCTGGCACGGGAGAGCGCGCGGGAGTGCGAGGTCGTCTACCTGACCGGGCGTCCCGAGCGCTGCCGGCGCGACACCCTGGAGTGGCTGGCGGCGCACGGGCTGCCGGAGGGCCGGGTGTACATGCGGCGCAACGACGACCGCAGGCCCGCCCGGCACACCAAGCTGAGCATCCTGCGCCGCCTCGCCCGCACCCGCGACATCCGGGTCCTCGTGGACGACGACGAACTGGTGTGCGTGGACGCCGAGCGGGCCGGTTTCACCGTTGTCCGGGCCCGCTGGGCCACCCCGTCCGGCGAGCTGAGGCAGGCGCAGGAGCGGGAAGGGCGGACCTGACGGTCCCGGCGCCGCCCGAGGTGCGTCGAAGCTGCGTCAGTCCGACTCCTCCAGGCGGAAGCCGACCTTGAGGCCCACCTGGTAGTGCGCGATCTCTCCGTTCTCGATCTGGCCCCGCACCTGGGTCACCTCGAACCAGTCCAGGTTGCGCAAGGTCTGCGAGGCGCGGGTGATGCCGTTACGGACGGCCTGGTCCACGCCCTCGGGGGAGGTGCCGACGATCTCGGTGACCCGGTAGGTGTGGTTCGACATGGAGTGCTCCTCTCCGCGGTGACGGCTGTGTCACGCGTCACTCCACCGTGCCCCAAGCTGCGGCGTCCCGCGAGACGTCGGCCTCCCGGCCGGAATCGCTTGACCTCCGCATTGGTCCATACCAAAATCCCAGCACACCCGTACGAGCCTCAGCTCGTCCCCCCACGTCGGGCTTCCGCACCCTGTCCACCAGACAGAAGGACCCCACGTGAGACGTCCCCTGCTCGCCGTCGCCTGCGCCGTGACCGCCTCCCTCGTCACCGGCTGCGGCCTGGTGCCCGGCAACACCGCGCCCGAACGGCGCACCGTCACCGTCTGGCTGATGAAGGACAGCGCCTCCCAGGAGTTCCTGGACCGCTTCACCGAGGAGTTCGAGCGCACCCACGGCGACCTCGACCTCGACATCCGCATCCAGGAGTGGACCGGCATCGGCGAGAAGGTGCACTCCGCGCTGGAGTCCGAGGACCCCGGCGCGCCCGACGTCATCGAGGTCGGCAACACCCAGGTCCCGCAGTACATCGAGGGCGGAGGACTGCTCGACCTCACACTGGAGTCGATGCGCGACTGGGGCATGCGCGACTGGCTGCCCGGCCTCGCCGAACCGGGCCAGCAGCTCTCCGCGCAGTACGGCGTCCCCTGGTACGCCGCCAACCGCGTCGTCATCTACCGCAAGGACCTCTTCGAACAGGCCGGCGTCACCGCCCCGCCGAAGACCCGCGAGGAGTGGCTGGAGATCACCGAACGCCTCGACTCCGGCGGCGACCAGGGCATCTACCTCGCCGGACAGGACTGGTACACCCTCGCCGGGTTCATCTGGGACGAGGGCGGCGACCTCGCCGAGGAGAAAGGCGGCAGCTGGCGCGGCACCCTCGACTCCCCGGCCGCGCTGCGCGGCATGGACTTCTACCGGCGTCTGCAGGCACTCGGCGACGGCCCCGTGGACGCCGACGAGGAACACCCGCCGCAGGCCGGGGTCTTCGCCCAGCAGCGGGTCGCGCAGATCGTCGCCGTGCCCGGCCTCGCCCGCGCCGTCGTGCAGCAGAACCCCGGCCTGGAGGGCAAGCTCGGCTTCTTCCCGGTGCCCGGCAGGTCGGCCGGCAAGCCCGGCGCCGTCTTCACCGGCGGCTCCGACCTCGTCGTACCGAAGAACACCGACGCGCGGGACGGCGCCGTCGCCGTCGTCGAGGCGCTGGCCGGCGCCAAGTGGAACACCGAACTGGCCCGCACCATGAACTACGTCCCCAACAAGACCACCCTGGCCCGCCAGGTCGCGGGCGAGGAGGGCGTCGCCGCCATGGCCGCCGGCGCGGCACAGGGACGGGCGACGCCCAGCACGCCCGAGTGGGCGAACGTCGAGGCGGACAACCCCATCAAGGAGTACATGACCAAGGTGCTCTCCGGCGCCGACGCGGCGGCGGAGGCCCGCCGCGCCTCGCGCCGGATCACCGAGGCGCTGGCGGTCCCGCTCGGCTGAGCGGGGCCCGGCCTACGCCGCCACGCTCAGCGACAGCGCGAAGCGGCCCTCCTGATCCGTCCACCAGTGGGCCAGTTCCAGCCCGGCGGCGGCCAGTTCCGCGCGGACACCCTCCTTGCGGAACTTCGCCGACACCTCGGTGCGCAGCTCCTCGCCGGCCGTGAAGTGCACGGCCAGGTCGACCGCGGGGATCTTCACCGTCTGCGCGTCGCGCGAGCGCAGCCGCATCTCGATCCACTCCCGCTCGGCGTCCCAGAGCGCCACGTGCTCGAAGGCGTCCGGGTCGAAGTCGGCGCCCAACTCGCGGTTGACGACGGCCAGGACGTTCTTGTTGAACGCGGCCGTCACCCCGGCCGCGTCGTCGTAGGCCCGCACCAGCACCCGCTCGTCCTTGACCAGGTCCGTGCCCAGCAGCAGGGCGTCGCCGGGGGAGAGCAGGGCGCGCGCCGACGTGAGGAACTCGGCGCGCTCGGCGGGCAGCAGATTGCCGATGGTGCCGCCGAGGAACGCCAGCAGCCGCGGCCCCGGCGTGTCCGGCAGCTCCATCCGGGCGGTGAAGTCGGCGATCAGCGCGTGCACGGACAGCCGCGGCCGCTGCGCGACGAGCGCCTGCCCGGCCTGGGTGAGGGCGCTCTCGCTGACGTCGACCGGGACGTAGACGTCCAGTCCGGTGAGCGCGTCGATCAGGTGGCGGGTCTTCTCGGAGGAGCCGGAGCCCAGCTCCACCAGGGTGCGCGCGCCGGTCGCGGCGGCGATGTCGGGGGCGCGGGCGATCAGGATCTCCCGCTCGGCGCGGGTCGGGTAGTACTCCGGCAGCTCGGTGATCCGCTCGAACAGCTCGCTGCCCCGGGCGTCGTAGAACCACTTCGGCGGCAGCGTCTTCGGGGTGCCGGTGAGGCCCTGGAGGACGTCGGCGCGCAGCGCGGCGCCCGCGGTGTCCTCGGGCAGGGTGCGGGTGAGGAGGAACGGGCTCACAGGTGGGGCTCCTTCGGTGGTGCGGCTGCGGGAGCGTGGCTCGGCTCCTTGAGCGGGGCGAGACGCACCTCGGCGCTGCTCGCCGTGAGCAGGGTGCGGTCCGGGACCTCCCGCCAGCGCGGGTCGTCGTCGTAGGGCTCGGAGGCCACGACCGTGCCGTGGCCCTCGCGGACCAGGTACCACAGGGTGTCGCCCCAGGTGGTGGCCGTGATGCCGGAGCCGTCGACGAGCAGCAGGTTGAGGCGCGATCCGGGGGCCGCCGCGGCGACCTCCGGGACGGTGTCGGCGAGCGCCCGGCCGGGATCGTCGCCGGCCCGCAGCCGGGCCAGGACCAGCGCCCAGACCAGCGCGGAGTCGTTGCGGGCCTCCAGGGACAGCAGGTCCTCGGGCGGCAGGCTCCGGGAGAGCCCGGCGAGCGATCCCGGCCAGTCCTTCACCGCCCCGTTGTGACTGAACAGCCACCGCCCGAAGGCGTACGGCGCGGCGGCGGCCTCGGCGTCCGCGCCCGCCATGGTGGCGTCCCGTACCGCGGCGAGCAGCGCCCGGGTGCGCACCACCCGGGCGAGGTCCGCGAAGGACTGGTCCGCCCAGATCGGCCCGGCGCGCCGGTAGCGGGCCGGCACCGGGTCACCGTCGGCGTACCAGCCGACCCCGAAACCGTCCGCGTTGACCGTGCCGTACCGCTGCCGGCGCGGCGCCCACGACTGGCGGTACAGCGCGTGCGGCGGTCGCACCAGCAGCGCGCCGAGCGGTTCCGCCTCGCCCACCCAGGCCAGATGACGGCACATCAGACGTCCTGCGAGCGGGCCGTGCGGAATCCGGCGAAGATCTGCCGCCGGATCGGGTAGTCCCAGTTGCGGAAGGTGCCCCGGCAGGCCACCGGGTCCACCGCGAACGAACCGCCGCGCAGCACCTTGTGGTCGGGCCCGAAGAACACCTCCGAGTACTCCTTGTACGGGAACGCCCTGAACCCCGGGTACGGCAGGAAGTCGCTGGCCGTCCACTCCCACACGTCGCCGATCAGCTGCCGTACGCCCAGCGGCGACTCGCCGGCCGGATAGCTTCCGGCGGGGGCCGGGCGCAGATGCCGCTGGCCGAGGTTGGCGTGCTCCGGCCCCGGGTCGGCGTCGCCCCATGGATAGCGCCGGGAGCCGCCGGTGGCCGGGTCGTGGCGGGCGGCCTTCTCCCACTCGGCCTCGGTGGGCAGCCGCCGCCCGGCCCAGCGGGCGTACGCGTCGGCCTCGTACCAGCACACGTGCACCACCGGCTCGTCCGGCGGCACGGCCTCCGTCACGCCGAACCGGCGTCGCAGCCACTGCCGGCCGTCCCGGCGCCAGTACAGCGGCGCGGTGATCGAGTGGCGGCGGATGTGGGCCCAGCCCTCGGCCGTCCACCAGCGGGCGTCGGTGTAGCCGCCGTCCTCGATGAACGCCTGGTAGGCGCCGTTCGTCACCGGGGTGGTGTCGAGGTAGAAGGGCGGTATCTCCCTTCGGTGCGCGGGCCGTTCGTTGTCCAGCGCCCACGGCTCGCTGGAGGTGCCCATGGTGAAGGGGCCGCCGGGCACCAGGACCTCGGCCGGGCCGGTGAACAGGGTCACCGGCTCGGGGTCGGGCGCGGTGAGCGCCTGCGGGCCCTTACGGAGCTGGTGGGTGATCAGCATGGTCTCGTCGTGCTGCTGTTCGTGCTGCGCGACCATCCCGAAGGCGAAGCCCGCCTCGGTGAGCCGGGTGCCCTGGAAGGCGGCGCCCTCCAGCACGTCCAGGACCCGGCGGCGCACCTGGGCGGCGTAGTCGCGGGCCTCGGCGGGCGGCAGCAGCGGCAGCGAGGGCCGCTCCGCGCGCGGATGCTCGAAGGCGTCGTACAGGTTGTCGATCTCGGGCCGGATCGCCTCCTGCCCGCCGACCGCCCGCAGCAGCCACAGCTCCTCCTGGTTGCCGATGTGCGCGAGATCCCACACCAGCGGTGACATCAGGGGCGAGTGCTGGGCGGTCAGATCGGGCTCGTCGACACAGCTGGTCAGCAGGGTGGTGCGGTCGCGGGCGGTGGTCAGTGAGGCCAGCGCCCGCTCGCGGAAGGCCTCGGGATCGAGATCGGGGGCGGTGTCGGTCATGAACGCGGGTCCTTCCCGTGCGGGCGGTCCGTCCCGAGGAGTCGGTCCAGGAGATCGTCGGCGGGGCAGCGGCCGCGCACGACGTAGCGGTCGCGGTACGCGGCGACGGCGTCCGTCACCGCGGTCGTGGCGCCCAGCCGGGGCAGGGCCTCCAGCGCCGCCGCGAAGCAGGTCACGGCCGCCTCGCGCAGCTCCGGGTCGGCGAGCCCGTCGCGGGCCGCGTCGAACCACAGCGGATTGTGCGGCGCCGGCCGGCCGAGCGCGCGCTCGGCGAGCGGTTTCACCGTGCGGTACGCCGTCTCGGCGGCCTCCGGGTCGTCGAACAGCGCCGTCGTCACGGCGAGCGGCACGATCCAGCCGTCCTCGCCGGGCTGCGCGTCGATCATCCGCAGTTCCAGGTGGCCGCGCGGCCTGACCGGCGGGAACAGCGTGGTCACGTGGTAGTTCAGATCGTCCGTGGTCGGCGGGCGGGGCGTGCGCGACCGGGTCCACTCGCGGAACGTCAGCCCGTCGGGCACGTCCCACGGGCCGCTGTCGCGCCGTACGCACATCACCGGCGCGTCCAGCACCCGCCGCGCCCAGGCGGCCCGCGGATCGGCGTCCAGCACCGGGGCGCCCGCCCGGCCCGCGCCGATCTGCGCCCACCGCAGCTGGCGGGTGGACACCCAGCCCGTGGGCTCCAGCCCGACCAGCGGGGAGTTCGCGAACGCGGCCACCAGGACCGCCCCGAGCTGGTGCGCCAGCCACCAGCGCCGCACATGCCCGAGCGGGCCGGGCTCCTCGTACCCCGCGTCCAGGCAGACCTGCACCGAGGCGGAGGTGCACATCATGGCGCGGCCGGCCGGGCCGGCGCGGTCGAGGCAGGCCTCCATCGCGTCGTAGCGCGGCTCGTGCAGGAACCGGCGAGGCGTGTGCCACGGGTCGTGCCCGATGCCGGCGAGGCCGAGGCCCAGCTCGCGCAGGACCGCGCGGACGGCGTCCAGGTCGGCGGAGACGATGCGCACGCACTCCGTGAGGGAGGCGGCGGGGGGCGAGCTCAGCTCCAGCTGGCCGCCCGGCTCCACGGTGAGCGCCGAGGCCAGGGGCACGGCGCGCAGTGCGGCGTAGGCCGCTTCGAGTCGTTCGGTTGTCACGCGGAGCTGCGGCTGCCGCAGCTCGTGGACCAGCCACTCCAGCTCGACCCCTACGGAGCGGGGTGGCCCGGTCTTGAAACAGATGCCACGGACCAGTGCCTCCACCTCGGCCTCGGTGACGGCGGTGCGGGCCCTCGTACAGTCGCTTACCGCATCGGACATGTCTGGATCCCTTCTGAGGTTCCTCCATGCCGCCGGTCCGGGGCCCGTGGGCTCCGGGGTCCGGCACGCTCGTCCCACCCAAGACCCTCGCGGCCGTTCGCACAAGGGCGCGCATCCGGACAATCCGGATGGTTGGCCTGCTCGACCTGGGGCGGTCGCCTTTCTTTTCCGGGCGGGGCGCCTGTCGTTCCCGGGCCGGGAAACTCCGTTGCACCGCAGGACCAGGATCGCTCAGGATGCGTTCATGAGCACGACGGGGGAGGGCGCGCGGCGGGGCGGCCCGGCCCCCCCCGGGGGGGGGGGGGCGGGGGGGCGCCGGCGGGCGGCACCCCCGCAGAGCCGCCCCA
>NZ_JBEPAL010000081.1:0-16332 GCF_040298625.1 Streptomyces sp. NPDC001532
GGCACCGGCGCCGGACACACCCGGGCCCGGGCGGCCGCCGGTGCCGTCCGTGGCGGCGTACGCGGCGGCGGCGTTCAGGGCCTGCGCCACGGCGCGGCGCTCCGGGCCGTGCGGGCGGAGCAGACCGGGCGCCATGCACACCAGCCACGCCCAGACACCCGCCGCCAGGCCCAGCGCCAGATGGCCGGGGACCTGGCCGAGGCTCTGCGGGAGGAACAGGGCGGCGGAGCTGACGAAGGTGAGGACCACGTTGCCGGGCGGGCCGAGGCGGGTGGCGTCGCACAGCGCCTTGTGCGCGGCGGCGAGCAGCGCGCCGACGGTGACGAGGACCACCGCGTTCGTGGTCAGCGAGGCCGCGAACAGGGACACCGCGAGACCGCCGAGCATCCCGAGCACCACCAGGGCCAGCACGCGGGCGCGGGCGGCGTAGGGGCGGTTGTGGGCGTAGAGCGCGCACAGCGACCCGGCCATCGTGTACATGGCCAGGTCGAGGCGGCCGAGCGCCAGGAGGGTCAGATTGGGCGGGGCGATCGAGACGACGACGCTCAGCGCGGGCTTGAACCAGATGTCGGAGGGGCGGCCGAGGCGGAGTGCCGCGGCGAGCGGGAGTCGTCGGGAGCGGGGGGTGGTCGGGTCCGGGGGCACGCTGCTCATGGAAACAGATTAGCAGGTGTTTTACTCGTGAACGATTCACCTGCGCGTGGCCAGGAGGACGGTCGGCACCTCGTGGACGCCACCGACGTGGACCGACGTACGCCACCGGCCCGGACCCACGTACGCCACCGACCTGGACCGACGTACGTCACCGACCTGGACCGACGTACGTCACCGACCTCGACCGACACGCCCGCGCTCCCCCGCATGCCCCCCGTGTACACCCTTGCGCTCGCGTGCGCACCGGGTCCGCCGGGCATCCCTTGACCGACGTCGAGCGGGGAGGCGCGCGTGCACGGACCGGCATCGTCCGGATGGCTGCTGGTCGCGCTGTGCGCGGCGACCGGCGCCTACTGCCTGCTGCGGATGCGCAGCAGCGTGGAGGAGCAGCGCCGGGCCGCGGGCGGCGAGGCGCTGATGGGATTCGGCATGGCCGCGATGGCCGTTCCGGCGGCGTTCTACACCCCGCCGTCCTGGGCCTGGCCCGGCTACGCCGCGGTCTTCGGCGCGGCGGCGCTGCGCGCCCTGTGGGCGGCGCGGACCGGCCCGCACCATCTGCACCACCTGGTGGGCGCACTGGCCATGGTCTACATGGCGCTGGTGATGTCCGCCGCCCCGGCGGCCGGGCACGCCCACGGAAACGGTGGCGTCCCGCTGGTGACGGGGGCACTGCTGCTGTACTTCGCCGGGTACGTGCTGCTGTCCGGCGCCCGCCTGATCCCGGTACCGGCGGTGGCGGGTGCCGCCCGGGCGCCCGGCGCGGGCTGGGCCGACCGGCCGGAGCTGGCGCGGGCCTGCCGGCTGTCGATGGGGATCGCCATGGTCGCGATGCTGCTGACGATGTGAGGGCCGGCGCCGGCGCCACAGGCAAGAAGGGTCCGGGCGGCCCGGCGCTGCGGAATCCGTGGTCGCGCACGACGGATTCCGTGGTCTGCGTCACTTCGCGACAGCGCCCCGTACCGCCGGGTAGCCGCCGCTCATAGGGTTGACCGCATGATGCTCCCCGCGGCATTGCTGCTGCTCGGCGCCCTGACCGCCGTGGCGGCCCCTCGGCTGTTCGCCCGGGCCGAATGGCCGGACCGGGAACCGGTGGTCGCGCTGTGGGTGTGGCAGTGCGTGGTGGCGGCGGTGCTGCTGTGCTGCGCGCTGTCGATGACGCTCAGCGCGGCGGCCGCCTGGCAGGCCGTGCGCGGCCATGTGTTCGCCCCGGCGCCGCGCGCGGTCGTGGAGGCCTACGCGTTCGGCGCGGCCGGTCCCTGGGCGGCGACGACCGCGGTGGCGCTCGCCCTCGGCGGGGCGTGGAGCGCGACGATGCTGGTCCGCGAGATCGTCCGGGCCCGGGGGCGGAGCAGGCACCGGCAGGCCGAAGTGTCCGAACGCGCACCGCTGTTGCCGGGTGAGGAACCGGGCCGGGGGCGGCTGGTGGTGCTGGAGGGGGAGCGGCCGGACGCCTGGTGGCTGCCGGGCGCGGCGCCGCGGCTCGTCGTCACCACCGCCGCGCTGCGCCGCCTCAAGGGGCGGCAGCTGGACGCCCTGCTCGCCCATGAGCAGGGCCACGCGCGGGCCCGGCACGACTGGCTGCTGCACTGCTCGGGCGCGCTGGCGACGGCCTTTCCGCAGGTGCCGGTGTTCGCCGCGTTCCGGGACGAGATGCACCGGCTGGTGGAACTCGCCGCCGACGACAGCGCATCGCGGCGTTTCGGACGGCTGACGACCGCGCTGGCGCTGGTGGAACTCAACGAGGACCGCGGTGTGTTCGGTCCAGGCCCGGCCCCGCAGGCGCATCTCCCGCAGCGGGTGCACCGGCTGCTCACGCCGCCGGACCGGCTCACCGCGGCCCGCCGGCTGCGGCTGACCGCGGCGGCGGCGCTGGTGCCGGTGGTGCCGCTGCTGGTGGCGTTCGGGCCCGCGCTGCGGGCCCTGGGCTGGTCACCGTGACGGCGTGTTCTTGACCCCGGCTTGACCTTTCGCCCCACCTTTGGGCGAGGATCGCATCATGCACTCCCCCTCCGTCGACTCCCCGCCCCAGCCACCGCAGCCGCCGCGGCACCGTGTCGCCGTCCGCGCCGGGACCGTGCTGGCGCTGTGCTCGGTGCTGCTCCTGGCCCTCGTCGCGGCCGAGTGGCGCCCGCTGCTCTCCCTCGACGGCGACGTCGCCCGCACCACCCATCGCTGGGCGGTCGCCGAGTCGGGCCTGACCCAGGCCTTCCGGATCCTGACGGACTGGATCTGGGATCCCGTCACCATGCGCCTGCTGTGCGGGGTGGTCGTGGTGTGGCTGCTGTGGCGGACGAGAACCTGGTGGACGGCGCTGTGGCTGGCGGTGACGGTGGCGCTGGGGACGCTGGTGCAGCAGGCCCTCAAGGCGGCGGTGGGTCGCGCCCGGCCCGTGTGGCCCGACCCGGTGGACTCCGCCCACTACGCGGCCTTCCCCTCCGGCCACGCCATGACGGCCACGGTCGTCTGCGGACTGCTCCTGTGGCTGCTGCACCGTCATGGCGTCAGCCGCGTCGTGTGGCGTACGGCGGTGACCGCGGCGGTGGTCTCCGTGGCCGGCGTCGGCCTCACCCGCGTGTGGCTGGGCGTGCACTGGCTCTCGGACGTCGTCGGCGGCTGGCTGCTGGGGGCGGCGCTGGTGGCCGGGGCGATCGCGGCACATCAGCGGCTGCGGCCGTGACCGCACCGGCGTCGGCGTCACCGGACTCTCCGCGCAGGTCCCGGACTCTCCGCACAGATGCCGGTCTCTCCGCACAGCTACCGCTGTCCGAACCGGCGTTGCATGACGCGCCCGGCAACCGCCCTGTGGGATATCACCCGAGGCCCGCGCCGGCCGGCCTTCGGGCGGCCTGCGGCTTTCCGGTTGGCCTGTACGGCACTTCGGGCCGAGCCGCGCTCGGTGCTGAGGGTGGGCGGCGACCGGCGTGCCGACGAGGACGCGGCCGTGCCGGTGGGCTGACAGCCACCGGCCGCCTCGGACGATCCCCCGCGTCGCCCGAGGCGGGCGGCCACCCGGCCGGACCCGGACACGGGTCGGCAGGCACGCGCTGAGTATAGTTGGCTGGCAGCCAGTCAACGCAGGAGTTACAGGATGTCCCCTCGCAGCGCCGCGGTCAATGAAGAGTTGCGGCGCCGTTCCCGGGAAAAGCTGCTCCAGGCGGCGGTCGAACTCGTGGGCGAGCGTGGGTACGAGGCCACCACGCTGGGGGACATCGCGGACCGGGCCGGCTCGGCGCGCGGACTGGTGTCGTACTACTTCCCCGGCAAACGCCAGTTGGTGCAGTCGGCCGTGCACCGGCTGATGCACCGCACGCTGGAGGAGGCGCTGGAGCGCGAACCGCGTACCGAGGACGGCCGGGAGCGGATGGCTCGGGCCGTGGACGCGATCCTGGGACTGGCCCGCGACCGGACGGTGCTGATGCGTCAGCACATGGCGGGGCTGTTGCAGGCGGAGGGGTTCGTGCAGTGCCCCGAGCAGCAGCGGCTCGCGGAGCTGCTGCGCGAGACCGTCGCCCGGCGCGGTTCGCGGGACGCCGAGGCCGACTATCCGACGCTGCGCGCCCAACTCATGGGCTCGGTCTACGCGATGGTGCTGCCCAACGTGGGGATGCCGATCGCCCCGGTGCGCGCCGAGCTGTTCCGGCGCTACGGCCTGGACTGGGAACAGGGCTCCCCGCCGGGTGCCGAGGCGCCCGGCGGGGAGTGCGACCGGGATCTGTCGCGGTTCTTCGCGACGGGCGCCCCGGCCGTGGATCAGTCGAAGTAGTCCGGCTGTGTCTGGACGTTGAGCTCGTCCAGCCGCACCCACCTGGCGGGGTCGGTGCGCCGGTCGTCGAGCTTCAGGACGTCGAAGCCCTTCGCCATGTCGTTCGAGTAGATGTAGCCGTTGTAGTAGTACGCCGACCACGAACCGCCCGTGACGAGGCGTTCGGTGCTCAGCGGACCACGCTCGAAGTAGGCGATCTCCTTGGGCGCGGAGGAGTCGGTGAAGTCCCAGACCGAGACGCCGCCCTGGTACCAGGCCTGGACCATGAGGTCCTTGCCCTTGACCGGGATCAGCGAGCCGTTGTGCGCCACGCAGTTCTCGGTGTCCGCCTGGTGACGGGGGATCTTGAAGTAGCTGCGGAAGACGAGCTCGCGCTTGTCGCCCTTGCCGACGATGTCGTAGATGCCGTCCGCGCCGCGGTTCGGTCCGATGGCCGCGTTGCAGGTGGCCGCGCCGCCGCCGCCCAGCTCGTCGGTGAAGACGACCTTGTTGGCCTTCTGGTTGAAGGTCGCCGAGTGCCAGAACGCGAAGTTGACGTTGTCCTGCACCTGGTCGAGGACCTTCGGGTGCTCCGGGTCCTCGATGGAGAAGAGGATGCCGTCGCCCATGCAGGCGCCCGCCGCGAGGTCCTTGGAGGGCAGCACGGTGATGTCGTGGCAGCCGGTGGTCTTGGAGACGCCCGGGTTGACCGGGCCGCCCGGGTTGCCGCCGCCGTCCGCGCCCTCACCCGGGAACAGCACCGGGAAGCTCACGACCGCCGCCTTCTCGGGGGCCTTGCGCGGCACCTTGATGACGGAGATGCCGTCGTGCGGCGGCTGGCAGTCGGGGTAGGCGGCGTTCGGCGAGTAGGAGGAGACGTAGATGTAGACGTTGCGGCGCTCGGGCACCAGCGTGTGGGTGTGCGAACCGCAGGCGGTCTCGACGGCGGCGACGTACTTGGGGTTCGTCTTGTCGCTGATGTCGAAGACCTTCATGCCCTCCCACGAGGACTTCTCGGTCACCGGCTGGGTGGTGCTGCTGCAACTGCTGTCGCTGCGCGAGGAGTCGGTGGACAGGAACAGCAGGTCGCCGGAGACGGAGATGTCGTTCTGCGATCCGGGACACAGCACCTGCGCGACCGTCTTGGGGGCCTTGGGGTCGCTGATGTCGAAGATGCGGAAGCCGTCGTAGTTGCCGGCGAAGGCGTACTTGCCCTGGAAGGCCAGGTCGGAGTTGGTGCCGGGCAGCACGTCCTTGGGGATGTTCGCCAGGTGCTGGACGTTGGCGGAGTGGACGATCTCGTCCTGGCCGGGTATCGCCCCGTCCTGCACCGCCTCCTGGACCTCTTCCCGGGTGCTCTGCGACACCCGGCTCTCCGAGGCCGGCGCGTCCCCCGGGTCGGGGGTGGCGACCGCGGGTTGTGCGGTGATCAGCGCGGCCAGGAGCCCGGCGGCAGCCGTGGCTATGCCCAGGCGTCTGCGCCGTGTACGGGGATTGCTCAACAGGGTCACTGCATCCTCCCTTGTTCCGTTCGCAAGGGAACGGTTCACGGACCCCCGAAGTATCGTCTTCACCATGCACATATCAACAGGGGGGCAACAGAGATGTAATGAATGTTTTCAAGGAACGCTGCTCACCGGCGTGTTAAGACGGTCTCCAGCACTCACGAGGTGTCCCTCGCACCCTGCCCCTCACAGGAGGTCGTCGTGCCCTTCCGCCGCACGTTGCGTGCCACGGTCCCACTGACCGCGCTGGCCGTACTGGGACTCGGCGCCTGCGACTCGGGCCCGGCGCCCGAGCCGGACAGGGCGAGCGGCCCCTCCGTGCTCGTGCCGGGCGCTCCCGGCGAGCCGAACCGGACCCTGTCCGCCGAGGAGGCGGCGCAGCGGCGCACCGACGACGACACGCCCAACTCCGCGGACGTCGACTACGCCCGGATGATGATCGAGCACCACACCCAGGCCCTCGAGATGACCGAACTCGCCCCGGACCGTGCCGAGTCGACGCAGGTCGAGAAGCTGGCTGAGCGGATCGCCGCCGCACAGGCGCCGGAGATCGAGGTGATGAGGGCCTGGCTGAAGGAACACGGCAAGGCGGAGACGGGCACGGACCACTACCACCACGCGATGCCGGGAATGGCCACCGAGGCGCAACTGAAGAAGCTGCGCGCGGCCCAGGGGAAGGCCTTCGACCAGCTGTTCCTGACGCTGATGATCACCCATCACGAAGGAGCGATCACCATGGCCGTGGACGCCAAGTCGCAGGGCAACAACCTGAGGATCGAGGAGATGGCCGACGACGTGGTCGCCCAGCAGACGAGCGAGATCACGCGGATGCGGCGGATGCTCTGACGCCGCCCCGCCTGCGCGTCAGCCCCACCGGCGTCGCGCGCGTCAGCCCCGCCGGCGTTCCCGCACGCGTCAGCCGCCGCCAGCGTTCCCGCGCGAGCGTCAGCCCCGCCGGGCGTGCCGCGGGGAGAGGAAACCGGCGTCGCGTGCCTGGGCGATGAGCCGCAGCGACTTGCGGCGGCCGTGCCCGGTCGCGCACATCACCGCGAGCACGGGGTCGGCGCCCTCCTCCTGGGCCGCCCGGTACTCCTGCGCGATGAGCCACCGCCCCTCGACACCGCGCGGCCACGGTGGCCGGGCCCGGCTCGCTCCGGCACACCCGTCCGGCTCCGCGTACCCGTCCGGTCCGTCGTGACCGGCGGAGTCGGCACGGATGCCGCACGCCTCGAACAGCGGCTCCTCGATCCAGTCGGCGAGCACCGTCAGGTCGTCGAGGGAGAGCGCGGGCCGGGCCCGGACGTCCTCCAGGGAGACGGTCCCGTCCACCACGACGGCCAGCGCCTCGACCTGGGCGCAGTCGGCGAAGGCCAGCCGCACGTGGAACCAGACGGTCGCGCCGTCGTCCTCCCGCACCTCCCACGCGGGCCACACGGACACCGCGCCGTCCTCCGGCCGACGGTCGGAAAGATTAAGAAAGGATGCTTCTAGCACACACGCAACGTAACCTCATGATCACACTCCATACGAACGGACACGCGTCCGATCCCGCGCACAGCACCCTGTCAGCGCAGCCGCGGCGGTGCGATGCTGGAAGCACCAGCGATCTCCTGTCGGTCCCCGGGATGAAGGAGTTCCGCCGTGCTGCGTGTCGCCGTCGTAGGGTCCGGGCCGAGCGGGGTCTACTCCGCCCAGAACATCGTGCAGCAGGAACCCGTGGCGCTGGTCGACGTCCTCGACCGGCTGCCGTGCCCGTACGGCCTGGTGCGCTACGGCGTGGCGCCGGACCACGAGAAGATCAAGTCGCTGCAGAACAATCTGCGCGCGGTCCTGGAGCACGAGCGGGTGCGGTTCCTCGGCGGCGTGCAGATCGGCGCCGGCGGGGTGCCCGCCGCCCGGCTGCGGGAGCTGTACCACGCGGTGGTGTACTGCGTGGGCGCCGCCACCGACCGGCGGCTTGGCATTCCGGGCGAGGATCTGCCGGGGAGCTGGTCGGCCACGCAGTTCGTGTCCTGGTACAGCGCCCATCCGGACGCCGTCGACGACGGTTTCGTCCGGGACGCCCGGTCGGCCGTGGTGATCGGCGTGGGGAACGTGGCGGTGGACGTCACCCGCATCCTGGCGCGCGGCGCGGCCGAGCTGAGCCCGACCGACATGCCCGAGGCGGCGCTGCGCGCGCTGGGCGCCAGCCGGGTGGCGGAGATCCAGACGGTGGGCCGGCGCGGTCCGTCCCAGGCCCGGTTCACCACCAAGGAGCTGCGTGAGCTGGGCACGCTGCCGGACGCCGAGGTGAGCGTCGATCCGGCCGAGCTGGCGCTGGACCCGGCCCTCGCCGACCCCGCCGCACTGGCCGCGCCGCAGCGCCGCAACGTGGAGGTGCTGCGCGGCTGGGCGGACCGTGCGCCGCGGGGCGCGCCGCGCCGGATCCGGCTGCGGTTCTTCCTGCGTCCCGTCGAGCTGCTCGCCGAGGCGGGGCGGGTGGGCGCGGTGCGCTTCGAGCGGACGGCGCCGGACGGGCGCGGCGGGGTGACGGGCACCGGTGAGTTCGAGGTGGTCCAGGCGCAGCTGGTGCTGCGGTCGGTGGGTTATCGCGGGATGCCGCTGGAGGGGCTGCCGTTCGACGCGGACCGCGGCACGGTGCCGCATGCCGAGGGGAGGGTGCTGCGCGGTGGGGTGGTGGCTCCGGGCGAGTACGTTGCGGGCTGGATCAAGCGGGGCCCGACCGGGGTCATCGGCACCAACCGGCCGTGCGCCAAGGAGACGGTGACGTCACTGCTGGCGGACGTGCCCCTGCTCGTGTGCCGGGAGGTGGCGGAGGATCCGCTGGCCGCGTTGCGCGCGGAGGGGGTCGAGCCGGTGGAGTGGCCGGGGTGGCGGGCGATCGAGCGGGCCGAAGCGGAGCTCGGGGTGTCGCTCGGGCGGAGTGTCGTCAAGCTGCCGGACTGGCCGTCGCTGCTGACGGCTGCGCGGGCCGCATCGGGACGGTCTCGGGGCGTGTAGCGCGGGCGGCCATCGTTTCGGTGGGCATGACACACGGTGGCAACAATCCGGAAATCAACAAACTGTTCAAGCGGCCTACGGTCTCCAGCAGTTCGGATTCCCGGATGTTCCCGGATGTTCCCGCGTGTTCCCGCGTGTCCCGCGTGTGCCGCGTGTTCTCCTCACCGCCGCTCTGGAGTGCCCATGGCATCGACCGCACCTCCCGTCCACCCCGTCGACGAGGTTCCGCCCGCACGGCAGTTGGCCGCCTTCGGGCTGCAGCATGTGCTCGCGATGTACGCGGGCGCGGTGGCCGTGCCGCTGATCGTCGGCGGGGCGATGCAGCTGCCGCCCGCGGATCTGGCGTATCTGATCACCGCCGACCTGCTGGTCTGCGGCATAGCCACGCTCATCCAGTGCATCGGCTTCTGGCGGTTCGGCGTCCGGCTGCCGATCATGCAGGGCTGTACCTTCGCGGCCGTCTCACCGATGGTGCTGATCGGTACGACGGGTGGCGGACTGCCCGCGATCTACGGCTCGGTGATCGTCGCGGGCCTGGCGATCGTGCTGCTCGCGCCCGTCTTCGGCCGGCTGCTGCGCTTCTTCCCGCCCCTGGTCACCGGCACGGTGATCCTGATCATCGGTATCTCGCTGCTGCCGGTCGCGGGCAACTGGGCCGCGGGCGGCGCCGGCGCGAAGGACTTCGGGGAGCCGAAGAACCTGGCGCTCGCGGCCTTCGTCCTGGCGGTGGTGCTGGGCGTGCAGCGCTTCGCGCCGGTGTTCCTGAGCCGGATCGCGGTGCTGATCGGTATCGCGGTGGGGCTCGCGGTCGCGGTGCCGTTCGGGTTCACGGACTTCGGCGGGGTCGGGGACGCCGACTGGGTGGGCGTCAGCACGCCGTTCCACTTCGGGGCGCCGACCTTCGAGGTGTCGGCGATCGTCTCCATGCTGGTGGTCGCGCTGGTCTGCATGACGGAGACCACCGGTGACTTCATCGCGGTCGGCGAGATGACCGACCGCAGGCTGGAGCCTCGCGCTCTCGCCGACGGACTGCGCGCCGACGGACTGTCGACCGTGCTGGGCGGCGTCTTCAACACCTTCCCGTACACGGCGTACGCGCAGAACGTCGGCCTGGTCGGCATGACCCGGGTGCGCAGCCGCTGGGTGGTCGCGGCGGCGGGCGGCATCCTGGTGCTGCTCGGACTGCTGCCCAAGCTGGGCGCGGTGGTGGCGGCGATCCCGGCTCCGGTGCTGGGCGGCGCGGGCCTGGTGATGTTCGGGACGGTCGCGGCGAGCGGTCTGCGGACACTCGCCGAGGTCGACTTCAAGGGCAACCACAATCTGACGGTGGTAGCCGTCTCGGTGGCGATGGGTGTGCTGCCGGTGGGTGTGCCGACGGTCTACGACAAGTTCCCCGACTGGTTCCAGACGGTCATGCACAGCGGTATCAGCGCCGGCTGCCTGACCGCGATCGTACTCAACCTGCTCTTCAACCACCTGCCCGCGAAGGGCGGTTCAGCCGTCGCCGAGCCGGGCGGACTGGCGGGCGGCGGCGGCGAGCAGGGCGTCGAGAAGTCCCGGGAAGAGGTCGTCTAGGTCGTCCCGGCGCAGGCCGTTCATCTTGGCCGTGCCTCGGTAGATCTGCCGGATGACGCCGCTCTCGCGCAGCACCCGGAAGTGGTGCGTGGTGGTGGACTTGGTGACCGGCAGCTCGAACTGCGAACAGGAGAGCTCGTCGCCGTCGGCGGCGAGCTCTCGCACGATCCGCAGCCGCATCGGGTCCGAGAGCGCGTGCAGCACGTCTTCCAGCCGGATCTCCTCGCGGTCCGGGTGGGGCAGGGTGCGGCTGGCGCTGGCGGTGGTCACGGCGGTGGCTCCAGTTCGTCGGGACCTCCATTGTACGAGAACCATCGTAGTTTGACATCCGCCGTACTACGATGCCTATCGTATGAGCGACGCTTTCGCCGTGACGAATGGAGCCAGCCCGTGACCGCGCTGTTCGAGCCCTACACCCTGCGCGATGTGACGATCCCGAACCGCGTGTGGATGCCGCCCATGTGCCAGTACTCGGCCGCGCCCGAGGGACCGGAGACCGGCGCGCCGAACGACTGGCACTTCGCGCACTACGCCGCCCGCGCGACCGGCGGCACCGGCCTGATCGTCGTCGAAGCCACCGCGGTGAGCCCCGAGGGCCGCATCTCGCCGTACGACCTCGGCATCTGGAACGACACCCAGATCGAGGCGTTCCGCCGGATCACCCGCTTCCTCACCGCCCAGGGCACCGTCCCGGCGATCCAGCTCGCCCACGCCGGCCGCAAGGCCAGCACCGACCGGCCCTGGAAGGGCGGGGCGCCGGTCGGGCCGGACGCGCACGGCTGGCAGCCGATCGCGCCGAGCCCGGTCGCCTTCGACGAGCGGCACCCGGTGCCGACGGAGCTGGCCGTCGAGGAGATCCAGGACGTCGTCCGGCAGTTCGCGGACGCCGCCCGCCGGGCGCTGGCCGCCGGTTTCGAGATCGCCGAGATCCACGGCGCCCACGGCTACCTGATCCACGAGTTCCTCTCCCCGCACTCCAACCACCGCACCGATGCCTACGGCGGCTCCTGGGAGAACCGCGCCCGGCTGGCCCTGGAGGTCGTCGACGCCGTGCGCGAGGTGTGGCCGGACGACAAGCCGCTGTTCTTCCGCGTCTCGGCGACCGACTGGCTGGAGGAGGGCGGCTGGACCGTGGAGGACACCGTCCGCCTCGCCGGTGAACTCCAGGCGCACGGCGTCGACCTCCTCGACGTCTCCTCCGGCGGCAACGCGGCGACCGTGCGCATCCCCACCGGCCCCGGCTACCAGGTGCCCTTCGCGGCCCGGGTGAGGGCCGAGACCTCGCTGCCGGTCGCGGCCGTCGGCCTGATCACCGAGGCCGAGCAGGCGACGAAGATCCTCGCCAACGGCGAGGCCGACGCGGTCCTCCTCGGTCGCGAGCTCCTCCGCAACCCCTCCTGGGCGCGGCACGCGGCACGCGAGCTGGGCGGCGAGGTACGGACGCCGGAGCAGTACCTCCGGGCGGTGTGAGAGGCGCGGTTCGAAAGGGGCGGGGCGTCACCCTCCCGGCCGGAGTGCCCGCGGCAGGTGGATGTCCGAGGTGTCCGGGAGGTGGCGCGCGAGGGTGCGCTCCAGTTGGGGCAGGGTCCGCTGGCCCAGGACCGCCAGGACGATCGAGGCGGCGACGCCCGCCCAGGCGACCGGCCCGAGCGGCGTGCAGCCGACCAGGCGGCTGGTGACCGGCGTCTGCACGAGGGCGACCAGCGCGGCGGCCGAGCCCAGCGCGGTGAGCTGGACCAGCCGGCTGTCCCGGCGGTCGAGCAGGGTCTGCGCGAGCTGGGTGCCGACCACCGCGCACAGCGCCATGGTGGTGGTGCGGCGCGTCGTGCCCGGTGTGAACCGGCCGAACAGCCAGGCGGCGACCGCGCCCAGACAGGTGGTCAGCGCCCGGTGCCGGATCTGCCGCATCAGCGGCGCGCCCAGCAGCGAGGTGCCGAGCGGGCCGGACGGCTCCGTCTCGGCCGGGTCCTGTTTCGGGGTGACCGCGACGGCCATCGCCGGGAACAGGTCGGTGAACAGGTTCACCAGCAGCATCTGGCGGGTCGACAGCGGCGCGGTCCCCGCCAGCACCGTGCCCAGGATGCCGAAGCCGACCTCGCCCGCGTTGCCGCCGATCAGGATGGCGACGGCGTCGGCGACGCTGTGCCACAGCGCGCGGCCTTCCCCGACCGCCTCCACCAGCACGGTGAGATCGGCGTCGGTGAGCACCAGGTCGGCGGCGTTGCGGGCGGCCGCCGAGCCGCGGGCGCTGATGCCCACGCCGATGTCGGCCGCGCGGATGGCGGCCGCGTCGTTGGCGCCGTCGCCGACCATCCCGACCACCCGGCCGGCGTCCCGCAGCGCCTCCACGACCTGCAGCTTCTGCTCGGGCGCCACCCGGGCCACCACATCCGCGTCCCGCAGCATCCGGGAGCGCTCGGAGCGGTCCGCGTTCGCCAGGTCGTCGCCGGTGACGACGGCGGTGTCCTCGGGCCAGCCCAGTTCCAGGGCGATCGCCCGCGCGGTCTGCGGATGGTCGCCGGTCAGCATCACCGGCCGTACGCCCGCCGCTCGCAGCCCGCGCACCAGGGCGGTGGACGTCTCGCGGGGCACGTCGGCCAGCGCCAGCAGCCCGGTGAACTCCAGGTCGTGCGGCTGCTCCTCACCCACGTCGGCGTCCCGCTCGGCATCGGCCAGCCGCCGCTTGGCGACGGCGAGCACCCGCAGCCCGTCGCGGGCCAGCGCGTGCGCGGTCTCCTCCGCGTGCTCGGGCAGGTCCCGGCAGGCGGGCAGCACGATCTCGGGGGCGCCCTTGACGGCGAACACCCGCTCGCCGTCCGCGGTGCGGCCGACCGCGCCCGCGTAGCCACGGCCCGCCTCGAACGGCCGCGCCTCCGTCTGCTCCCACTCCGGGTCTCGGCCGACGGCCTCCAGCACCGCCTCGTCGGTGGCGTGCACCGGCTTGTCCCCGCCGCCGTTCAGCCGCGGGCAGGCCCGTACGGCGATCCGCAGCACCTCGGCGTCGCTCGCCTCGTCGAGCCGGTGGACGGCACCGTCCGTCCCGGCGAACCGGACCAGGCGCAGCCGGTTCTCGGTGAGGGTGCCGGTCTTGTCGAAGCAGATGGTGTCCATCCGGCCGAGCACCTCCAGGGTGCGCGGGGTGCGCACCAGGACGCCCCGCCTGCTCAGCCGCCGCGCGGCCGCCAACTGCGCCACCGTCGCCACCAGCGGCAGGCCCTCGGGCACGGCGGCCACCGCCACCGCCACCCCGCCGCTGACCGCCTCGCGGATCGGCGCGCCGCGCAGCAGCGACAGACCGGTGACCGCGGCGCCGCCCGCCATGGTGAGCGGCATGGCCTGGCGGGTGAGTTCCTGGAGCCGGGCCTGGACCCCGCCGGCCGGCGGAGTGCGGGCGGCGAGGTGCACGGCGCGGGCCGCCTCGGTGCGGTCGCCGGTCTCCACGACGACGGCCCGGGCCCGGCCCGCCACCACCGTAGTGCCCTCGAAGACCATGCAGCGGCGGTCCGGCACGGCGGCGCGCGGGGTGGGCTCCAGCTGCTTGTCGACGGGCAGCGACTCGCCGGTCAGGGCCGACTCGTCCACCTCCAGACCGTCCTCCCACAGCAGCCGGGCGTCGGCAGGCACCACGTCGTCGGCGTTCAGCTCGATCACATCGCCGGGCACCAGCCGGGCGGCGTCGACGGTGTGCGGGGCACCGTGCCGTCGCCGGTCACGGCGCGGCTCCCGCGACCCGGCCGCCGCCGCGCCCTCGCCCTGGCCCTCCCCCTCGCCCGACACGCGGGCCTTCTGCTTCTGCTCCGCCACCAGCCCCGACAGCGCCCGCTCGGCGCGCAGCCGCTGCACACCGCCGACCAGCGCGTTGAGGTCGAGCGCGCCGACGACCAGCAGCGCGTCCGCGACGGAGCCGAGGATCGCCGACGCGGCCGAGCCGACCGCGAGCACCGGGGTGAGCGGATCGTCCAGCTCGCCGCGTACGGCACGGGCGAGCTGGAACGTCCAGCGCGCGGGCGCCATGGCCGGCTTGTGCCCGACGGTGACCGCCAGCTCGCGCGCCCGGCCCGCCGCATGCTCGACGGCGGTCTCCTCGGCCTTCAGCCGGTCGGCCAGCCGGGCCCGTACGACATGCGGCTCCAGGGCGTGCCAGGCCACCCGCGGCTGGGGGCGCGGCGTCCGCGCCATGGCCACGCCGACGGCCGCGCGCACCCCGCCGAAGAGCGCCGCCGCCGCGCCGGCGTCCACCGGCATGTGCCGCAGGCCCGGCAGCGGCGAGTGGCGGCGCCCCCGCTCGGACTCGCCGACGGCGACCAGCAGCCCGGACAGCGCGGCACCGGAGCGGGCCAGCGTCTGCGAGCGGCGCCCGACCCGCCGGGCGGCGGGCACCGCGGCCAGCAGCCGCCAGACCTCGGCCAGGCCGCCGGGCACGAGCACGTCCGCGCCCCAGGCGACGGCCGCGTCCCGGTCGGCGACCGCGACGGCGAGATCGCCGGCGAACAGCGCTTGGAGGACGTCGGTGTCGTCGGCGGAGGCCGGCCGCGCCACGGTGATCACACAGCCGCGGTCGCGCAGCCGGTCCACCGCCTCGGCCGACGACCGGTCGGCGGGCACGATGTGGTCGGCGAGGCCGATGAAGTCGGTGAGCGCGGGATCGTCGCCGACGACGATGCGCAGTCCCGCGCGGCGCGCCGCGTCGAGGACCGGCTCGACCCACGGGTCGGGGCCGCCGTCGGCGGTGCGCAGGGCGCTGGGGTGCAGGAAGACGGTGCCGGCGGTCTCCAGCCGGTGCAGCCGCTGCTGGTCGCGGACCAGCACCCCGGTGCGGGCCAGCGCGCAGCTCAGGGCCGCGTGGAAGGCGGCGGGCCCGTACCGGGCGGCCTTCGGCGAACCGGCCAGCACGGCCTCGGCCGCCTCGCCCGCGTCGTGCTTGACGAGCAGGGTCGCGGCGGCGCCCACCAGGCTGCCGGACTCGGCGTGCACGGCGTACTCCTGGGCGGGCGTGCGCCGCAGCGGCGGGCGCGGGAACCGGTCCATGGCCACGCCGTCCCGGTCGGGCACGCACAGCCGGTCGTGCACGGAGTCGAACGCGGCCGCGCGGGCCAGCGTCTCGGCCAGCCCGAAGGTGCGCAGTACGCCGTCGAGCACCAGGCCGATGGGAGTGCCGCCCGTGCCGTGGACGGCCGCGTTCACGGTGGCCAGCGCGAGGTCGGCGCGGGACGCGCCCAGCCGGTCGCGCAGCCAGGCACGGAAGCGCGGGTTCTCGCGCAGCAGCGTCGAGCCAGCGGCCACGAACCGCGGTGTCCGGGGCAGCCGCAGCGCGGAGCCGCCCAGCGCGGCGGCGATGCCCAGCACGTCGGCGCCGATGGCGGCCGCCGCGGTGCGCACCCCGACCGGGTCGCCGGGGTGGATGAACTCCTCCACCGCCTCGTCGTCGGGCACCAGCCCGTGGCGGATGGCGAGGTCGCTCGCCTTCTCCAGTACCGAGTCGGCGACGGCCGCCTCGGTCGCGGCGACCACCAGGCGGGCGAGGCCGCCGTCCCAGTAGGCGTAGGCGACATCGGGCCGCTCGGCCAGCGCGGCGGCCACCCGCCGGGCGGCGTGCGCCCGGTGGTCGGTGCCGTGCTGGGGCGCCGAGGCGGCAGGCTCGGAGGGGGTGGAAGGGGCGGCGGTCGGTGGGGCGGGTGTGGCAGGTGCTGTGGCTGTGGTGGGTGTGCCATCAGTGACCCACGCCGGTGTCGTGGCAGGTGCCGGCTTGAGCGCCAGATGCGCCCTCTTGCCGGACCGCCAGTGCGGTCGCGAGCCCGGCACCGCCGCGGCGCGCGCCACGCGCGCGACCCGGACGGCGGACTCGGCTCCGCGCAC
>NZ_JBEPAL010000082.1:0-15086 GCF_040298625.1 Streptomyces sp. NPDC001532
GCGGAGGAGGGCGGCATGGCGGAGCCATGGCAACCGACGACAACGCGGCGAGGCGCGGCACCAGACGCCGGGAGCCCGGCATGATCGGCGAGACGCCCCCTGGGGCGCGGCCGTCGCGTTCACTCCTGCGCGCGTTCCGCCGACAGGGCGCACAGCGCCGCGCGGTCCGCGGAGCCGGTCTTGGCCATCAGGCTCGCCATGTGCTTCTCCACCGTTCGCGGCGAGATGCTCAGCCGCCGGGCGATCTGCTGGTTGCCGGGCCGCTCGGCGAGCAGCACGAACACCTCGTACTCGCGCGGTGTGACGCCCGCGGCGCGCAGCTCGGCGGGGATGCGCTCCCGGCCGCCGCGGCGCTGCGGGACGCTGACGCCCGCCTTGCGCAGCAGCGCGCGGCAGGCACCGGCCACCGGCTGGACGCCCGCCTCGTGGAAGTACTCCTCGGCGGTCCGCAGCCACAGGACCGGCTCGCCCCAGGAGTCGTCCAGCGCCGCCTCCGCGATCAGCCGCAGGGCGAGATGCCAGGCCTGCGGGAACACCGCCGCCGCGCGGCCGGCCTGCGCGACCGCGCGCCGCGCGCCGTCCGCGTCGCCGGCCCGGCCGCGCAGCACGGCGTCGGCCATGCCGAGGAACATCCGGTTCCAGGCGAGCTGGCCGCCCGGCGAGGCCAGCGCCTCCTGGTATGCCTCCCGGCCGTGGTCCGCGGGGCCCTTGTCGAGGATCCGCAGCAGGGGGCGCAGGCCGTAGCGCCCGCTGAGGTAGAAGAAGCTCGGGTGGCGCCGCTCCCAGGCCAGTGCCGCGTCGAGTTCGGCCGCCGCCCGGACCCGGTCCTCCGCCATCAGCGCGCCCACGGCCTGGCACAGTCCGCGTTGCAGGGGCACCAGCATGGACTCCTCGCCGCCCGCCCGGCGGAACCGTGCCAGCGCCCGTTCCTGTTCACGGGCCCGGCCCTGGTGGGCGGCGAGCGTGGCGTCGACGAGGAGCAGGTAGCGGTGCGCGGACAGGTTCTGGAGGCGGGCGCTGGCCTCCACGGACCGCTCGACGATCTCGCGGGCCCGGTCCCATCGGCCGCCCAGCACGCTCTGCATGGCGAGGAGTCCGTCGACGGTCTGGAGCAGCGCCAGCGAACCCAGTTCGTGCGCGGCGGCGCGGGCGGTCTCCAGCTGGGTCGCCTCGCCGGTCCGCATGAACGCGTTGGTGCCGAGCCGCACCAGGGCCTCGGCCCGGCTCACCGCGAGCCGGTGCTTCTCGGCGACCGCCAGCATCCGCGCCAGACAGGCGTCGGCCTCGTCGAACCCGCGCTCCCGGGACAGCAGCGCCAGCAGCTGCCAGGCCTGGCAGGCGACGACGGGCCGGCCGCGTTCCTCCGCGGTGAGCGCGGCACGCCGGGCGGAACGTTCCGCCTCCTTCAGCCGTTGCCGGCCGTCGCCGTCGCCCTGCTCCGGTAAGAGCGCGAGATGCCCTTCCACCACCACGAGCGCCGCCTCCTGCTCCGGACGCGGCGCGACCCCGAGCAGGGCGCGGGCCGCCCGGATCCGGCGGCGCGCCTCCTCCCGCTGCTCCGCCATGGTCGCGACCCAGGCGACCTGGGTGTGCGCCTCGGCCCGGTCCTCCGCGGCGGGCGTCCCGGCGGGCGCCGGCGGCAGATCGTCGAGCAGCTCGGCCGCCGCGTCGAGCCGCCCGGACTCGGCCCGGGCGATCGCCAGTCGCACGGTGACCTCGTCCCGCTCCTCGTCGGCCGCGAGGCCCCGGGCGCGCTCCAGCAGCACGGCGGCCGAGCCCGACGCGCCGGCGTCCAGCATCTGCCGGCCCACCTGGGCGAACTGCCGGGACGCCGTCACCTTGTCCCCGGCCGCCAGCCGTAACGTCGCCACCAACTGGCGCTGCTCGCCGGAGAGTTCACCGTAGGCCGCCTCGATGGCCGCCGCCGCCCGGCGGGCCAGCGCGGCCTGTTCGGCGGGCGGCAGCGACGCCCTGAGCGCGTCCGCCGTCAGGACGTGGCGGAACGTGTAGTGGTCGTGGGCGGCGCCGTCCGGGGCGATGATGCCCGCCTCGGAGGCCGACCGGAGATGGGCGAACAGCGCCCGGTCGTCGAGCCCGGTCACCGCCCGCAGCGCGCCGACGGAGAACCGGCCGCCGAGCGTCGCCGCGAGGAGCAGCAGTTCACGCACCGGTTCGTCGAGCCGGTCCAGCCGGCGGGCCCAGCTGCGCACCGCGCCCGTCGGCACCGACGCCTCACCGTGATCGGCGAGCTGCCAGCCGCCGTCGGCGCTGCTCAGCCGTCCGGTGTCGAGCAGGTCGGCCAGCAGCACCTCCACCAGGTACGGGTTCCCGCCCGCCCGCCTTGTCAGATGCCGGTGCGCGGCCGGGGGCACCTCACCCGGTCCGGCGTTCAGACAGGCGTCGACCATGTCCCGTACGGCGGCCTCGCCGAGGGGCCCCAGCTCCCGCACGGAAGCGGTGTTGCGCAGTTCCGCGGCGAGCGCGAGGTCGAGCGCCGGACCGGGGTCGGGCCGCAGCGTGCCGACCAGCAGGACCGGCAGATCCGCCACGTTGTCGGCGACGTACTCCACGACCGCGATCGTCTCGGTGTCGGAGTCGTGCAGATCCTCCAGCAGGATCACGCAGCCCCGCTCGCGGCCGAGCACCGCCAGCAGCCGCAGCAGCGCCTCCGCCAGCTCGACCAGCGAGATCGCGTAGCCGGGCGCCACCGTGCCGGCCCGCCACTCCGGCACCAGCCCGGCCAACGCGGGCCGGTAGGGGTCGAGTTCCGGGTCGTTCGGGGCACCGGCCGCCCGGAACCGCGAGGACAGCGCCTCGACCAGGGGCCGGAAGGGCACGACGAGGCCGGTGGACGTGGCACGCCCACGCAGCACCGGCATGTCCCGGTCGTACGCGCGAAGAGCGCACTCGCCGGCCAGCCGGGATTTGCCGATCCCCGCCTCGCCGACGAGGAACACCGCCCGTCCCGCACCCCTGCGGACGCTCTCCAGGGCCTCGTCCAGCACCCCGAGCTCCGCGTCCCGCCCCACGATGACCGACGACATCGCTCGCATGGGCGCAGGCTACTTGATCCTTTTCGCGCACGGCAGAGGGCCGGGGTCTCCCCCGGCCCTCTGCCCGCCCTGTCAAGACGTCATCTCCCCCTCGCTCAGGACAGCGGGAGGGTGCCGGTGGTGTAGGGCATGTCCAGTGAGGCGGCGGCGTCGCATTCCGCCGTCCTGAGCAGCCGGCTGCGCAGCCCCAGCGCTCCGCTCGCTTGGAGCGTCACCTCGCCCAACGGGTGGTCCTGGGCCGCGGTCTCCGCGCCGGCGCGGCCGTCGACGTACCTCACCGAGTCACTGATCTGCATGGTCCTCGTTCGTCCTTCGTGTCCGCAGGAGTGGTGGTCGTACCTGACTTCACGGTGCTGTGGTGCGGTGTGGCTTGTTCGGTCCGGTCAATTCGGGTCCCGGGCCGGGCGTCCGCAGCAGGAGCAGCGACGGCACCCGCTCCGGGAAGCCCGCCCGCAGCAGTCCGTGCCCGATGCCCGCCAGTCCGGTGAGCAGGCCCGGGTGCGGGACTCCGTCCGGGGCGCCGCTGCGGGCGCCGGTCTCCTCGACGGAGGCCAGGAGCGCCCCGGCCCGGCGGATCCAGTGCGGGCGCGCCTCGGGTACGGCGCCGTGCCCCAGGAGTTCGCAGAGTCCGGCCTCGCCGTGGCACAGGCTGTCGTCGGGAGCCTGCCGGGCCCGGCCCAGTGCGTCGACGGTGCCGCGCGCCCAGGCGGCGAGGTGCGGATCGGCCAGGGCACCCGGCGCGTCCAGCACCGCGAGCGCGATCCCGGCGCTGCCCCGGCACCAGGCGGAGGCGCGCGCGTCGAGGTCGGGCCCGCCGTCCGCGGGCCGGACGGAGGCTCCCCCGTGGCCCCCGTCCGGTCCCCGGCGACGGCCCCGGCCGCCGCCGCGGCCACGGCCGGCTTCCGGGTCCCCGTACGTGCCCCGGCCGCCGCCCCCGTCCGGTCCTCGGCTGCCGTCCGGGCCCAGGAGTCCGTCCGGGTCGGCCTCGACGGCGACTCGGAGCGCGGCCAGGCCCGCGCTGCGGTACCGCGCACCGCCGTCGGCGGCCGCGCCCCAGGACCGGGCCGTGCCGCCTGCCCCGGTGGCGCCTTCGTACCGGACCGCGCCCGCGCCGCCCGGCCTGGCGGCGTTCCCGGGACCCGCGGCACCGGCGGGCCGTCCGGCGCGTCCGGGACCGGCGGCACTCGCCGAACCGTCGGCGCCCCATGACCCGGTCATGCCCCCTGGCCCGGTCATGCCTGCCGGCCCGTCGGCTCCCCACCGACCGGCGGTGCCCCGCGCCCCGGCCGTGCCGCCTGAACCCTGGGCACCCCACGGCCCGTCAGCGCCGAACGCCCCAGCCGCGCCCCGAGACCCGCTCGCACCCCACGACCCTTCAGCGCCCCAGGCCCCGTCGAGGCGCAGCGACCGGTTCACGTCCGCCGACCAGCCCGCGTCCGCCGACCCGTTGACGGCCCCCGAGCCCGAGGCGGCCCCCGACGCCACAGCGGCGGCTTGGGCCTCCGCCTGCGTCTCCGCCCTCTCCTCCGCCTCCGCGAACCGCAGCAGGGCCCACCCGATGCCCGCCGCCCCGTTCGTGAAGCCCCGCCCGACGGTGCCGGGATCCACCGCGAGCAACCGGTCCGCGCAGGCCCGCGCGTCCCGCAAGGTCTCCTGGCCGTCGCCCCGAGCACCGGCACCGGCAGCCCCGGCGCCTGTCGCGGCTCCGGCCCGGTGCGCGGCCAGCAGGGCGACGAGGCCGCCGGCGGCACCCGTGCCCACGCCGTGCTCCCGCTCGCGGCGCGCCGCCGCGCCGACCAGCCGCAGGGCGGCGGAGGCCCAGGTGGCGACCTCCCGGTCGTCGAGCAGCCGTGCCGTCTCGGCGAGGGCGTACGCGATGCCGCCGAGGCCGGAGAAGGCGCCCGAGCCGACCGTGCCGAGGTCCTCGGGCCGGGCGCACAGGGCGTCGAGCAGCGCGGGCACCGGCGCCAGGGCCGTACGGGCCGCCTCCGCGTAGTGTCCGGCGCCGGTGAGCGCCGCCAGCTGGGCCAGGAACAGCGCCGGTCCGGTGTAGCCGCCCGCCAGGTCGGCGGGCATCGGGCCGATCCGCCAGTAGCGGTCGTCCAGAAGCTCCAGGCCGATCCAGTTGCTGCGCGGTCCCGCGCGGTAGGCGAGGGAGACGAGCTGGTCGCCGACGGAACGGGCCGCCGACAGCAGCCGTTCGGGTTCCGGCGCGCGGTCCGCCGTAGGAGCGCGGCGTCCTTCGGCGGGCCGGTGGGCGGGCGTGCGCGAGGTCGTCGCCATGGCGGCCCGCACGATCCATTCCTGGTCCTGCCGGTCGTTGGTGTCCAGGGCGGCGAGCTTCGCGGCGACGCGGGCGATGCCGGGCAGGTCCGTGCGTCCGGCGGCCGGCCGCCCCGGCGCGCCCCACAGGCGGTCCTGGCCCGGGCGGGCGGTGAACAGCGGCACGTCGCCCGCCCACAGCTGGGCGATCTCCTCGTCGACCAGCTGGCGTTCGAGGGGGGGGCCGAACCGGTCGGTGCGCAGGCTCTCCAGGATGCGCTGCCGTTCGTCCGCGTGTTTGAGCAGGTCGGGATGGGTCGACTCGTCGAGCAGCAGCGTGTAGACCCAGGTGGGGCGCATCACCACCCGCACCTCGTCGTCGGTGAACGCGGTCAGCGGCCCGGTGCTGTGGAGCAGTTCCTGCCGGGCCGCGCGGATGGCCGTGTACCCGGCGCGGAAGCCGGCGCAGAGGGCGTCGATGTGGGCCCCGGGCTCGACGGGCTCGCCGCCCGCCAGCCGCGGCCGGTTGGCGGACTCGCCGAACCGTCCGGCCCTGCGCACCAGGCGCATCCGGTCGGTGCCGGCGTCGGCCCAGTCCGCCCGGAGGACGGGTGACACGGCCTCGTGGCCGCCGCCGACGGCGGACACGTCCAGCGCGCTGTGGTCGCCCACCAGCAGCTGGGGCAGCAGCCCGACCCGGTACACCGAGTCGTGGAGGGCGCGGGCGGCCGGGTCCTCGGTGGCGGTGGCGCCGGGCAGCGGCGGGTGGAACAGGGTCTCCACGTCGACCAGCACCGGATGGGCGCCGACGGCGATCAGGTTCTCGTGGTGCAGGTCGGTGCCGTCGAGCAGGTGCAGCAGCGCCAGCAGGGCGCCCTGGCGGTGGTAGAACGTCCCGACCTCCTCGGCGGACGCGCAGGGCCGTGCGGCGACGAACTCGACCCAGCCGTAGTCGCCGCGGTCGAGCAGCCGCAGAGTGCGCAGGGGCACGGCGCCTGGCAGTTCGTTGAACCAGGCGACGAGGTCGTTGAAGTGGCGGTGCACGGCGAGCGGCCGGGGCTTGTAGGCCAGCCGGGTCCCGTCGGCGAAGCGCAGCAGCATCACGCTCCGTCCGCCCCGGTGCCCGTCGCCGGCGCCGCTCTCCACGCCCACGAGCGGCCCCGGGTCCGCGCCGGACCCGCCGAGGAGTCCGGCGGTCAGCCGGGCGTGGTCGTCCGCCAGCCGCTCCAGTGCCTCGGCCAGCGCGTCCGCCGCGTCGAGCGCCGCCTGGCCGAGGATCCGCGCCAGCACCGGCCGTCCGGCCAGCAGCGCGCTCAGTCCGCGGCGGGATGCGGTACGCCCCAGGAAGTCCCGGAACCTCGCCCGGGTGTCGGTGCCGTCGAGCCGCCCGGCGGTGCGCGCCTCGTACAGCTCCAGCACCAGCGTCCGCGCCGCCGCCCGCGCCAGCCTGCCGCCGAGCTGCCGCTCCAGGTCGGCCCGTACGGCGGTCATGTCGACGAGCCCGCGCGCCCGCTCCGACACCCGGCGCTCCAGCCGCTCCCCCGCGTGGACCGTGAACGGCCGCAGCACCCACTCGAACCCGCTCAGCCCCGGATACTCCCGCTCGGGCGCCACGACTTCCGCCGGCGCGGCGGCCGTCACCTCCTCGGCGATCCGGGCCCAGTCGGGACGCGCTTCGTCGCGGTGGTCGGGGCGCGCATCGTCGCCGTGGTCGGGGCGCGCTGCGTCACGGCGGTCAGCGCACGCTGCGTCGCGGCGGTCGGGGCGCGCGTCGTCGCCGCCTCCGCGGACCAGGCCGGCCTCCCACCACCGCTCGACCGCGGACAGCGAGGCCTCCGCCCGCCCCAGTCCGGCCTCCGCCGCCATCGTCCCTCCTCCACCGCCCGGTCCACCGCTCCCCGCCAGGTCCGATCCTGGTACGGCGGGGGCCTTCGCGGCATGGGGAATGAGCCCCCATGTTCTTCCGCCCGCCGGGCACCCGCCGCCCGCGACCCTCACGGCGAGGTCCGCGACGGCCTTCGGGCCCCTGTCGTGCCCGAGGTGGCGGACGACCGGGTGGCGGTCCTCCTCGCCCGTGCGCCGCCCCGCTGAACAGGCACGACGGCCTGGGGCGGCGGGTGCCGCGTCCGCTCGTACGGCCGCGACGACAACGCGCCCGCTGTCCGCACGGCCGATACTGGAGTGAGCCATTGCAAGAAGGTGCGGCACCGCGGGAGCACCCGGGGCGCCGCGCCACCGGCCCGCGACCGGCGCGAGATGGGTGGGCGATGCACAACACGTCTTCGACGTCGCTCAACGAGAGTCCGGACGACCCGTTCTCGGTCCACCGATCCGCGTCCGCCGTGCTGGACGGCCGCGGCCGGGTCGTCGCGTGGAGCGACCAGGCCGCCGCGCTCCTCGGTCACCGGGCCGACGAGGTGCTGGGCCGGCCCGTGCGCGAGGTCCTGATCGACGACGCGGACGCGGCACTGATCGCGGAGGCGACCGCCGCGTGTCTGCGGGAGCACGGCTGGTTCGGGCTGCTGCCGGTGCTCGACCGCGCGGGCCGGCGGGTCTTCGTGGGCTTCCGGGCCCGTAAGGTGCAGCGGCTGGACTCGACCGTCGAATGGCTCCTCGTCGGCTCGCGCGCCGAGGACATCGCCCAGTGGGAGATCGACCGGGCCGTGCTGGACGGCTTCTTCAGGCGCTCCCCGGTGGGCATGGCCGTGCTCGGCCCGGATCTGCGCATGCTGCGGGTGAACCGGGCGATCGCGCGGTTCGGCGGACTGCCGACCGAGGCGTTCCGCGGGCGCCGCACTTCGGACTTCGTCTACGGGCCCGACGCGGAACTGGTCGAGGAGCGGCTGCGGCGGGTGCTGGAGACGGGCGAGCCGATGTTCTTCGCCGAGCAGCCCTGCCGCTTGCTGCACGACCCGCGGACGGAACTGATGGTGTCGGTGTCCGCCTTCCGGATGCAGGACCCCGCCGGCCGGGTGCTGGGCGTCACGGAGATCATCGAGGACGTCACCGAGCGGCATCGGGCCCGGCTGCGGCTGGCGCTGCTCAACGAGGCCGGGGTCCGGATCGGGAGCACCCTGGACGTGGCCAGGACGGCGCGCGAGCTGGCGGACGCGGCGGTGCCCGCGCTCGCCGACGCCGTCTCGGTGGACCTGCTGGAACCCGTGCCCCGGGGCGAGGAGCCGGCCCCCGACGCCGTGGGGCCGGTGCGCCGGATGGCGGTGCGCAGCATCCGGCCCGAGTCGCTGCGGGTGATGTATCCCGTCGGCGGGCTGTTCTCCTTCCCGGAGGGCACCCAGCCGGCCCGCTGCCTGGCGGAGCGGCGTCCGATCATGCAGCCGGTGCTGCGGGGACACGGCGCGTGGTTCTCCGCCGACGCGGCCCGCGCCGAGGGTGCGGTCGCGCTGGGCGTCCACTCGCTGCTGGTGGTGCCGCTGGTCGCGCGCGGTGTCATCCTCGGCCTGGTCTGTCTGTGGCGCTCGCAGCGGCCGGAGCCGTTCGAGGAGGACGATCTCACCCTGGCGGAGGAGATCGCGGCGCGGGCGGCGGTCTGCATCGACAACGCCCGCCGCTACACCCAGCAGCACAATGCCGCCGAGGCCCTTCAGCGCAGCCTGCTGCCGGCCGAGGTGCCCGAGCACCCGGCGGTCGAGGCGGCGCACCGCTATCTGCCCGCGCACGCCTCCACCGGTGTCGGCGGCGACTGGTTCGACGTCATCCCGCTGTCCGGGCTGCGGGTCGCGCTGGTCGTCGGTGACGTCGTCGGGCACGGCATGCACGCCTCGGCGACCATGGGCCGGCTGCGCGCGGCCGTGCACACCCTGGCCCATCTCGATCTGGCGCCGGACGAGGTCCTCGCGCGGCTGGACGATCTGGTGGACCAGTTGGCCACCGAACAGCGGGCGGCCGACCGGAGCAGCCCCCGGCTGGTGGGCGCGTCCTGTCTGTACGCGATCTACGATCCGGTCTCCCGGCACTGCGCCATGGCACGCGCGGGTCATCCGCCGCCGACCGTGCTGGGCCCGGACGGCCGGGTGCGCCCGGTCGACCTGCCCGCCGGACCACCGCTGGGCCTGGGCGGGCTGCCGTTCGAGACGGCCGAGTTCGAACTGGAGGAGGGCAGTCTGATCGCCCTGTACAGCGACGGGCTCCTCCTGGCCGACCACCGTGACGTCGACCGGGGGCTGTCGCTGCTGCGTTCGGTACTGGCCGGTCCGGTGCAGTCGCTGGAGCAGACGTGCAAGGCGGTGGAGGACGCGATGCTGCCCGAGCGGCCCGCCGACGACGTCACCCTGCTCCTGGCGCGGACCCGGGTGCTGGCGGCGGAGAACGTGGCGACCTGGAAGCTGCCGGCCGAGCCCACCGCGGCCGGACTCGCCCGGTCGATGGTGCGGGATCGGCTGACCGTGTGGGGGCTGGAGGAGCTGGTCTTCACCACCGAGCTGATCGTGAGCGAACTGGTCACGAACGCCTACCGGTACGCCGGCGGTCCTGTGCAGCTGCGGCTGATCCGGGACGGCCAGCTCATCTGCGAGGTGTCGGACACCAGCAGCACCTCTCCCCATCTGCGCCAGGCGCTGGGCACCGACGAGGGCGGGCGGGGACTGTTCCTGGTGGCGCAGCTGTCCCAGCGGTGGGGCACGCGCTACGGCCACAACCGCAAGACCATCTGGGCCGAGCAGACGCTGCCGACGCCTGCGGGTGAGCCGGGCGTCTGACGCACCGGCGGGCTGCCTCCTCGCCCGCCTGAGCCCTCGGCCGCCGTCTCTCCGAGGGCTGACTCCTCGGCCGCCTGACTCCTGGGCCGCCGTCTCTCCGAGGGCTGCCTCCTCGGCCGCCTGACTCCTGTGCCGCCGTCTCTTCGGGTGGTCGCCTCCTCGGCCGCCCGACTCCTGGGCCGCCGTCTCTCCGAGGGCTGACTCCTCGGCCGCCTGACTCTTCCGGTGGCGGTCCGGCCGCTTCGGATGGGTGTCCGGCCGCGCCGATCACCAGGCGGCGCGTCCCTCTGCGGGCAGGACCTGTTCCGCCCAGATGACCTTGCCCTCGCGGCTGTGGCGCGTCCCCCAGCGGTCGGCGAGCTGGGCGACCAGCAGCAGACCGCGGCCTCCCTCGTCGTAGGTGCGGGCGTGGCGCAGGTGCGGGGCGGTGCTGCTGGCGTCGAAGACCTCGCAGGTCAGCGTGGACTGGAGGATCAGCCGCAGCTGGACGGGGCTCTTGCCGTAGCGGACCGCGTTCGTGACCAGTTCGCTGACCATCAGCTCGGTGGTGAAGGCCAGCTCCTCCAGCCCCCAGGCGGTGAGCGTGTCGTCGGTGAAGCCGCGGGCCCCGGAGACGGCCGCGGGGTCGGAGGGGAGGTCCAGGGTGGCCACGTGGCCGGGGTCGAGTGCCCGGGTGCGGGCCACCAGCAGGGCGACGTCGTCGGCCGGTCCGTCGGGCAGCAGCGCGGCGAGCACCCGGTCGCAGATCTCGTCCGGGGACTCGGGAGCCCCGGCGAGCACGTCGCCGAGCAGCGTGCGCGCGGCGTCCACGTCACGGGTGCGGCTCTGGATGAGCCCGTTGGTGAACAGGGCCAGCAGACTGCCCTCGGGCAGTTCGAACTGGGCGGTCTCGAAGGGGAGTCCGCCCAGGCCCAGTGGCGGGCCGATCGGGGCGTCCGGGAAGTCGACCGTCCTCGGGCCCTGGTCACGGCCCGGTGCGGCCGGGGGCAGCGCCACGGCAGGCAGCACATGTCCGGCGCTGGCCATCGAGCACTGGCGGGACACCGGGTCGTAGACGGCGTAGAGGCAGGTGGCACTGGTCTCGCCGTCGACGTCGCCGTCGCCGTCGTCCTGCGCGGCTTCGCGCTGGAGGCGGATGACCACGTCGTCGAGGTGGGTGAGGAGTTCGTCGGGCATCAGATCGATGTCGGCGAAGGCGCGGACGGCCGTGCGCAGCCCGCCCATGGTGGCGGCGGCGTGCAGGCCACGGCCGACGACATCGCCGACGACCAGCGCGACGCGGGCTCCGGAGAGCGGGATCACGTCGTACCAGTCGCCGCCGACGCCGGTGCGGTATCCGCTGGGCAGATAGCGGAAGGCGGTCTCGACGGCGGGCTGCGCGACCGTGCGGTGCGGCAGCAGGCTGCGCTGGAGGGTGAGCGCGGTGGAGCGCTCATGGGTGTAGCGGCGGGCGTTGTCGATGGACACCGCCGCTCTGGCGGCGATCTCCTGGGCCAGGAGCAGGTCCTCCTGGTCGAACGGGGCCGCCGTGCGATGGCGGAAGAACCGGGCGAGGCCCAGGGTGTCGCCGCGGGCCCGCAGCGGCAGCAGCAGGGCCGAGTGGATGCCGGGGATGTCCGGGTGGTCCGTGCGGTCGGGCGCGTCGGAGGGGGTGACGTGGTGCAGGAACGACTGTCCCGTGGCCAGGGCGCGCGCCGCGTCGGAGTCGGGCGGGTAGGTGTGCGTCCGGCCGGTGGTGACGGCGGGGTCCGGGCCGCCGTCCGGCGCCGACCGCTGGGCGACCCGGCGCAGTGTCGTCGGAGGGGCGCCGTTCTCTTGGAGGACGAACTCGAAGAGGTCGACGGTGACCAGGTCGGCGAAGTCGTCGGTGCCGACCTCCGCGAGTTCCCGGGCGGTGAGCGTGGTGTCGAGCGTGGTGCCGATCCGTCTGCTCGCCTCGTTGGTCACCAGCAGCCGCCGTCGCAGCCGGTGGTCGCGTTCCTCCTGGTAGGCGGCGACGACCTCCTCCGAGCCCTGGTCGACGTACTCGAAGCCGGTCGCGATGAGCCGGACGCCGGCGGCGTTGATCAGCTGCCAGTCGTCGGTGAGACGGCAGGTCTCGGACTGGATCAGCTGGAGCAGGCAGACATGGCCGAGGCGGTAGGCGCGCAGCAGTTTGCTGATCGGCACGCCCGCCCTGGCGAACCTGCGGGCGATCCCGGTGGCGACCTCGGGTGTGCTGACCCGGGTCTCGTCGAGGCCGTGCTCCAGGAGTCTCAGGAAGGCGGTGACATGGGCGGCCGTCTCCTTCAGCGCGAGCGGGGTGAGGTCGTCGTCCCGCCACAGCTCGGGAAGCTCGTCACGCAGGCGTTCCAGCACCATGCCGGCCCATTCGTCCGCCCGTGGCGTGACCACTCGGGCCAGGTCGCGCAAGAAAGCGTCGACGTCGGTCGCCATACCGGCAACGTACCGAAGGTTCGAAGGGCGTGCCCGTTCGCGCGCCGCGGGTGCCGCCGTTCTACGACGGCAGACCCGAGGCCCCTTCGACGACGCGCTTCAGGGCGGGCAGCAGCGCGTCGAGCTCCTGTCCGGTGCGGAAGGCGACCACGGTGGTACCGGCGCTCTCGTCCCGCGCGGAGCGCGGCGGGAACAGGGCGACCACCTCGCGCATCGCGTCGTCGATCTCCGCCACCGGGTCCGCGGACTCGCCGCGCAGCCAGCGGCGTAGCACATGGTTGTGCGCCGCGACCACGGCGGCGGCCATCAGCTCGGCCCGCAGCGAGGCCGCCTCCGTCGGGTCGCCCATCCAGTCGGCGATGAACTCGCGGAACAGCCGCTGGTAGCGCGCCACGCTGGCGATCTCGCGGTCGCGCAGGGCGGCCACCTTGCTGGTGAGGGCGTACCGCCGGCGGGCGAGGTCGCCTTCCTCGATGTAGTGCAGCAGCACCAGCCGGACCGCGTCGGAGACGGCGACCAGGGCCGTGCTGTGGCTGGAGGTCGCCAGCCGGTCCCGGATCAGGTCGAGCAGCCGGTCGTGGTCGGGGAAGATGACCGCTTCCTTGGACCGGTAGTGCCGGAAGAACGTCGTACGCCCCACACCGGCCCGCTCGGCGATGTCGTCGATGGTCGTCTGCTCGTAGCCGCGCTCGTCGAACAGGGCGAAGGCGGCGTCGGCGAGCCGGATCCGTGCGGGTGACTTGCTCATGACCGCCCATCCTCCCCTGTCGTTCTGCCGGGGCACCACTTGCCCCGAGGGTACGGTACTCAGTACCGTCGTATCGATATCGAGTACCACAGGGAGGTCCGTGTGGATTCCACCGCGCAGAGCGAGTCCGGTCTGCCGATCCGGCCGGTCTACGACGCGTCGGCGCTCGCCGGTTTCGACGCGGACGCCCGGCTGGGCACTCCGGGGCGGTTCCCGTTCACCCGGGGCGTCTATCCGTCGATGTACACGGGCCGCCCATGGACGATGCGGCAGTACGCCGGCTTCGGCACCGCGAAGGAGTCCAACGAGCGCTACCACGAGCTGGTCGCCGCCGGGACCGGCGGCCTGAGCGTGGCCTTCGACCTGCCGACCCAGATGGGCTACGACTCCGACGAGGCCATCGCCCGCGGCGAGGTCGGCAAGGTCGGCGTCGCGATCGACTCGATCGAGGACATGCGCACGCTCTTCCAGGGCCTGCCGCTCGGCAAGGTGTCGACGTCGATGACGATCAACGCCCCGGCCTCCACCCTGCTCCTGCTGTACCAGCTCGTCGCGGCCGAACAGGGCGTGTCCGGCGACCAGTTGACCGGCACCATCCAGAACGACGTGCTCAAGGAGTACATCGCCCGCGGCACCTACATCTTCCCGCCCCAGCAGTCCCTGCGGCTGATCAGCGACATCTTCGCCTACTGCCACCGGGAACTGCCGCGCTGGAACACCATCTCCATCTCCGGCTACCACATGGCCGAGGCCGGTGCGACGCCCGTGCAGGAGATCGCCTTCACGCTAGCCAACGCCAAGGAGTACGTGCGCGCCGCGATCGCCGCCGGTCTGGACGTCGACGACTTCGCGCCGCGTCTGTCGTTCTTCTTCGTCGCGCGGACCACGCTGCTGGAGGAGATCGCGAAGTTCCGCGCCGCCCGCCGTGTCTGGGCGCGGATCATGCGCGACGAGTTCGGCGCGCGCAACCCCAAGTCGCAGATGCTGCGCTTCCACACCCAGACCGCCGGTGTGCAGCTCACCGCCCAGCAGCCCGAGGTCAACCTGGTCCGGGTCGCCCTCCAGGGCCTGGGCGCGGTCCTCGGCGGCACCCAGTCGCTGCACACCAACTCCTACGACGAGGCCATCGCCCTGCCCACGCAGAAGGCCGCGCGACTGGCCCTGCGCACCCAGCAGGTCATCGCCTACGAGACCGATGTGACCAAGACGGTGGACCCCTTCGCCGGGTCCTACCTGATGGAGTCGATGACGGACGACATCGAGGCGGCCGTCCTGGAGCTGATCCAGGCCGTGGAGGACCGCGGCGGCGCCGTCGCCGCGATCGAGCAGGGCTTCCAGAAGTCCGAGATCGAGAAGTCCGCGTACCGCATCGCCCTGGAGATCGACCACCAGGAGCGGACCGTGGTCGGCGTCAACAAGTACGTCCTCGACGAGGAGGAGCCCTACGAACCGCTGCGCGTCGACCCGCAGATCGAGATCGACCAGTGCGAACGCCTGGCGGTGCTGCGCGAGGAGCGCGACAAGGACGCCGTCGAGCGGGCCCTGGACGACCTGCGGGCCGCCGCCGGGGGCACGGAGAACGTCCTGCCGCCGATGCGGGAGGCGCTGCGGCAGCGCGCCACCGTCGGCGAGGTGTCCCACGCCCTGCGCGACGTCTGGGGCGTGCACGTCCCCCACGACACCTTCTGACCAGCGACGACCGGTGGAACCAGTGGAGCAAGTGGATCATGTGGAGCAAGTGGAGCAAGTGGAGCGATCAGTGACCGACATCGACATGCACACGACCGCGGGCAAGCTCGCGGATCTCCAGCGCCGCATCGAGGAGGCGACGCACGCCGGCTCGGCCCGCGCGGTGGAGAAGCAGCACGCCAA
>NZ_JBEPAL010000083.1:0-9380 GCF_040298625.1 Streptomyces sp. NPDC001532
GCTCGCCGGCGGCACCCGCTCGGCCGCCGCCCGTCCCGCCCTCACCCGCCTCCTCGTCCGCGCCGAGGTCGCCGTCGCCGCCCCCGCCGACACAGACCCCGCCCGGCTGCGCGCCGCGGCCCGCTCGCTGCGCGGCACCGGCCCCCTCCCGAACGACGGCGGGCGGTCCGTCCCCGAGCCCGACGCCGCGGACACCCCCGTGGAGCGGCTGTGGCACCGGCTGGCCCCGCTCGTCCCCCTCGCCGCCCGCACCGCCCTCGGCTGCGCCCTCGCCGGATACGCCTCCCTCGCCCTCGGCATCGGCCGCCCGTACTGGGCTCTCGTCACCGCCGCCGCCCTCTACCAGGCCAATCTCGCCCTCACCTGGAGCCGGAGCGTCCAGCGCGTCGTCGGCAACCTCGCCGGCGTCCTCGTCTTCGCCGCCGTCGCCCCGCTCGCCCACCTCGGGCAGGCCGCCCTCGTGCTGTGCTGTCTCGCCTTCAGCTTCGGCGCCGAGGCGCTGATCAGCCGCAACTACTGGCTCGGCAGCGTGTGCGTGACCCCGATGGCCCTGCTCATCACCGAGTTCGGCGGCTACCAGAACCCCAGCGACCTGGTCACCGAACGGATCGTGGACACCCTCGTAGGCGCGCTGGTCGGCCTGGTGGCCGCCGTCGCCGTCACCAACCGGCGTGCGGGCACCCGCCTCACCGGCGCCCTCGCCGCCACCGAACGCGCCCGGGAGCGCGCCGCCCGCCTGCTCGCCGAGCCACAGCCGGCCCCCGGCGCCCTGGAGAGCGCCCGCCGCGCCCTCGCCGCCGCACTGGTCGAACTGCGCGTCACGGCCGACGCCGCATCCGGCGAGTGGGGGCAGCGCACGCCGTCCGCCGACCGGGTCGACCGCGTCGAGCAGGCCGGACACCGTACCCTCGCCGAGACGGTACGCCGCCAGGGCCTGCACCTGGACCGGCGAGCGGACGACGCGACGACGGAGGAAGTACGGCCATGACGGCGACGAAACGGCGGCCCGGTACGGACGAGAGCCGGGAGGCCGCGCGGGCCGACACCGTGGCCGCCGTCGTACGGCAGTGGCAGGCCGTGCACCCGGATCTCGACACCGGGCCCATGGAGATCATCGGCCGGGTCAACCGCTGTGCCGCGCTGCTCCAGCAGGCCGAGGACGCCCCGCTGCGCCGGGCCGGACTCAGCCGCCCCGAGTTCGACCTGCTGGGCGCGCTGCGCCGCACCGGCCATGAGCTGACACCAGGCGACCTGTCCCGGGAGACGTTCTCCTCGGGCGCCGCCGTCACCAAGCGGCTCAAGCAGCTCACCGAGCGCGGCCTGGTCGAACGGCGCGGCGACGCCCGGGACCGCCGGGTCACCCACATCCGCCTCACGGACGCGGGCCGCGAACTGGTCGACGGCATCCTGCCCGAGCAGCTCGCCTACGAGACCGCCGTACTGTCCGGGCTGGGGGCGCCACAGCAGTCGAACCTCGCCGCCCTCCTCGGCGAACTGCTCGGCCAGCTGGAGGGCCGCTTGGGCGCGTTGCGCAGCTGACCGCCCGGCCGCGCGCCTCGCGGGACGGAGAGCCCGCCCGGCGGGGCGACACACGGCACCGCCGTCACGGGCGCCCGGTCCGGCGGGGTGAGGCATGGGACCGCCGGGTCACCGGTGCCGGCCTCACGGACGCCGGCCGCGAGTTGCTTGGACGCGCTGCGTGGCTGAGTGGCGGGGCGCGCTCCGCGTCATGGGCTGGTCCGGCGGGGCGAGGTCTGGGGCCGCCGGGTCATCGGTGTCGGCCTCACGGGCGCCGGCCGCGAGTTGCCTGGACGCGCTGAGCGGTTGAGCGGCCGGACGCGCACTCCGCGGCGAGCAGCCCGTCCGGCGCGGCGGCACCCGGGACCGCCGGATCACCGGTGTCCGCCTCACAGGCGCCGGCCGCGAACCGCCCGGTCGCGCCGCGCGGCTGCGTGGCCGGACGCGCGCCCGCCACGGGACGGCCCGTCCGGCTCCCAGCACCCCTCACGGCCCTCATCTCCGCCTCACGGACGCCGCCCGCCGGCCGGTCGACGGCATCCCGCCGTCACAGGACGTCGTGCACGGTGCGCCGGTGGCTGGAGCGGCGGTCGTCGATGTCCGTCCATCGGTCGCCGTAGACGGTGCGGGTGACGCCTGGGTCGCGGAGGAACTCGTGCGGGAAGCCCAGCGGTACGGCGCTCACCTCGTCGAGCCGGGCGACGGCGTCCGCGTCCAGCCGTACGTCGGCCGCGGCCAGATTGTCGGCGAGCTGGCTCTCCCTGGTCGCCGCGACGATGGGCACCACGTTGCCCGGCCGGCCCAGCAGCCAGGCCAGCGCCACCTGCGCCGGGCTCCAGCCGCCCTGTTCGGCGATCTCCACGACGGCGTCGACCACCGCCTCCTCGCGCGGATCGGCCGCCGCGCCCGACGCGCCGAGCCGGCCCGTCCCGCCCCGCCGGTACTTGCCGGTGAGCTTGCCGGCCGCCAGCGGCGACCAGGCCAGCACGGCCTGGTCGAAGGCCCGCGCCTGCGGCAGCAGTTCGCGCTCCGGGGTGCGTTCCAGCAGGTTGTACCGCAGCTGGGAGCCCGCGAACGCGGTCCAGCCGCGCAGCTCGGCCAGCGTGCACGCCTGGGCGATCTCCCACGCCGGCCAGTCCGACACCCCGAGGTAGAGCACCTTGCCGGTCCGTACGAGGTCGTCGAGGGCGCGCATCACCTCCTCGACGGGGGTGAAGTTGTCCCGGGCGTGCACCCACAGCACGTCCAGCCGGTCGGTGCGCAGCCGCGCCAGGCTCGCCTCCACCGACTGCACCAGGTTCTTGCGGTGGTTCCCGGCGGAGTTGACATCGCCCTCGCGGGTCACGCAGGTGTACTTGCTGGCCAGCACGAACGCGTCGCGCCGCCCCTCCAGCACCTGGCCGAGGATCCGCTCCGAGGCGCCGCCCGCGTAGATGTCGGCGGTGTCGATGAAGTTGCCCCCGGCGTCCGCGTAGGCGTCGACGATCCGGGCGCTGGTGTCCTTGTCGGAGCCGTGGTCGAGGCCGTCGCCCATCACCATCGCACCGAGGCTGAGCTCGCTGACCCGCAGACCGGTCCTGCCGAACAGTGTGTACCGCACGTAGCTTTCCCTCCGCAGCAGTTCGTGCGGTCGACGCTAGGGCCTGGAGAGCGCTCCAGGGCAAGTCCCGGGGCCGCGGGTCAACGCTCGTCGCCGGCCCGGTAGACGCCGAACACCGCCCCCTGCGGATCCCGCAGCACCGCGATCCGCGGCCCGTCGGGCAGCGACGTCGGCTCCATCAGCACGGTGCCGTCCGCCTCGGTCGCCGTCGCCGCGGAGTCGTCCACATCGGCGACCGCGAAGTACGGCAGCCAGTGCGGGGGCACCTCGTGCGGGAACTTGTCGTCCATCGTGACCATGCCGCCGAAGTCGGCGCCGTCCACGCCCCACTGCGGATAGCGGTCGGATGCGCCGACGGTCCAGCCGAACACCGTGGTGTAGAAGGTCTTCGCCCGTGCCGGGTCCCGGGTCAGCAGCTCCACCCAGCCGAGCGAGCCCGGCGCGTTGAGCACGCCGGCGCCCGGGAAGGCCCGCGCCTGCCACAGCTGGAAGGCCGCGCCGCCCGGATCCAGGGCCACCACGAAACGGCCCACGTCGAACACGTCCATGGGCCCGACCAGGACCTTCCCGCCGGCCTCCTCGATCAGCCGGGCGGTGACGTCGGCGTCGGCCACGGCGAACGACACGTTCCACGCCACCGGCTGCGACTCCTGGTACAGCGGGGCGAGCGCCGCGACCGCCGCGCCGGCGAGATGCGCGACGGTGTACCCGCCCGCCTCCTGCCGGGGATCCGTCTCGGCCGCCCAGCCGAACAGCCGCCCGTAGAACTCCTTGGCCGCCTCCAGATCGCTGGTGCCCAGCTCGGTCCAGCAGGGCCCACCGACGACCGGCGCGTCGAGCTTCATGGCGTTCCTCCCGCCGCGTCTCCTGCCGTCCCCCTGCCAGCACGCTAGCCCCGGGACCGGAGGGCGGCCATCCGGAGCCAGGCGGCGGCCGGCCCGCGGTGACCTGCCCGCCGGGTCTCAGATGCCGGGCCGGTAGCGGAGGGGATGGTCCGCGGGGACCTCCACCAGGACGATCGGAGTGCCGTCCGGGTCCGCGATCCACATCTCGACCAGGCCCCACGGCTCCTTCACCGGCGGCCGGACGATCTCCACCCCCTGCCCGCTCAGTTCCTCGTGCGCGGCGCGCGCGTCGGCGACCTGGAGCCAGAGCCGCACGGCGGGGGAGGGCGGGGTGTCGGAGCGCCCGGACAGTTCGAGGAAGCCGCCGCCGAGGAAGTAGACGGTGCCGCGTTCCGGCCCGGTCCCGAACTCGCGGTAGACGGCGAGGCCCAGCTGCTCGCCGTAGAAGGTCCGGGAACGCTCGGGGTCCTGGGGGCGCAGCAGGATTCGGCTGCCGAGTACATGCACCATGCACGGGAGCCTAGCGGCGGGGATACCCTCGTCCCTGCCCGAGCCGCGCCGAGAATCGGAGACGCACCTGATGGAGACCGCGACCACCGGACTGACCTTCCGCGACGCGACGGACGCCGACGTGGAGCCGTTGGTCGCGCTGATCGAGTCGGCGTACCGCGGGGATGCCAGCCGGGCCGGCTGGACCACCGAGGCGGACATCCTCGAAGGACAGCGGACCGATCCCGAGGGCGTGCTGGGCGTGATCGAGTCGCCCGACAGCCGGCTGCTCACGGTGGAGCGGGACGGCACCCTGGTCGCCTGCTGCCAGCTGGAACACCGCGGGGACTACGCCTACTTCGGCATGTTCGCGGTGAGCCCGGCGCTCCAGGGCGGCGGGCTGGGCAAGGTCATCATCGCGGAGGCGGAGCGCCAGGCCCGCGCGACGTGGGGCGTGCGGGAGATGCACATGACCGTGATCTCCGTACGCGAGGACCTGATCGCCTGGTACGAGCGGCGCGGCTACCGCCGTACCGGACGGATGTCCCCGTTCCCGTACGGCGACGAGCGCTTCGGCATCCCGCGGCGCCCCGACCTCCAGTTCGAGCTGCTGGTCAAGCCGCTGGTGTGAGCCTCACGCGGTGAACCGGCCGGTGCGCTTGATGCCGGGCAGGTCGGTCGTGGCGCCGTCCAGTTCCAGGGCCCGGACCAGCCGCAGGTGCTCCTGCGAGTTCACCACCCAGCCGATGATCCGCAGATCGGCCTCGCGGGCCCGCTCGACGACCTCCAGGGTCAGCCGGCGGATGTTGAGGCAGACCGTCGCGGCACCGGCCCGCACCGCGCGGTCCACGACGTCGGTGCCGTAGCGGCTGGCGATCAGGGCGGTGCGCACGCCGGGCAGCAGCCGGGCCGTCTCGGTGATCGCCTCGTCGTGGAACGAGGACACCTCGACGCGCCCCGCGAGGTCCCGCCGCCGGATCACCTCCGCCAGCGCCCGCGCCGCCGCGACGTCCTTGATCTCGGCCTGCAACGGCAGGTCCACCGCGTCCAGGACCTCCTCGAAGACCGGGATCCGCTCGCCCCTGCCCGCGTCCAGGGCGCGCAGCTCGGCGAGGGTCTTGTCGGCGATGGCACCGCTGCCGTCGGTCGTGCGGTCCACCTCGGCGTCGTGCATGACGACGAGGGCGCCGTCCTTGCTCAGATGCAGATCGAGTTCGATGACGTCGAGGCCGGCCTGTTCGGCGGCGACGAAGGAGCGCAGGGTGTTCTCGGGTTCGACACCCATGACTCCGCGGTGACCGATGGTGAGGAAGTTCAAGGTTCGCTCGCTTCCGTCGACGGACAGACCCGCCAGCCTAGTAGCCCCGCCGCGCCTTGTATCCGCACCTGCGTCCGTCCCTGCGCGGCGACCGTCCGATCCGTGTCGGACAGGAAAAAGTTTCGTGACCAAGGGCATGCGCAGGATAATTTCCCGCCACCCCCTCTTGCTGGAAGAACCGCATATGCATACGGTGTCCATACGCAAGGTTCTCCAGCGGAGGATGGGACATGACGGAAATTCTTGTGCAGGTGGGTTCGGAGGGGCAGGTTCCTCCGGTGGCCAGGGTGGTGGAGCACCCGGCATGGCCCGTGCTCAAGGATGCCGTGGAGCGGATCCGGCCATGGCAGTCCAAGGACGGATCGATCGACTTCGAGGCCGACGGCGCTCCGGACCGCGCGGAGGCCGAGGCCGCCGTACGGCAGGTCGCCGAGGCCGTCGAGACGCTGTCCCCGCTGCTGCCGCACGACGCCGCCTACCACCAGGCCCTCGTGCGCGACCTGCGTCGCTGGGCCGACGGCGGCTTCGAGGTGCCGGACTTCCTCGACTCCCTGCTGGCCTTCCAGCCCGCGCGCAGCCGCGCCGACGGCCTCCAGCACCTGGTCGTCTTCCCGATGTACACGCAGAACGGCAACCCCGACCGCAACCTCGAAGCGGTCGTGCTGCGCATGGTCTGGCCGGACTGGCTGGCCGAGCTGGAGCGCACCCGCTACGACAACCCGCTGTTCTGCGGCATCAAGTTCGAGGACTTCACGGCCGGCTACGACACCCATTCCGCCGTCCTGTTCCCCGAGACCATCGCCGTGCGCGAGGCCCCGGAGCGGTTCACCTGGGGCGGCATCTTCTGCGACCGCGAGGCCGCCCGCTTCCGCCGGGTGACCGCCGCCGCCGTCGACATCCTGGGTCTGGAACTGCCCGAGGACATCGCCGCGATGGTCCACGACCAGAAGCGCTGCGAAGAGGCCTTCGTGCTGTGGGACATGGTCCACGACCGCACCCACAGCCACGGCGACCTGCCCTTCGACCCGTTCATGATCAAGCAGCGCCAGCCGTTCTGGATGTACGGCCTGGAGGAGCTGCGCTGCGACCTCACCGCCTTCAAGGAGGCCGTGAAGCTGGAGGCCGACGGCGTCCCGCAGGCCCGTGACGTGCAGTACGCGGTCCTCTTCGACCGCATGTTCCGCTTCCCGGTCTCCGGCGAGCGGGTCCGCAACTACGACGGCCTGGGCGGGCAGCTGCTCTTCGCCTACCTGCACAAGCACGACGTCGTCCGCTGGACCGACAACAAGCTCTTCATCGACTGGCAGCGCGCCCCGCAGGTCACCAACCAGCTGTGCGCCGAGATCGAGAAGCTCTACCGCGACGGCATCGACCGCCCCAAGCTCGTGCACTGGTTCGCCGGCTACGAACTGGTCTCCGCCTACCTCGCCCCGCACCCCGGCTCCAAGTGGGCCAAGGGCCCGGACGCCCTGGACCTCAGCCTGCCGCCGCGCAAGCTCGTCGATGACGTGCTTCCCGACGAGTTTCCGCTGAGCATGTTCTATGAGGCACTGTCGAAGAAGCTGAAGAACGTGATCGCCTCGGCCAAGGGCATCACGGCCGACAGCGCCGAGCGGATCGCCGCGTGAGCGACCGCGAGACCACTGCTCAGGAGGCGAGGAACATGACGGGGAACGGTGCTCTCAGCGGTGCGGTGATCGCGGTCGCCGGAGCGGGCGGACCGGCCGGGCGGGCGGCGCTGCTGCGCCTCGCGGAGGCCGGCGCCACGGTCGTCGGCGCCGACAACGACCCGGAGCGGCTGGCCGAGGCCGTGGACGCGGCGCGGTACGCCTCCGGCGGCGCCACCGTCACCGGCGAGACGGTCGACCTGCTCGACCTGGACGCCACACGCGACTGGGCCACCCGCACCGAGAAGGAGTTCGGCCGAGTCGACGGCCTGGTCCATCTCGTCGGCGGCTGGCGGGGCAGCGAGACCTTCACCAAGACGAGCCTGGACGACTGGGACTTCCTGGAGCTGCTGCTCATCCGCACCGTCCAGCACACCTCGCTCGCCTTCCACGAGGCGCTCCAGCGCAGCGACCGCGGCCGGTACGTGCTGATCAGCGCCGCCGGTGCCAGCAAGCCGACCGCGGGCAACGCCGCCTACGCCGCCGGCAAGGCCGCCGCCGAGGCCTGGACGCTCGCCATGGCCGACTACTTCCGCAAGGCCGGGGGTGAGCAGGGGCCGACCTCGGCTGCTGCGATCCTGGTGGTGAAGGCGTTGGTGCACGAGGCGATGCGCGCCGAGCGGCCCAACGCGAAGTTTGCGGGCTTCACGGACGTCGACGACCTCGCCGAGGCCATCGTCGACGTCTGGTCCAAGCCCGCCGCGGAAGTGAACGGAAACCGTCTGTGGCTGACCGAGAAGCCGTGAACCCTCCCAGGACCGACGCGCGTCGTCATCACGACCCCGAGGTCCGCGGTTTCGCCAGTGACAACTACGCCGGAGCCCACCCCGAGGTGATGGCCGCCCTGGCCCTGGCCAACGGCGGCCACCAGGTCGCGTACGGCGAGGACGACTACACCGCCAACCTCCAGCGGATCATCCGCAGCCACTTCGGAGCCTCGGCGGAGGCGTTCCCGGTCTTCAACGGCACGGGCGCCAACGTCGTCGCGCTCCAGGCGGTCACCGACCGCTGGGGTGCGGTGATCTGCGCGGAGAGCGCGCACATCAACGTCGACGAGGGCGGTGCCCCGGAGCGCATGGGCGGCCTGAAGCTGCTCACCGTGCCCACCCCGGACGGCAAGCTCACCCCCGAGCTGATCGACCGGCAGGCCTGGGGCTGGGACGACGAGCACCGGGCGATGCCGCAGGTCGTCTCGATCACCCAGAGCACCGAACTGGGCACCCTGTACACGCCCGACGAGATCCGCGCGATCTGCGACCACGCCCACGCGCACGGCATGAAGGTCCACCTCGACGGTTCCCGGATAGCCAACGCGGCGGCCTCGCTGAACGTCCCGATGCGGACGTTCACCAACGCCGTCGGCGTCGACATCCTGTCCCTGGGCGGGACGAAGAACGGCGCGCTGTTCGGCGAGGCCGTCGTCGTCCTCAACCAGGACGCCGTGCGCCGGATGAAGCATCTGCGCAAGCTGTCCATGCAGCTCGCCTCCAAGATGCGGTTCGTCTCGGTGCAGCTGGAGGCGCTGCTCGCCAAGGACCTGTGGCTGCGCAACGCCCGCCACTCCAACGAGATGGCCCAGCGCCTCGCCGAGGGCGTGCGGGCGGTGCACGGGGTGGAGATCCTCTACCCGGTGCAGGCCAACGGCGTCTTCGCCAAGCTCCCGCACGACGTGAGCGAGCGCCTGCAGAAGCGCTTCCGCTTCTACTTCTGGGACGAGGCGGCCGGCGTCGTGCGCTGGATGTGCGCCTTCGACACCACCGAGGACGACGTGGACGCCTTCGTCGCGGCGCTCAAGGAGGAGATGGCCCGCTGAGGGCCGGCCCACACACCCGTGAAGCGGCGGGCCCCCGCCGGGGCGGCGCGTTGAAACTAGCCCCAGAAAATTAAGATAATGAAAAAGAGGTTTTTTTGGAGGTGTTGAAAGTAAAAATAACAAAAGAACA
>NZ_JBEPAL010000084.1:0-8329 GCF_040298625.1 Streptomyces sp. NPDC001532
GTGCCACAGCGCGGGCGCGCTGCCCGTCGGCCTGGACGAGCACGGCGTCGACCTGGCCGTCGGCTGCACCTACAAGTACCTCAACGGCGGCCCCGCCGCCCCGGCTCCGCCCGCGACGAGCCCGGCCGCCTTGGCGTACCCGGCGGCGCCGAACCAGCCGATGACGGCCACCGGCACGACCGCGGGGATGCCGCCGGCGACCTCCTCGATCTGGAGGGCCGCCAGCCGGCACCTGGCGCACTCCTCCAGGTGCTTGCGCAGACCCCGCTCCGCGCGGCTGCGCAGTTTGCGGCGGGCGTAGGTGCCGAGCCGGTCGGCGTAGCGGGCGCACTCCTCGTCGCCGGCGAGGCTGGTGCTGACGTGGGCCTGGAGGTAGGCCTGCTTGAGGCCTTCGCGGGCGCGGCTGGCGAGCACGCGCGTGCCGTTGGCGTCGAGGCCGAAGAGCATGGCGACCTCGCTCGGCGACTCGTCCTCGACCTCGGTGTGCCACAGCACCGCCTGCCAGCGTTCGGGCAGCGAGCGGAAGGCCTGCATGGCCATCGACCGCTCGGCCTCGTGCATGGCCCGCACATCGGCGCCGAGATCGACCGTGTCGGTGCCGGACACCTCGGAGACCCGCGCGGCCTGCGCCGCGAACAGCGCGAAGTCGTCGACCAGCTGCTCCCGCCGTGCGGAGGCGGTCCAGTGCGCGGCGACGCGCCGGACACTGGTCAGCAGATAGGCGCGGACGGCGTGTTCGGGGCCGGAACCGCCGCGCACCGCCTGGAGCATGCGGGCGAAGACCTCGGCGGTGAGGTCGTCCGCGGTGTGGGCGTCGCGGCAGCAGGTGCGCGCGTAGCGGCGGACGGCGTCCGCGTGGCGCCGGTACAGCTCCTCGTACGCCGTGTCGTCGCCGGACCGCATCCGGTCGATCAGTTCGGGGTCCGCGGGGGGCAGATCGCGTGGTGGCGGCAGGATGCCGTCGTCGCGCCGGTGGCGCTGCGCCGGTACGGCCCGCTCCGGGCGGTGGCCGGCCGACGGGACGTCACCGCGTCCGCCCTGGTTCGGCACCTGCGGCGGGGCCGGCTCACCGGTGTCCCGGCCGCCGTCGTCCAGTGACTCGTCCCGCCCGTGAACGCTCATCGCGGAAAGCCCCCGCCGCCAGCCCAATCCGTCCCGACCACGCGGTCAGCGTCCCATACCGGATTTCGGCCGGGCCCCGCCGAGGGACGCAACCACTCGTCCGTGGGGACCTGCCGCGGTTTCGTACTAGGCGTCACCCGTTCGGGGAAGGGTCGATGGGCGCTTCACGGGGCGGAGTTGAGCAGGGTGGCTCCGGCGCGCGCGACGCGGTGAGGGGTGTGCGGTGAGGGATGTGCGCGGTGCGATCCGAAGCCCGCGAGGCGCGGCGAGGGGCGTGCGCGGCGAAGAGCGTGCGTAGCGAGGCGCGGCGAGGGGCGTGCGCGGCGCGGCGAGGAGCGTGCGCGGCGCGGCGAGGGGCGTGCGCGGCGCGGCGAGGAGCGGCCGAGCGCGGAAAGGGCGTGCGCGCATGAAAAGGGGCGCGAGCGCCGAAGCGCCCACGCCCCCCTCCGTCACCTCGAAGGCTCCGGTACGTCCGTCACGCCGGACGCGACCGCAGCCCCTCCAGCAGGATGTCCAGCAACCGGGCCGAGGCCGCCGCCTGCTGGGCCGCGTCCGGCAGCGAGGGCGCCGCCGTCGCGATCACCAGCAGGACGTCGGAGACCGACACGTCCGGCCGCAGTTCGCCCGCCGCGCGGGCCCGCTCCACGAGCTGGCCCACGACGTCGAGCAGCGCCGCCGCGCCCGCGTCGTCCACGACGGACGGCTGCTCCGGCACCAGCCGCAGCTCACCGCCGCCGGGCTGGGTGCGCTGCTGCGGCACCCGCGCCTCGTCCGCGCCGCCCTCCTCGGCGACGCCGACCCGCAGCACCTGCGGCGGCAGCAGCCGCCCGGCGCCCGAGGCCACCGACGTCCGCAGGAAGCGGGACAGCGCCGACCACGGCTCGTCCTCCTGCCCGAGCGCCGTCCGGGCCTGGTCGGTCAGCCGGGAGGTCTCCTCCTCGGCTATCCGCCGCACCAGGACGTCCTTGCTCGGGAAGCGCCGGTAGACCGTGCCGACGCCGACCCGGGCGCGCCGCGCCACGTCCTCCATCGGCGCGCCGTACCCCAGCTCGCCGAAGACCTCGCGCGCCGCGCGCAGTACGTGTTCCAGATTGCGCTGTGCGTCCACGCGAAGCGGCGTGGTCCGCGCGTGGTCCGCGCGTCCGTTGTTCGCCGCCGCGCTCACCGCTCCCACCGCGCCACCGGGTGTGATGGCCGACGCGGAAGACCAACGAGAGTCCTGAATGTGCATAAGAAATCCCCCGGTAATGACGTCTCCCCCCGGAGACTCTCCCCGCCATTGGATGCCGGAGCGCACGGAACGCTCGAAACCCCGAGCCCGCCGTCGAGTCCGCCCGTCGCGGACCCGAGAGGCTTCCCCCTACACCCCGTCGACACACGAACATAGTTGAGACAGAGTCAATTCAGAAGGGGCAGGTTCCGCACGGAGCGCCCCCCGATCGGAGTACGGGTCGTATACGTCCCGATTGCACCCCCTTATGTCACCCGGCTCACGCCCCCTGACCTGCGAGGCTTCCCCTTGCGCCGGTAAATCGGCCAACCCCGTGCCCACCGGTCGCGCGGTCACACAAATTGCCGGGGCTGTGGACAAACTCAAGCGGTGGGTGCGTCATGGGATGGTGAAGGAACGTGCGCGCATTCTCGTTGTCGGCGGCGGCTACGTCGGGATGTACACGGCCCTGCGCCTCCAGCGGAAGCTGAAGCGTGAACTGAGGCGCGGCGAGGCGGAGATCACGGTCGTCACTCCGGACCCGTACATGACGTATCAGCCCTTCCTCCCCGAAGCCGCGGCCGGCTCCATCTCGCCGCGCCATGTCGTCGTACCGCTGCGCCGCGTCCTGCCCCTGTGCCGGGTCGTCGTCGGCGAGGCGCGGGCCGTCCGGCACGCCGAGCGCACCGCGACCGTCAGCACCCTCGCCACCGAGGAGCGGGGCGCGCCGCCGGAGGAGCTGTCGTACGACGAACTGGTCCTCGCCCCCGGGTCCGTCTCGCGCACCCTGCCCGTCCCCGGTCTCGCCGAGCACGGCATCGGCTTCAAGACCGTCGAGGAGGCCATCGGGCTGCGCAACCACGTCATCGAGCAGATGGACATCGCCTCCTCCACCCGCGACCCCGCGGTCCGCGACGCGGCCCTCACCTTCGTCTTCGTCGGCGGCGGTTACGCCGGTGTGGAGGCGCTGGGCGAGCTGGCGGACATGGCCCGCTACACCGCGCGGTACTACCACAACATCAAGCCCGAGGACATGAAGTGGATCCTCGTCGAGGCCTCGGACCGCATCCTGCCCGAGGTCGGCGAGGAGATGGGCCGCTACACGGTCACCGAGCTGCGCCGCCGCAACATCCAGGTCCTCCTCGGCACCCGCCTGGAGTCCTGCGCCGACCGGGTCGCCGTGCTCAGCGACGGACAACGATTTCCCACCCGTACGGTCGTGTGGACGGCCGGCGTCAAACCCCACCCGGTCCTCGACGCCACCGACCTGCCCCGCACCGCGCGGGGCCGCCTGAAGGTCACCGCCGAGCTGGCCGTCGACGGGCACGCGCACGCGTGGGCCGCGGGCGACGCCGCCGCCGTCCCGGACGTCACCGCCGCACCCGGCACCGACTGCGCGCCCAACGCCCAGCACGCCGTCCGCCAGGCCAAGGTCCTCGGCGACAACATCGTGCGCTCCCTGCGCGGCGAACCCCTCCAGACGTACTCCCACACGTACGCCGGTTCCGTCGCCTCCCTCGGCCTGCACAAGGGCGTCGCCTACATCTACGGACGCAAGCTGAAGGGCTACCCCGCGTGGTTCATGCACCGCGCCTACCACCTCAGCCGCGTGCCGACCGTCAACCGCAAGGCGCGCGTCCTCGCCGAATGGACCCTTTCGGGCCTGTTCAAACGGGAGATCGTCTCCCTGGGTTCACTCGAACATCCCCGAGCGGAGTTCGAACTCGCGGCCGGGGGAAAACCTCCCAACGACCCGAAGGGGTCGTCCTGACCGGAGCGAGGAACTCCCGCGGCCACCGGGGCGTCTGACGGATGTCGGCCCGGTCGGTCTCCCTGCCAGACTGGTCCACGCCGTCGGAGCGGGCCACCGCCCGCCCTGACGGCCGAACCCACGAGGCTTCTCCAAGGTGCTGCACTTCCCAGGGACGGTGACACCCCGCGGCCACCACCGCGCCGCCCCCGGGGGACCGGGCCGGGTCCGGAGCCGGCCGACGACAACTACATGAGGCAAGGATTCGTGAACTTCACGCGCTGGAGCGCCCGGCTCCCCGGAACGCAGCGCCGCGCCGCAGCGCGGACCGAACCCACGGTCACGCCGGACCGGCGGGGAGAGGGCCGAGGCGAGGGCTCCGTCCCCGCGGCCCGCGCCGAGCGGCTCACCGACGAGCCGCCGTCCGTACCCGCCGTGGACGCACTGCCGGTGCGCGAGGTGCTGGACCGGGTACCCGCCCTGGTCGCCCTCGTCCACGGCCCCGACCACCGTCTGGCGTACGTCAACGAGGCCTACGCCACCGCCTTCGGCGCCCGCCCGCCCGGCGGCCCCGCCCGCGAGGCACTGCCGGAACTCCAGGAGCTCGGCCTGCTGCCGCTGCTCGACCAGGTGCTGCGCAGCGGCAAGCCGCGCACCCTGAAGTCCCGCAAGGCCGTCGACGGCCGCTCCTACACCTTCACCTGCACCCCGGCGGACCGCGAGGGCGACCACAGCGGCGGCGGAGTGCTGGTCTTCGCCACCGACGTCACCGACCACGCCGAGGCCGCCGAGCGGCTGCGCGCCAGCGAGCGCCGCCAGCGCGAGACCGCCGTCACCCTCCAGCGCTCCTTGCTCCCGCAGGAACTCGAACAGCCGGACGACCTGCGCATCGCCGCGACCTACCAGCCCGGCGGCACCGAAGCCGCCGTCGGCGGCGACTGGTACGACGTGATCACCCTCGGCGGCGGCCGCACCGCCCTCGTCATCGGCGACGTCATGGGCCGGGGCGTGCGCGCGGCGGCCGTCATGGGCCAGCTCCGCACCGCGGTCCGCGCCTACGCCCGCCTGGACCTGCCCCCGCACGAGGTCCTGCAACTCCTCGACGGCCTCGCCACCGAGATCGACGCCAACCAGATCGCCACCTGCGTCTACGCCATTCACGACCCCAACGAGGGACGGCTGGTGTACGCCTCCGCCGGCCATCTGCCGATCCTGGTCCGCGACGAGAACGGCACCGTCCAGCGCGCCGACGAACCCACCGGCCCGCCCCTCGGCACCGGCGGCTGGATGCACGCCTCCGGCTCGATCCCCCTCGGCCCCGGCTCCACGGCCGTCCTCTACACGGACGGCCTGGTCGAACGCCGCAACGAGGACCTGGACGAGGGCATCGCCGCCCTGGAGCGCGCCCTGTCCGGCGCCACCGGCACCCCGCAGGTCGTCTGCGACCGCCTGGTCCGCTCGGCCGGCGTCACCGCCGACCACGACGACGACGTCGCCGTCCTCGTCCTCCAGCAACCGGCCCGCACCGGCCCCGACGGCGAGCTCTTCCGCAACGCCGCGCTGGAACTCCTCGGCGGCGTGGAGGCGGCACCCCGCGCGCGTGCCTTCGCCTCCGGCGTCCTCACCAGCTGGCGCTTCCCGGCGGACCTGCACGACCTGGGCGTCCTGGCCGCCAGCGAGCTGGTCGCCAACTCCCTCCAGCACGGCACCCCGCCCATGCGGCTGCGCCTGCGCCGCACCGACCGCCGGCTGATCGTCGAGGTCACCGACGGCGACGACCACCTTCCCCGGCGCCGCCGGGCGGAGCCCGGGGACGAGTCCGGCCGGGGCATCGCCATCGTCGCGACCATCGCCTCCAACTGGGGCAGCCGCCGGACGCCGGGCGGCGGCAAGGCGGTGTGGTGCGAGTTCGCGCTGCCGAGGACCTGAGCGGCCGGGGGTGACACGCTCACCCCCGGCCGCTCCCTCAGGCCTCGGCCGCCACCGGCTCCGCGGCCGACCCGCCGCGCGCGACCACCCGGTTCCGGGCCTGCCACGGCTGGTCCTGCACCGCCGTGAGCCGCCGCCCGAGCCGCACCGCGAGCACACTGATGCCCAGCGAGAACAGCAGGAAGGTCACCACGTACGGCGCGTGCAGCGAGGCACCCATCGGGCCGCCCACTGCCGGACCCACCGCCAGCGCCAGCTGCTTCACCAGGGCGAACGCCGAGTTGTACTGCCCGGCCAGCCCTTCCGGCGCCAGGTCCGCGACCAGCGGCGCCACGGTCGGCGACAGCATCGCCTCCCCCAGCCCGAACAGCGCGTACGTCGAGATGAAGGCGGCCGTGGCCATCTCCTGGCTGCCGTGCCCCAGCCCCGCGTACCCGGCCGCGAGCCATGCCACGGCCCAGATCAGCCCGACGGCCGCGATCACCCGCGAACGCCGCCGGCGCTCCACGAACCGCAGCACGGCGAACTGCGCCACGACGATCATCGCGGTGTTGGCGGCCAGCGCCGTCCCCAGCGCGGACGTCGATATCCCGGCGGCCTCCACGCCGTAGGCGCTCAGCCCCGACTCGAACTGTCCGTAGCAGGCGAAGAACAGCACGAACCCGAGCACACACAGCTGCACCATCGCCCGGTTGCCCAGCAGCTGCCTCCAGCCGCCCTTGGCCGTGTGCGCCGGCGCGCCCTCGATCCGCGGCGAGTGCGGCATCCGCACCGTCGCCATCACCACGACCAGCAGCAGGAACATCGCCGCCTCGATGGCGAACAGCAGAGTGAAGGAGGAGACGCGGGTGGTGTCGACGAGGTGCCCGCCGATCAGACCACCGACACCGAGGCCCAGGTTCTGGAGGAAGAACTGCGTCGCGAACGCCCGCGAGCGGGTCTCCGCGGACGAGCAGTCCACGATCATCGTCGCCAGCGCCGGCTGCATCACGGCCTGACCGGCCCCGAGCAGCGCCGCCGCGAGCAGCACGGTGACCGCCCCGCCCGCCAGCCCCAGACTGAGCGCTCCGACGGCGGCGGTGACCAGGGCGACCAGCAGCACCGGCAGCGGGCCCTGCCGCACGATCGCCCGCCCGGCGAACGGCAGCACGATCAGCGCGGCCACGGCGAACGCGGCGAGGACGAGCCCCGCCGTCATGGAACCGAGCCCTCGCACCTGCGCCACATAGACGTACAGGTAGGGCACGGTGAAGCCGAGCCCGAACGCGCTGAGCGCGTTGCCCACGTGGATCCGGCGCATCGCCGCGCCCATCGCCCTGGTCACGTTCACCTCTCTCAGACAGCTACGACAAGTTAGGAGTGAAGACTTCGAAACTAAACTTCGAAGCTAAAGAGTACACATCGAAGGACTTCGACGCCAAGCCCGCTCGTGCGATACTTCGGCCCATGGGCGACACCCCCGGCCTCAGCGAGCCGACCCTCGAAGAGCAGATCGCCGCCTACCAGCGCGAGTTCCAGGACCTCGACCCCCAGGTCGAGAAGATCGTGTCGGCGCTGTCCCGGCTGAACCGCCGTATGAACGTCGCCTACGGCCGCCAGACCTCCGCCCTCGGCATCAGCAACACCGACTGGGAGGTCCTCAAGGCCCTTGTGCTGTCCGGTGCGCCGTACCGCATGGGCCCCAGCGAGCTGGCCAAGCGCCTCGGCCTGACGCCGGCCGCGATGACCCACCGGATCGACCGCATGGTCACCGAGGGGCTGGTCACCCGGGAGCGGGACGAGAACAACCGCGTCCGCGTGATCGTGGAGCTGACCCCCGAGGGCCGTGCGAAGTGGCTCGAGGCGATGCGCCTCGCCACCGTCTTCGAGGAGGACCTGCTCCAGGACCTCACTCCCGCGGAGCGCGCGGTCCTCGGCGAGGTGCTGACCCGCCTGCTGCGCCGCGTGGAGGACGCCCAGCCCGACGCGGGCGGACGCCTCTCCGACCTGGACTAAAAGATCTTGACAGGGGCCGCTTGACACCCCTCTGCCGGATCCGTAGAGTTCTTCGGGTTGTCACGGAGCCGGAACGGTTCTGCGACGACACTTCCGCCGCGAGAGCGGCACCTCAAACCATCAGCATGATCTCCCAGCGGGGTTGTTTTCGGCTTGCCCGAATTCAATTCGAATGGGAGCCCGGCGGCCCGATTGGGAATCGCCGAGCGGATCCGCTAATGTTTGAGACGTCGGAACGGCCCAACAGCCGCGAAGACAACACCCGCTGACTGGGAGTCAGGCCCGAAAGGATCTGATAGAGTCGGAACCGCCGGAAAGGGAAA
>NZ_JBEPAL010000085.1:0-6074 GCF_040298625.1 Streptomyces sp. NPDC001532
CACACCTGGCAGCACGGCGCCGACGAGGGATTCGCCTGGCACCCGGACTGGGCCGACATGGAAGGCCACCTCGCCGACCCCGGCACCGAGACGGCTCCGGGCGCCGCGCCTCTCGCGGAGGTGAAGGGAGCATGAGGTTCCGGCGGTTCACCGTACGGCGGGCGTTGGCGGTCGCCGCTGCCGTGGCCCTGCTCATCGGCGCGGGCGCGGCACGGGCGCCCCAGCGGGCGGAGGTGAAGGGCGGCTCCAACTACTTCACCTACCGGGTCGACGCGGACTGCACGCGGGAGCCGTACGGCGTCGTCAACAGCTACGACCAGGCCCCCGGCCTCATCAGGGAGCAGCTGGCGCGGATGGCGGCGGCCGGGCAGAAGCGGCTGCGCATCCCCGTCTTCCACCACCACGGGCCCGACTCCGGCACGGTGATGGACTCCTCGGAGGGGGGTCTCGGCGCCGCGAATCTGCGCAACCTGCGCGATCTGCTGCGTGATGTGAGGAGCGCCGGGTTCGAGGCGGTCGAGATCGCGTTCTTTCCCATGGACGCGAACGACCCCACGGACTGGACGCGGTTCGACCGCCCGCTGTACGAGGAGAACCTGGCTGTCGTCCGGCAGGTGCGTGCCGAGACCGTGCGCTCCGGGCTGCCGTATGTCATCGATCTGCTCAACGAGGGCGCGCCCGCGGACGGCGAGGACGTGCTGCTGCGGTACGACAGGACGCTCTGGCAGGACTACCGGCGGCAGTTCGGCAGGGCGGACACGGTCGGGTTCTCGATGACGGTGTGGATCGCCGGGCGGGTGCCGAACCTGCCGGCCGTGTACGGGGACGAGCCGCCGGCGACGCTGGAGGTGCACCCGTACGGCCAGGAGCACGACGGGGACGAGTACCGGCAGTTCATGGACGCGGACGCGGCACTGGACGCCATCGGGTACCGGCAGCCGCTGATCGTCGGCGAGGTGTACTACGACGACCGGGAAGCGGCCGACAACATTCGCCGGGCCATGCTGCGGGCGGAACGGCCGGTGCGGTACCTCACGCAATGGCCCTGGCCGCGCACGGCGAAGTGCCCGGCCGCCGACGTGGCCCCGCCGGTCGCCTACGGCGCCTACGCGGCGGCCGGGTTCTGACCGCCGCCGCGTCCCGCTCCGCTCGCCTCAGCAGGACCGGCGGTACCGCTGCCCGGGGAAATACGTCTCCCACTCGCCGCGGCCGAGCGGGCCGTCGAGGGCGCAGATGCGGTCGACGACCTGGTCCAGGTCGTTGGACCAGAAGCGGATGGTGGCGTCCAGCCCGCCGGTGGCCAGGGACCGGCCGTCGGGGGCGAACGCGACGGTGTGGACGGGCTGGGAATGGCCGGAGAGCACCGTCAGGAGTGCGGGCCGGCGGGCGTCGGCGACGTCCCACAGATGGACGGTGCGGTCGTCGCTCGTGCTGGCCAGGGTCCGGCCGTCCGGTGCGAAGGCGAGGCCGCGGGACGCCTCCCGATGGCCCACCATGACGCTCAGCGGATCGGTCGACGGGTGCACCGGGGCCGGGTTCCGGCCCCGCGGCACGGGCACGGTCCACAGGCGGACTTTGCGGTCGTCGTCCGTCGTGGCCACCAGACGGCCGTCCGGGGACAGAGCCACCCCGTTGACCTGGTTGGGATGCAGCAGTTCCGCCAGGAGCCGCGGTCGCCGCGGGTCGGTGAGCCGCCAGATCCGTGTGCGGTAGTCGCCGCCCGCCGTGGCCAGCAGCCGGCCGCTCCGGTCCAGGGAGACCCAGTTGATCCGGTCGGTGTGGTGGGTCAGCTTCGCCAGCCGCACCGGCCGCTGCGGGCGGCTGATGTCCCACACCCGGACGGTGTGGTCCTCCCCGCCGGTCACCAGCAGCCGGCGGTCAGGGCTCAGGGCGACCGCGTACACGGCGTCCGTGTGGTCGGACAGCGTCGACAGCCGCACGGGCCGCCGGGGCCGGCTCACGTCCCACAGGCGTACCCGGTGGTCCTCGCCGGCCGTGACCAGCAGACGGCCGTCGGTGCTCGACGCCAGCCCGTAGACCGCCCCCGGATGCCGTGCGGAACCCAGCAGGGTGACGCCGCCGTCCGGTGACCGCCGCCAGATCCGCGCCCTGCCGTCCATGCCCGCCGTGGCCAGCACCTTCCCGCCGGGGCCGAACGCCAGGCTGGTGACCGCGGCGTGGGCCGCCGTCACCGGCGGCGGCAGATGCCACAGGAGCACCCGCCCTTCGTCGTCGCCCGTGACGAGGACACCGGCCGGGCCGAGGGCGACCGCGCGGACCGGGTTCGGCTGCGGCAGCGCCACCAGTTCCCGCTGCCGGTCGACGTCCCACAGACGGGCGGTCTGATCGTCCCCGCCGGTCACCAGCAGGCGGCCGTCGGGCCGGAAGGCGACGCTGTGGATCAGGCCGTTGTGTCCGCGCATCGTGCGCGACCGGCCGGGACGGTAGGGGTCCGCGACGGGGGTGATCCGCACGGTCCTGTCGAAGCCGACGCTGGCCAGGCTGCGGCCGTCGGGCGCGAAGCGCACCCCGCGCACCTGGGCGGTGTGGTCGGTCAGGACGGCGGCCCGCCGCAGGCGCCCGTCACCGCCGAGCCGCCACAGCCGTACGGTGTGGTCGTCGCCCGCGCTGGCGAGCGTACGTCCGCCGGGAGCGAAGGCCACGGCGTTGACCGGACCCTCGTGCACCGCACCGGTCCCTCCGCCACCGCCGCGCGGCCGCCCCGGGTCGCCGATGTCCCAGCTGTGCAGCCCGCCCTGGTCGGTGGCGGCCACCAGGGTCCGGTCGTCCGGGCTGATCGCCAGCGCGGTGACCTCGCCGTCGGCCGGAACGGACACCAGGCGGCGCGGCCGCGGCGTGCCCAACGACCAGATCGTCACCTCGGCGTCGGCGCCGCCGGCGGCCAGGAACCGGCCGTCCCGGGTGATGGCCACGGCGTGCAGCGGCTCGGGATGCGGCAGGGAGGCCACGGCCCGGGGGCGGGCCGGACGGCGCACGTCCGTGAGCCGGACCAGGCCGTCCTCGGCGGCGGTCACCAGGAGAGAACCGTGGAACAGGGCCTGGCGCACCGTGTACTCGTGCCGGGGGAGGGGCGTGGAGTAGACGCTCCCGGACGACGCCAGGAGCCCGCCCCGGGTCTGCGGTGTGCGCGCCACCCGGTAGGCGGCCAGGCTCAGCCGCATCGCCAGCGACGGGTCGACCTGCCGGAGCCGTTCGGCCTCGTCGACGGCGACCCGGGCGGCCGAGCGGTCCCGTTCGGCCAGGGCGTCGGCGCGCTGGAGCAGCGCGAAACCCGTCGCCCCGGCCGTCAGCAGCACCAACGCGGAGAGCAGGGCGACCAGTTGCCGCAGCCGCCGGGTCCGCCTGCGGCGGGCGGCAGCCTCCTGCCGCTCCTGGGCCACCCCCGCCGACAGGAAGCGGCGTTCGAGGGCGTCCGGTGACATCAGACGTCCGTCCAGCCAGTCCACCGACACGGCCAGCTGGGTCCCGCGGTACAGCAGCGCCGGGTCCTGTCCGCCGGACTCCCAGGCCTCGGCCGCCTCGATCAGCCGCTGATGGCCACGCAGGCCCGCGCGGTCGGCGTCGATCCAGCTCCGCAGCCTCGGCCAGGCGTGCAGCAGCGCCTCGTGCGTGATCTCGACGCAGTCGGTGTCCAGAGTCAGCAGCCGCGCGTCGCCGAACGTCTCCAGCACCTCCGTGGCCACCGCCGGATCAGGTACGGCCGACAGCAGCCGGTGCCGCCGCACCCGCTGCCGGGTGTCCATGTCGCCCTCGCCGACCCGCACCAGGCCCAGCAGCAACTGCCGCGCCGCCGTGCGGCCTTCCGCCTCCAGATGGGCGTACACCCGCTCGGCGCTCGCCGCCACGGCGCCCCTGATCCCTCCGGTGCGCCGGTAACCGGCGACGGTCAGCCGCTCGTCCTCCCGCTGCTGCCAGGTCGTCAGCAGGGCGTGCGCCAGCAACGGCAGGCTTCCGGCGCCTCTGCACGGCGTCTCGTCGTCACCGGCGCCCAGGTCGCCGAGCAACAGCTCCAGCAGCCCCGGCTCCAGTTCCAGGCCGGCGGCACGGGCCGGGCCGGCGATCGCCTCGCGCAGCTCACCGCTCGTCATGGGTCCCAGCGGGAACTGGGTCTCCCGCAGCGCGGCGACCAGTTCGGGGAAGTCCAGACACTGCCCGTAGAAGTCCGCGCGCACCCCGAGCACCACGACCACGGGCCTGCGGCTCTCATCGCCGGGCTCGGTCAGCGCCTGGAGCGTCCGCACGAAACGACGGCGCCGGCTCGGGCGGTCGCACAGCGTGAACAGCTCCTCGAACTGGTCGACCACCACGATCAGTCCGTCCGCGGTCCGTGCGCCGTCGCCCGACTGCTGCCGCGGCAGGGCGGCCCCGCCCCGAGCGTCACCGGGCTCCGTCACGCGAGCGGTCTTCTCCCGCACCGCAAGCGCCAGTTCGCGGGGACCGGCCACGGCGGCCCTTTCCACGACCGCGGGTTCCAGCTGCGTCGCCCGCGCCAGGCCCCGGACCAGCTCGGCCATCGGATCGCCGGTGGGCGTCATGGACAGCGCCGCCCAGGTGCCCGAGCCGCCGACCGGAAGGGCACCTCGCGCCACGGCGGGCAGCAGACCGGCGTGCAGCAGTGACGACTTGCCGGCTCCCGACGGGCCGACGACCACCACCGGCCCCGTACGACCGCCCCGCGCGTGCTCCGCGACCAGGGCGACCAGCAGCGCCGTCACCCGCTCGCGACCGAAGAACCACTGGGCGTCGCGCGCACCGAACGGAGCCAGCCCCGGATACGGACACACGCCCCGCCCGCCCGCAGCGCCCCGACGCGCCGGAAGCAGGGCGAGCAGGGCGCCACCGGCGTGCAGTGCCTCGTCGCAGCCGTGTGCCAGATCGGCGCTGGGCGGCTTCTGGCCGTTCTCGACCTTGCTCAGATGGCCCCGGCTGTAGTGGACCAGCCGCGACAGGTCGGCCAGCGACATTCCGTGAGCCTGCCGGAGCCGCCGCAGGCGCGGCCCGAACGCCTCGTCCGCCGCTTCCTGATCCTCGTTCCCGCCCAGGTCACCGGCTGTTTCCTGTTTCCGCTCCGGCAAGACGACAGGCACCTCCTTGGCCTCTGCTGGGCGCGGCCCCACGCTGAATACGGCGACGCTCCGTAGCGAGAAGCTACGACAGTCGCCGCCCCGTGGCTGCCGGATGCCGCCCGCACCCCCACAAGGAGTGACGGCGCTCGGCATCACGTCCCGCGCACACGGCGCGAAACGGCGGACGCCGCAACCACGCGTCAAGCAACGAGCGGCAGGCACGGTCCACCGCTCGGCCGCCGACGGACGCCACTTGGCGAGCGCCGGCACCACTTGGCAGGCGGAGCCGGTCACTTGCCCGCACCACAACCAGCACCAGCACCAGCCCCGGCATCACCCGGCCGAGGCCCCTCGGCAGGCGCCGCGGCGCCCGGTGAGACCGACAGACGACGAGGAGAGCACCATGCCACCCAGGACACCCGCCTTCGGACCCGCCATCGACCCCTACGCCGGCTACGAGCCGCAGCGCGACTGCGACCCCACGCCGAAGCCCGGCGTGGCCGCCTTCAAGGACCTCCTGCTGTCCACCTACCCCGGCACCACCAACCTCGGCATCAGCAGGGCCTGCGGCTCGGGCGGAACCAGCGAGCACAAGGAAGGCCGCGCCTTCGACTGGGGGGTGAACGTCAACGGACAGGCTCACATCGCGGCCGACCTGCTGGACTGGCTCCTCGCGACCGACGCGCACGGCAACAGGCATGCCCTGGCCCGCCGTTTCGGCATCATGTACATGATTTGGAACCGGCGGATCTGGGAGGCGTACCGAGCCGACCGTGGCTGGACGCCGTACAGCGGCGCCTCCCCGCACACCGACCACGTGCACTTCAGCTTCGGCTGGGCCGGGGCCCGGCAGCAGACCACCTGGTGGAAGGGCGCCGCACCGAGCGGTCCGCGGCTGAGTGTCGGTGTGCCGTCGGTGGTGGACACGGGGTCGGGCATGGTGGTGTTCGGGGTGGAGCCGGGTGGTGGGATCACGCACCGCTGGCA
>NZ_JBEPAL010000086.1:0-5250 GCF_040298625.1 Streptomyces sp. NPDC001532
TCGCGGGCCCGGCGGCTTTCTGCGGGCCTCACAGGCCCCACGGGCACCCAGACGCCGAGGGGCCCGCAGCGCATGCGCTGCGGGCCCCTCGGCGTCTTGTCGTCTCTCAGGCGCCGTCGCGGCGCAGCGAAGGCTTGAGCTCCTTCAGCCGGCCGAGCAGGCCGTTGACGAACGAGGGCGACTCGTCCGTGGAGAATTCCTTCGCCAGCTGCACCATCTCGTCGAGGACGACGGCGTCCGGGGTCTCGTCGACCCAGATCAGCTCGTACGCCCCGAGACGCAGGATGTTGCGGTCCACGACCGGCATCCGGTCGAGCGTCCAGCCGACGGAGTACTGGGCGATCAGCTCGTCGATCCGCTTCGCGTGCTCCGCGTAGCCCTCGACCAGCTGCATTGTGTACTCGCTCACCGGCGGCTGCCGGGTGTCGGCCCGGGAGAGCCGGACCCAGTCCGCGAGGACGGTCAGGACGTCGGCGCCCCGCTGGTCGCTCTCGAAGAGGATCTGGAAGGCGCGCTTGCGGGCCGTGTTGCGGGCAGCCACGGTTAGCTGTTCACCCGGCCGAGGTAGTCGCTGGAGCGGGTGTCGACCTTGATCTTCTCACCGGTGGTGATGAAGAGCGGGACCTGGATCTGGTGGCCGGTCTCCAGGGTGGCGGGCTTGGTGCCACCGGTGGAGCGGTCGCCCTGGACGCCCGGCTCGGTCTCGGCGATGGTCAGCTCGACGGCCGCGGGCAGCTCGACGAACAGGACCTCGCCCTCGTGCTGCGCGACGGTGGCGGTGAAGCCCTCGATCAGGAAGTTGGCGGCGTCGCCGACGGCCTTCCGGTCGATGTGCAGCTGGTCGTAGGTCTCCATGTCCATGAAGACGAAGTACTCGCCGTCCATGTACGAGAACTGCATGTCGCGCTTGTCGACAGTGGCCGTCTCGACCTTGACGCCGGCGTTGAAGGTCTTGTCGACGACCTTGCCGGAGAGCACGTTCTTGAGCTTGGTGCGCACGAAGGCCGGGCCCTTGCCGGGCTTGACGTGCTGGAACTCGACGACGGACCAGAGCTGGCCGCCTTCGAGCTTGAGCACCATGCCGTTCTTGAGGTCGTTCGTGGAAGCCACGGTTGCGGAATCTCCTGGACTGACGTGGACGACCCCGGGGGCACGCACCTGCCTATAGTGCGAGCAGCTCCTTGGTCGTAATGGTGAGTAGCTCGGGTCCGCCGTCCGCCTCGGGGCGGACGACGAGCGTGTCATCGATCCGGACGCCGCCCCGGCCCGGGAGGTGGACCCCCGGTTCGACGGTGACCGGCACGCAAGCGTCCAGTTTACCCATGGCCGCGGGAGCCAACTGCGGGTCCTCGTCGATTTCGAGTCCCACACCGTGCCCGGTCATCGACGGCAGCCCTTCGCCGTACCCCGCGGAGTCCAGCACCTGCCGTGCCGCGCGGTCCACATCACGGTAGGCCGCGCCGGGCACCAGCGACTCCCGTCCGGCCCGCTGGGCGGCGAAGACCAGGTCGTACAGCTCGATCTGCCAGTCGGCGGGCGAGGTGCCGATGACGAAGGTACGGCCGATCTCGCAGCGGTAGCCGCGGTAGGTGGCGCCCAGGCAGACGGAGAGGAAGTCGCCCTCCTCGACCCGCCGGTCCGTGGGCCGGTGGCCGCGGCGCCCGGAGTTGGGGCCGGTGCCGACGGAGGTCCGGAAGGCGGGACCGTCGGCGCCGTGATCCACGAGCCGGCGTTCCAGCTCCAGGGCGAGATGCCGTTCCGTCCGGCCGACCAGGATGGATTCCAGCAGCTCGCCCAGGGCCTGGTCGGCGATCTCCGCGCCGATGCGCAGGCAGGAGATCTCCTCCTCGTCCTTGACCACCCTCAGCTGCTCGACCGCGCTGCCCAGGTCGGCCAGGCGCAGCCGGGGCGCGACGGAGCCGATGGCCCGGTGCCGGGCGACGGTGAGGTGGTGTTCCTCCACGGCGAGGGAGTCGGCTCCCTCTGCGGCGGCAAGACCGGCGGCCGCGACGGCCGGATCACCGCCCGGGCCCGGCAGGGTGTGCCGGCGCAGCGCCTCGTCGGGGCGCCCCTCGGCGGGGCGGTCGTCGGGCGGGCCGGCGCACACCAGCAGGTCTTCGCGCTTGCCCAGCAGCAGTACGGCACCGTGTGGTGCCGCGCCCGCGAGGTAGCGCACGTTGGCGGGACGGGAGATCAACGCTCCCGTGGTGCCGCTCGCGCTACAGCGTTCTCGTACCCGCGTGCGGCGGGTCGCGTACACCTCTGACATGAGATGAGCGTAGGAGCCACGGGCGAATCGTGCCGGTTGGGGAGGTTCCGTTCGGGCGAGCCTGTGGTGCGAATGGTCGTGTGGCGGGTGCGGGCGGCGGGGATCGATCGCGCAGTTCCCCGCGCCCTTTCCGTCGGCTCAGGCCCTCGCGTTCACCACTTCGGGGGGCTGGCGATCGAACGGGCCAGGATCTCGTCCAGAACGCGGGCCGTGCCGGGGACGTCGAGCTGGGAGTTGTCGATGATCGGCAGCCCCGAGCCGTACCAGCCCGCCATCCGGCCATGGATGCGGGCGACCTCCTCGTCGGTGAGGCGGCGGTTGCCGGAGCGTTCCGCGTTGCGCTCCAGGACGATGTCGAGGCCGGGGAGCAGGACGACGGGCAGCAGCCCCGGGCCGACGTGCCGTTTCCAGCCGCCGAGGCCGACCACCGGCCGGTCCGGGAAGACGGCGTCGTCGAGGATGCAGGAGATGCCGTTGGCCAGGAAGTTCCGCGCGGCGAAGCCGCAGGTGCGGCGGGCCAGCCGGTACTGCGCCTCCGAGCTGTCGTTCCACCCGGACTGCGGATCGGCGAATCCGGAGCGCACCCATTCGCGCACGTCGTCGAGGCTGATATGGGCGGTGGGCACCCGGCGGTGGTCCGCCCAGTACTTGGCGACGCTGGTCTTGCCGGCGCCGGCGGGGCCGATCAGCAGCACCGCGAGGGTGGTGGTGGCCGGGTCGGGCGCGGCGACGGCCGGCGGGCCGCTGGGGACGGCGACGGGGCCGCCGGGCGGCAGCGGCACATGACCGGTGGTGTCCGGTACGTGCGGCGGCACCGCGGCATGGGGAGCTTGCTGCCCTCCGGTGAAGCCCGGCGCCGGTGGCGGCGGGGGCACGGGGGCGGAGCCCTGCGGCACCGGGGCGGGGCCCTGGGGCGGGCCTGGCTGGTGCGGGCCCGGGTGGTGCGCACCCGGGTGGTGTGCGGCCGGCGACCAGCCGGCGGCCGGACCGTGCCCCGGCTGGTGGGGCGGCGGCAGCGGAGACCCCACTGCGTGCTGCATCCGGTGCCACTCCGTCTCGTCTTTCTTGGCTCGTTCGCCTTCGGGGCGCTTGAGCCGGCGTCGAGAGTCCGACCACGCTCGGCCGCCGGGGCCTTCCGTGTGCTCGGCCCCTCGCCACCGGAGCGCCTCTCCGGCTCACTCGCGACAGGCAATTGGCGCTGGCAGCGGGTGCGAACCCGCTCGCTACCGAACGGTACCGCCCCTGGCCATCGTTTGGTGAACGGCCGGGGGCGGCCCGAAGTGCCCGGCGCGGCAAGGCGAATCGGGCAAGGCGAATCGGACGGAAGGGTCTCTCCGGGACCTACTGGGCCACTTCGCCGTAGGCGGCGAGCAGCACGGCCGGGTCGGGACCCTCCAGGACGGTCGGCTTGGCCAGGCCGTCCAGCACGATGAAGCGCAGCACGTCGCCGCGCGACTTCTTGTCGACCTTCATGGTCTGGAGCAGCTTGGGCCACTGGTCGTAGCGGTAGCTGAGCGGCAGGCCCACCGACTCCAGGATGGTGCGGTGCCGGTCGGCGGTGGCGTCGTCCAACCGGCCCGCCAGACGGCCGAGTTCGGCGGCGAAGTGCATGCCGACGGCGACGGCAGCGCCGTGCCGCCACTTGTAGCGCTCGTTCTTCTCGATCGCGTGGCCGAGGGTGTGGCCGTAGTTGAGGATCTCCCGCAGACCGGACTCCTTCAGATCCGAGGAGACCACCTCCGCCTTGACCCGGATCGACCGCTCGATCAGCTCGGCGGTGTGCGGACCGGCCGGGGTGCGCGCGCCCTCCGGGTCGGCCTCGATCAGGTCGAGGATCACCGGGTCGGAGATGAAGCCGGCCTTGATGACCTCGGCGAGCCCGGAGACGTAGTCGTTGACCGCGAGGGAGTCGAGCGCGGCCAGGTCGCAGAGGACTCCGGCCGGGGGATGGAAGGAGCCGACGAGGTTCTTGCCCTCGGCGGTGTTGATGCCGGTCTTGCCGCCGACCGCCGCGTCGACCATGGCCAGCACGGTCGTCGGGATCGGGATCCAGCGCACGCCGCGCAGCCAGGTCGCCGCCACGAACCCGGCCAGGTCGGTGGTGGAACCGCCGCCGACCCCGACGATGACGTCGGTGCGGGTGAAGCCGGACTGGCCCAGCGCCTTCCAGCAGTAGGCGGCGACCTCGGCGGTCTTGGCCTCCTCGGCGTTGGGCACCTGGATCGCGATCGCCTCGTAGCCCTGCCCGGCCAGGTCGGCGCGCAGCGCGTCACCGGTGTCGGCCAGCGCCTCGGGGTGGATGATCGCCACCCGGGTCGCCTTGTCGCCGATCAGACCGGCCAGTTCGCCCAGCAGCTGACGGCCCACCAGGACCTCGTACGGCTCGCTGCCGGGGGTGCCGCCGACCTGGATCCGCGTCACAGACTCGCTCATGCTTCCTTCAACTCCAGTGCGTCCAGCACCGCCTGGGCGACCTCGTCCGGCGTGCGGGCATCGGTGGCCACGACTGCGCTGGCCGCCTCTTCGTACAGATGCCGGCGGGCCTCCATCAGCTCCCGCCACTGCTTGCGCGGGTTGATCGCCAACAGCGGGCGTGCCGCGTTCAGGCCGGTGCGCTTGGCCGCTTCCTCGACGTCCATCGACAGGTAGACGACCCGCAGGCCGGCCAGCAGGGCGCGGGTGTCCGCGTCCAGGATCGCGCCACCGCCCAGCGCCAGGACGCCGTCGTGGCCGGCGAGCGCCCGATGCACGGCCTGCTTCTCGATGGCGCGGAAGGCGGGTTCGCCCTCGTCCACGAAGATGTCGGCGATGGCGCGGCCCTGTTCGGCGACGATGTCGTCGTCGGTGTCCCGGTAGCCGACTCCCAGCCGCTGCGCGAGCAGCTGCCCGACGGTGGACTTGCCCACCCCCATCGGGCCGACCAGGACGACGACAGGACCGGTACTCATCGGATGTGCAGGTTGTCGAGGTACGACCGCACG
>NZ_JBEPAL010000087.1:1964-5162 GCF_040298625.1 Streptomyces sp. NPDC001532
TCTGACGGGTGGCTGGTCGTTGTTTGAGAACTGCACAGTGGACGCGAGCATCTGTGGCCAAGTTTTTAAGGGCGCACGGTGGATGCCTTGGCACCAGGAACCGATGAAGGACGTGGGAGGCCGCGATAGTCCCCGGGGAGTCGTCAACCAGGCTTTGATCCGGGGGTTTCCGAATGGGGAAACCCGGCAGTCGTCATGGGCTGTCACCCGCTGCTGAACACATAGGCAGTGTGGAGGGAACGAGGGGAAGTGAAACATCTCAGTACCCTCAGGAAGAGAAAACAACCGTGATTCCGGGAGTAGTGGCGAGCGAAACCGGATGAGGCCAAACCGTATGCGTGTGAGACCCGGCAGGGGTTGCGCATGCGGGGTTGTGGGATCTCTCTTCTGTCGTCTGCCGGCGGCAGGACGAGTCAGAAACCGTTGATGTAGGCGAAGGACATGCGAAAGGTCCGGCGTAGAGGGTAAGACCCCCGTAGTCGAAACGTCAGCGGCTCGTTTGAGAGACACCCAAGTAGCACGGGGCCCGAGAAATCCCGTGTGAATCTGGCGGGACCACCCGCTAAGCCTAAATATTCCCTGGTGACCGATAGCGGATAGTACCGTGAGGGAATGGTGAAAAGTACCGCGGGAGCGGAGTGAAATAGTACCTGAAACCGTGTGCCTACAAGCCGTGGGAGCGTCGGATACGTGCTTGCACGTATCTCGTGACTGCGTGCCTTTTGAAGAATGAGCCTGCGAGTTTGCGGTGTGTTGCGAGGTTAACCCGGGTGGGGAAGCCGTAGCGAAAGCGAGTCCGAATAGGGCGTTTCAGTAGCACGCTCAAGACCCGAAGCGGAGTGATCTAGCCATGGGCAGGTTGAAGCGGAGGTAAGACTTCGTGGAGGACCGAACCCACCAGGGTTGAAAACCTGGGGGATGACCTGTGGTTAGGGGTGAAAGGCCAATCAAACTCCGTGATAGCTGGTTCTCCCCGAAATGCATTTAGGTGCAGCGTCGTGTGTTTCTTGCCGGAGGTAGAGCACTGGATAGGCGATGGGCCCTACCGGGTTACTGACCTTAGCCAAACTCCGAATGCCGGTAAGTGAGAGCGCGGCAGTGAGACTGTGGGGGATAAGCTCCATGGTCGAGAGGGAAACAGCCCAGAGCATCGACTAAGGCCCCTAAGCGTACGCTAAGTGGGAAAGGATGTGGAGTCGCACAGACAACCAGGAGGTTGGCTTAGAAGCAGCCACCCTTGAAAGAGTGCGTAATAGCTCACTGGTCTAGTGATTCCGCGCCGACAATGTAGCGGGGCTCAAGCGTACCGCCGAAGTCGTGTCATTCACACAATAGGGCCAACGCCTGTGTGGATGGGTAGGGGAGCGTCGTGTGCCGGGTGAAGCAGCACCGGAAGGTAGTTGTGGACGGTTCACGAGTGAGAATGCAGGCATGAGTAGCGATACAAACGTGAGAAACGTTTGCGCCGATTGACTAAGGGTTCCTGGGTCAAGCTGATCTGCCCAGGGTAAGTCGGGACCTAAGGCGAGGCCGACAGGCGTAGTCGATGGATAACCGGTTGATATTCCGGTACCCGCTGTGAAGCGTCAAACATCGAATCCAGTGATGCTAAGGCCGTGAAGCCGCCCTGGAGCCTTCGGGCAAAGGGGAGTGGTGGAGCCGCCGGCCCAATCTGGTAGTAGGTGAGTGATGGGGTGACGCAGGAAGGTAGTCCATCCCGGGCGGTGGTTGTCCCGGGGTAAGGGTGTAGGACGTAAGGTAGGCAAATCCGCCTTGCACATAGTCTGAGACCTGATGCCGAGCCGATTGTGGTGAAGTGGATGATCCTATGCTGTCGAGAAAAGCCTCTAGCGAGTTTCATGGCGGCCCGTACCCTAAACCGACTCAGGTGGTCAGGTAGAGAATACCGAGGCGTTCGGGTGAACTATGGTTAAGGAACTCGGCAAAATGCCCCCGTAACTTCGGGAGAAGGGGGGCCACATCCGGTGATGAGCTTTGCGCTCTGAGCTGGGGGTGGCCGCAGAGACCAGCGAGAAGCGACTGTTTACTAAAAACACAGGTCCGTGCGAAGCCGTAAGGCGATGTATACGGACTGACGCCTGCCCGGTGCTGGAACGTTAAGGGGACCGGTTAGCTCACTTTCGGGTGGGCGAAGCTGAGAACTTAAGCGCCAGTAAACGGCGGTGGTAACTATAACCATCCTAAGGTAGCGAAATTCCTTGTCGGGTAAGTTCCGACCTGCACGAATGGCGTAACGACTTCTCGACTGTCTCAACCATAGGCCCGGTGAAATTGCACTACGAGTAAAGATGCTCGTTTCGCGCAGCAGGACGGAAAGACCCCGGGACCTTTACTACAGTTTGATATTGGTGTTCGGTTCGGCTTGTGTAGGATAGGTGGGAGACTTTGAAGCGGGCACGCCAGTGTTCGTGGAGTCGCCGTTGAAATACCACTCTGGTCGTGCTGGATGTCTAACCTGGGTCCGTGATCCGGATCAGGGACAGTGTCTGATGGGTAGTTTAACTGGGGCGGTTGCCTCCTAAAGAGTAACGGAGGCGCCCAAAGGTTCCCTCAGCCTGGTTGGCAATCAGGTGTTGAGTGTAAGTGCACAAGGGAGCTTGACTGTGAGACCGACGGGTCGAGCAGGGACGAAAGTCGGGACTAGTGATCCGGCGGTGGCTTGTGGAAGCGCCGTCGCTCAACGGATAAAAGGTACCCCGGGGATAACAGGCTGATCTTCCCCAAGAGTCCATATCGACGGGATGGTTTGGCACCTCGATGTCGGCTCGTCGCATCCTGGGGCTGGAGTCGGTCCCAAGGGTTGGGCTGTTCGCCCATTAAAGCGGTACGCGAGCTGGGTTTAGAACGTCGTGAGACAGTTCGGTCCCTATCCGCTGTGCGCGTAGGAGTCTTGAGAAGGGCTGTCCCTAGTACGAGAGGACCGGGACGGACGAACCTCTGGTGTGCCAGTTGTTCTGCCAAGGGCATGGCTGGTTGGCTACGTTCGGGAGGGATAACCGCTGAAAGCATCTAAGCGGGAAGCCTGCTTCGAGATGAGGACTCCCACCCACTTGATGGGGTAAGGCTCCCAGTAGACGACTGGGTTGATAGGCCGGATATGGAAGCCAGGTAACTGGTGGAGTTGACCGGTACTAATAGGCCGAGGGCTTGTCCTCAGTTGCTCGCGTCCACTGTGTT
>NZ_JBEPAL010000088.1:0-5116 GCF_040298625.1 Streptomyces sp. NPDC001532
CCCCGTGGGCGGTGGGGGGGGGCGGCGGTGGGGGGGGGGGGGCGCGCGCGCGCGGGGGCGGGCCCCCCGCCCCTCCCCCATGCCGTGCGGATCAGCCGCGGCGGTACTCCGCGGCCCACGCCTCCACCGCGTCCGCCGCCCGGTCGAACGCCTCCGGGCGCGCCAGGAAGTCGGCGTTGTGGGTGGTCAGCAGCGGCGCCGCGTCGCCCGCGCCACGGTCCTCGCGGACGAGGTTCAGCGCCTGTCCCTGCACCGTGCGCGGCAGCCCCAGCCAGCGCACCGGCTGCTGCACCGTCCGCACGGCCACCACACGGTCCCAGGGCACGGTGCGGCTGACGAGGAAACCGACCTGCCGCACACCCCGGGCGCTCACCCACACGCCCATGCGCAGCAGCCGCAGGGCCGCCACGATGATCACCAGCGCGACGCCGAAGACCGCCCCGGCCCCGGCCGGCGTGCCGGTGAGCGCGATGATCACGGCCGCGAACAGCACGTACGAGGCGAGCAGCAGCGCGATCGCCGCCGCGCCGACGCGCCACGGTCCGGGCCGGTAGGGCCGCCGCCAGCGGTCGCGATCGTCGAACGGGAGCGCGACATCGTCCGCCGCGTCGAAGGCTCGGTCAGCCGTCAGAAAGGGCAGGGGCACGGCGGGTCCTCACTCGATCCAGGCGTGGGCTGTGCCCGGTGAGGCTATCGACCTGTGTCCCGGCTCACCACCCTAGGGGGCCCGTCCGAGTCAGCGTCCGCTCAGCGTTCCTCGGACGCGTGGGACTTCTGTGTCTGCGTGGACGGGTGGTCGAGCTCCAGCGCCGGTGTGCCGATCACCAGGGAACCCGCCAGCCCCGCGACGATCGTCAGCCCCAGCAGCCAGCGCCCGGCGACCTCCGCGAAGGAGAGCCGCTCGGGGGGCGGGGGAGTGACATTGCTGCGGAACCTGTCGGCTTCGGCGACGAAGGCGAAGGGTACGGGCTCGCGCCGACGGAACATCGAGGGTCGTGCTCCTCTCCGGGGACTCGGGGATCGCGTGGACGAAGGTCATCCAGTCAGACGCGCGAGTACCCGCAGAAGTGCCCGCTTACCGGGAGAATCTGGCCCTATGGCACTGAGTAAAGTGGGCGCCGCACTCCAGCCGTGATGGGAAGGATCCCCTTGACCTCCGCCGACGCCCCCCACTCCGACATCACCTTGCGCGGTGACGTGACGGTCGAGCTGGTGAAGTCCAGCGCCTCCGACACGGACGTCCTGTTCGCCGCTCGTGTCTCGACCCTCGGTGAGCAGTCCCTCGCCGAGCTCCAGAAGGACCCCGAGCGCTCGAAGGGCCTGATCAACTACCTGATGCGGGACCGGCACGGCAGCCCCTTCGAGCACAACTCGATGACCTTCCTGATCAGCGCCCCGATCTTCGTCTTCCGGGAGTTCATGCGGCACCGCGTCGGCTGGTCCTACAACGAGGAATCGGGCCGCTACCGGGAGCTCGAGCCGGTCTTCTACGTCCCCGACGCCTCCCGCAAGCTGGTCCAGGAGGGCCGCCCGGGCAAGTACACCTTCGTCGAGGGAACGCCGGCCCAGTACGACACGGTCCACGAGGTGCTCGAGGAGTCGTACCAGCAGGCCTACTCCGCCTACCAGAAGCTCCTCGCCGAGGGCGTCGCCCGAGAGGTCGCCCGTACGGTCCTCCCGGTCGGCCTGTTCTCCTCGATGTACGCCACCTGCAACGCCCGCTCGCTGATGCACTTCCTCGGCCTGCGCACCCAGCACGAACTGGCGAAGGTGCCGTCGTTCCCGCAGCGGGAGATCGAGATGGTCGGCGAGAAGATGGAGGCCGAGTGGGCCCGGCTGATGCCGCTCACGTACGCCGCCTTCAACGCGAACGGACGGGTCGCGCCGTAGCGCACCACCGTTCCTCAAGTGGGTACAGATGTACGGGTCAGCCTCGCGAAGTGTCCGTATTGCGGCATTTAGCGAAGTTCATCTAGCCTGATCAAACGGACCCGGCACTGCTTGAACCCCCGAGCAGGCAGTGCCGGGCTCCATCTTTGTCCTGACTTATCCCCTGACCCGAGGGCAGACCGCGCCCTGAGCAACGAGTAGCGTGTAACCCATGGCTCCGACCTCCACTCCGCAGACCCCCTTCGGGCGGGTCCTCACCGCCATGGTCACGCCCTTCACGGCGGACGGCGCACTCGACCTCGACGGCGCGCAGCGGCTCGCCGCGCACCTGGTGGACGCAGGCAACGACGGCCTGATCATCAACGGCACCACCGGCGAGTCCCCCACCACCAGCGACGCGGAGAAAACGGACCTCGTACGAGCGGTCCTGGAGGCGGTCGGCGACCGCGCCCACATCGTGGCCGGCGTCGGCACCAACGACACCCGCCACAGCATCGAACTGGCCCACGCCGCCGAGAAGACCGGCGCTCACGGCCTGCTGGTCGTCACGCCGTACTACAACAAGCCCCCGCAGGAGGGCCTGTACCGGCACTTCACGGCCATCGCCGACGCCACCGAGCTGCCGGTCATGCTCTACGACATCCCCGGCCGCAGCGGCGTCCCGATCAACACCGAGACGCTGGTCCGGCTCGCCGAGCACCCGCGGATCGTCGCCAACAAGGACGCCAAGGGCGACCTCGGCCGGGCCGGCTGGGCCATCGCGCGGTCCGGCCTCGCCTGGTACTCCGGCGACGACATGCTGAACCTCCCGCTGCTCTCCGTGGGCGCGGTCGGCTTCGTCTCCGTCGTCGGCCACGTCGTCACCCCGGACCTGCGCGCCCTCGTGGACGCCTTCGTCTCCGGCGACGTCCAGAAGGCGACCGAGATCCACCAGAAGCTGCTCCCGGTCTACACCGGCATGTTCCGCACCCAGGGCGTCATGACCACCAAGGCCGCGCTCGACCTGCTGGGACTGCCCGGTGGCCCGCTGCGGCCCCCGATGGTCGAACTCACCGCGCAAGAGATCGAGCAGCTCAAGATCGATCTTGCCGCCGGCGGGGTACAGCTCTAACAACCAAGACTTCGCGAGGCCGCCGCCTCGCAGCACAAGGCTCCACAACTGAATAGCGCAGGCCACCGGTGCCTGCACCCCACAACGACAACTGCTTCTGCACGAACGTCATGCGCGCCACGTGCCCTACCGGTACGTGGCGCGCGTGGTGAGGAGAGTCTTTTGAGTCATCCGCATCCTGAACTCGGCCCGCCCCCGCCGCTGCCCGCAGGCGGCCTGCGCGTCACCCCGCTCGGCGGTCTCGGCGAAATCGGCCGAAACATGACGGTCTTCGAGTTCGGCGGCCGCCTGCTGATCGTCGACTGCGGAGTGCTCTTCCCCGAGGAGGAGCAGCCCGGAATCGACCTGATCCTGCCGGACTTCTCGTCCATCCGGGACCGCCTCGACGACATCGAGGGCATCGTCCTGACCCATGGCCACGAGGACCACATCGGCGCCGTCCCCTTCCTCCTCCGCGAGAAGCCGGACATCCCGCTGATCGGCTCCAAGCTGACCCTCGCCCTGATCGAGGCCAAGCTCCAGGAGCACCGGATCCGTCCGTACACCCTGGAGGTGGTGGAGGGGCACCGCGAGCGCATCGGCCCCTTCGACTGCGAGTTCGTCGCGGTCAACCACTCCATCCCGGATGCCCTGGCCGTGGCCATCCGCACTCCCGCGGGCATGGTCGTGCACACCGGCGACTTCAAGATGGACCAGCTTCCGCTGGACGGCCGCCTCACGGACCTCCACGCGTTCGCACGGCTGAGCGAGGAAGGCATCGACCTCCTTCTCTCCGACTCGACGAACGCGGAGGTCCCCGGGTTCGTTCCGCCCGAGCGGGACATCTCCAACGTCCTGCGCACGGTCTTCGCCAACGCCCGCAAGCGGATCATCGTGGCCAGCTTCGCCAGCCACGTCCACCGCATCCAGCAGATCCTGGACACGGCGCACGAGTACGGCCGCCGGGTCGCCTTCGTCGGCCGTTCCATGGTCCGCAACATGGGCATCGCCCGTGACCTCGGCTATTTGCGGGTCCCGCCGGGCCTGGTCGTGGACGTCAGGACGCTCGACGACCTCCCCGACCACGAGGTGGTCCTGGTCTGCACGGGCTCGCAGGGCGAGCCGATGGCGGCGCTGTCCCGGATGGCCAACCGGGACCACCAGATCCGTATCGTCGAGGGCGACACGGTGATCCTGGCGTCGTCGTTGATCCCGGGCAACGAGAACGCGGTCTACCGCGTGATCAACGGCCTGACCCGCTGGGGCGCGAACGTCGTCCACAAGGGCAACGCCAAGGTCCACGTCTCGGGCCACGCCTCGGCCGGCGAGCTGCTGTACTTCTACAACATCTGCCGCCCGAAGAACCTGATGCCGGTCCACGGCGAGTGGCGCCACCTGCGCGCCAACGCCGAGCTGGGCGCCATGACCGGCGTCCCGCACGACCGCATCGTCATCGCCGAGGACGGCGTGGCCGTCGACCTCGTCGAGGGCAAGGCCAAGATCTCCGGCAAGGTCCAGGCCGGTTACGTCTACGTCGACGGCCTCTCGGTCGGCGATGTGCGAGAGCCGGCCCTGAAGGACCGGAGGATCCTCGGCGAGGAAGGCATCGTCTCGGTCTTCGTCGTCGTGGACTCGTCCACCGGCAAGATCACCGGCGGCCCGCACGTTCAGGCGCGCGGCTCCGGCATCGAGGACTCCGCCTTCGACGAGGTGCTGCCGAAGATCACCGAGGTCCTGGAGCGCTCGGCCCAGGACGGCGTGGTCGAGCCCCACCAGCTGCAGCAACTCATCCGCCGCACGCTGGGCAAGTGGGTCTCCGACACCTACCGACGCAGGCCGATGATCCTGCCGGTCGTCGTGGAGGTCTGACCCTCCGGACGACCTCTCGCCCGGGCGAACTGGGAGCGGGGCACCTCGATTTGCATCGGGGCGCCCCGCTCCAGTACGTTTACGGCCCTGCCCCACCGGGAACCCGGCCCACTTCGTGAGCCGGAACCAGTCCCCGAAGGGGGCGGGAAAACCGACTCAGAATCTCTGATAAAGTCGGAACCGCCGGAAAGGGAAACGCGGAAGCGGAAACGCCGAAGCGAGAACCTGGAAAGCACCGAGGAAATCGGATCGGAAAGATCTGATAGA
>NZ_JBEPAL010000089.1:0-5091 GCF_040298625.1 Streptomyces sp. NPDC001532
GTTTACCTTCACCGCCGCGACGGGAACGCCGGGCCCGGCGTTCCCGTCGGCCGCGCTCACTCGTCCCGCAGGGCCCGGGCGAGCGCGGCCCGCGAGGTGATGCCCAGCTTCGGGAACACCTTGTACAGATGGTCGGCGACGGTACGCGGCGACAGCCGCAGCAGCCGCCCGATGTCCTTGTTCGTCAGCCCGTCCGCGGCCAGATGCGCGATCCGCAGCTCCTGCGCCGTCAGCAGGCCCCGCCGCCCCGCCGGACCCGCCACCGCGTGGCCCGCGGCCCGCAGCTCCTCCTCCGCCTGCGCCGCCCAGGGCGCCGCGCGCAGCGAGCGGAACGCGCGGTGCGCCTCGCCGAGAACCTGCCGGGCACCGGGCCGCTGGTGCCGGCGCAGCCACGCCCCGTGCGCGAGCCGCAGCCGAGCCGCCTCGAAGACCCAGCGCTCGGCTTCAGGGACCGCGTAGGCGGCCCGGAAGCGCGGTTCCGCGTCCTCGTCCGTCGCCGCCAGCGCGGAGGCGGCGGCCAGCAGGAACGCGTGATGCGGCGAGATGTCCGCCATCCTGGCCGCCCGCGCGGCGGCCACGTGTGCCCGCGCCTGCGGATACCGGCCCGTGCGCGCGGCGGCGTCCACGAAGTCGAAGAACGGCAGATGGAACCAGGGCAGGCCGGGCGGCAGCACCCCGGGCGGGGTGAGAGCCGCGAAGCGGGCGTAGGCGTCCTCGGCGCGGCCGTGGGCGAGGGCGGCCAGACCCCGCAGGTGCGCCAGATGGTCGGTCACGAACGTCATCCGGGCCCGCCGCGCGACCGGCCCGATCCGCTCCTCGACCGCCCGCAGGCCCGCCTCGTCGCCACGGCCGGCCAGGAAGTGCGCATGGTGGTGGCGGAACATCAGCGCGTTGCAGTGGTAGCCGAGCGCGTCGGCCGCCGCGGCCTCCCGCCGGCAGACGTCCGCCTGCTCCCAGCGGCCCTCCACATAGTCCTGGTAGCCCTTCGCCTTCGCGATGGTGCCCTGCGTGGCGTACGCGTGCTGCTCCGTGAAGCGCCGCCACATCGTCGCGTCCGCCATGTCCACCGAGGCGGCCGTCCACAGCAGCAGCCAGGCCGCCCCGGCCTCCTGCTGCCCGTCCAGCTCCCGCACCGTCGCGCGGAGTTCGTCGCCCACGCCGTGCGCCGTGCGGGCCGGGTCGGACCAGGCCCGCAGACACAGCCGGGCCAGCGGCGACATCCGCTCGCGGTGCGCGGCCAGCGCCGCCCAGCCCCGCGGGTCGTCGGTGTAGACCGAGGCCAGCAGCAGCTTGAAGAACGCCTGCTCGGCCAGCCCGCCGAAGGCCTCGGCACCGGTGTCGGCGAGGGCGTCCAGGACACCGGGCAGCAGGGTGAAGGACGACTCGAAGTCGATCCGGTGGCTCTGGTCGACGTACACCGTCGCGTAGGCGAACAGCGGCGCCACATCGGACGGCACCGGGCCGCGCTTCAGCTCGTCGAGGAGCTTCGCCGTGTACGGCAGCCTGCCACCGCGCGCGCCCATCACGGCGGCCCACGTCAGCCGCCGGGCCCGGGCGAGCGGATCGGCGCTGAGGGCGGCGGCGCGGTCCAGCAGCGAGGCCGCCTCCGCGTCACCGCCGCGCCGGGACAGCCGCCGCCCCGCCCGCTCCAGCCGGGCCGCCAGCTCCTCGTCCGGCCCCTGACCCGCGGCGGCCTCGTGCACCAGCCGGCGCGGGTCGTCCACCGGGAGTGCGGCGGCGAGTTCACGGTGGGCGGCACACTGCCGCTCGCCCGAGGCCCGGGCGACGACGGCGCTGCGCACCAGCGGGTGCCGGAAGACGAGCCGGCCCACCGCGTCCAGCCGCGCGAGCCCGCTCGCCTCGATCGGGTGCAGGACGTCCTCCACCCGTCCGGCACCGCTGCCGCGCAGCCACCGGCCGACGTCCCACGCTGCCGTGCCACCGCCGAGCGCGACCAGCAGCAGCACCCGTTCCGCCGCGGCCGGCAGGGCGGCGAGACGGTCGGCGAACAGCCGCTCCAGACGCGGACCGAGCGCGAACTGCTCCGGCAGCGGCGCGACCCCCGACACCTGCTCGGGCCCGAGTCGCAGGGGCAGTTCGAGCAGCGCGAGCGGGTTGCCCGCAGCCTCCCGCAGGACGCGCTCGGCGGCCGACTCGCCGAGCGCGGGATGCGTGCGGCGCAGCAGCAGTGCGGCCTCCCCCCGGCCGAGGGCGGCCACCTCGACGGGTCGCGTGGGCCAGCCGTCCACCGCCGTGCCGTCGGGGCGTCCGGCGCTCACGACGACCAGCGGCAGCCGCGTCGTCCGGCGGTACAGGAAGGCGAACACCTCGGAGCTGGAGGAGTCCACCCACTGCAGATCGTCGAGCAGGACCAGCAGCGGACGGTCCCGCATCGCCTCGGCGAGCAGGGTGAGCGCGGCGGCGCCCACCAGGAACCCGCCGTCGGGCGACGGCGTCTCGTGCAGCCCGAGCGCGGCCTCCAGGGCCTGCCGCTGCCGGGCCGGCAGGGCGTCGGAGCGCGCCATGAGCGGCCGCAGCACCTGGTGCAGGGCCCCGAAGGCCAGCTCCGCCTCGGCCTCGGAACCCACCGCGCGCAGCACGGTGAAGCCGCGCTCGCGCGCCCGCCGGTCCGTCCAGTCCAGCAGGGCGGTCTTGCCGATCCCGGCCTCGCCCCGCAGCAGCGCCGCCGAGCCGCTGCCCGTCCCGTCGGGCGCGGACGCCTCGTCGAGGGCACGGAGCAGTACGGCCGTCTCCCGGTGCCGTCCGACGAGCTCCTTGCTGTCAGCGGTCGGCAACACGCCCCTCCTACCCGTGACGGCGCACTGCGTACGTGGGCGCCTCGGGCCGAAGGATATCGCCCGCCTGCGCCGTGACCTGGAGGAATACCGGCTTCACGGCATTTCCGGTGCCCTGTGCCCGGCGCCCGCCCGGGCCGAAGCCTTGACCATGCCGACGCCGAGCTGTTTTGATCATGCACATGCTTGCCCGGACCCCGCTGCTCACGCGACGACGCCATGTCGACCTCGCGCGCACGTCCGGCGCCCTCTGTCACCACCTCTGAGCCGCATTCGGGCCACTTCAGGCCGCCTTCGAACCGCCTTCGAGCCCGAGGGCTGTCACGACCTCCGCGTTGCCGAGCGCTCGCGCCGCCGAGCGGCCGGAACCTCCGCGCCCGAGGTCTGCCACGCCTGTGAGCCCGGCGGACGCCGTCCCCGGTAGCTCCCTGGCCCACTGACACCTGCCCCGGTCCGCCACCGTCTCCCGGCGAGCCGTCTCCCGCGCCTGCCCCGGCGTCCGGGCCGTTGTCCGCATCGGGCCACCGGCCACCACCGGCGCGCGCGGACCTCCCCTGCCCACCCCGCACGACCCCTGCCCACCCCGCACGACCCCTGCCCACCCCGCACGACCCCTGCCCGCCCCGCACGACCCCTGTCGCACGGAAGGATCCCGTCCTCGCCATGTCCCGGACCCACCACCTGCCGTCCCGTCGTACACCCGTACGCCGTTCCCGCAGACCCGTCGTCGCCGCGCTGGTCTCCGTCCTCGCCCTCGCGGCCGCCGCCGTGCCGGCCGAGGCGGCACCGACCGCCTCCGCCTACACGCCCGTTCCTCCGCACAACCCGTACGCCGGACCCGACGGCACGGCCACGATGCACGGCGACACCGGCTCCTCCGACACCACCCCGCTGGCCGGCCCCGGCGCCGGCGCGCTGGCGTCGAAGAGGGTGGCGCTCGCCTCCGCCTGCCCGACCGTGCTGGTCGGCTCCGACGGCTACCCCGTCGTCCTGTGCACCCCGATCTTCGGCCAGGTCCCGACCGTCCACCTCCTCGACCCCGACGACGGTTCCTCGCTGGCGAGCCTGCAACTGACCAAGGGCTCACTGCTCGGCGGGGTCTACGCCTACCTCGACGACCAGGACCGGCTGGTCGTCGTGGACGGCAGCCGCAGCCTGTTGCGCGTCGGCCACCGCCAGACCGCCTCCGGCGCCTGGCAGCTGACGGTCGACCGGAGCCTTTCGCTGACCTCCGCCGTCCCCGACGGCGACGCCGTGACCGGGCTGTCGCCGGACTGGCAGGGCCGCGTCTGGTTCGCCACCGGCGGCGGTGTGGTCGGCGTCGCCGACGACCGCACGGGCACGGTCCGCACCCTGGCACTGCCCGCCGGTGAACGCGTCGCCAACAGCATCTCCACCGCCCCCGAGGGCACCGCCGTCACCACCACCCACGCGACCTATCTGCTCACCGCCGGCGCCGACGGCACGCCCAGGATCTCCTGGCGGCAGGCCTACGACCGCGGCCAGGCCCGCAAGCCCGGACTGCTGAGCTGGGGCAGCGGCTCCACCCCGACGTTCCTCGGCCCGACCACGGGCACCGACTACGTCGCGATCGTCGACAACGCCGACACCACCGTCCACCTCAAGGTCTACCGCACCGCCACCGGCCAGGAGATCTGCTCGGTGCCGGTCCTGAAGGCGGCGGGCGGCCCCGGCAGCGAGAACTCACCCATCGGGGCGGGAAACAGCGTCTTCGTCGCCGGCACCTACGGCTACCCCTATCCGGCGGTGCCAGAGGGCGCGGGCGACGCCGTACCGGCCTCGGCGGACTTCGCGGGCGGTCTGACCCGGGTGGACATCCGGGCCGACGGCAGCGGCTGCGCCCAGGTCTGGGACAACACCCTGCGCTCGGCGGCGGTGCCGAAGCTGTCCACCGCGGACAACACGCTGCACACCGTCGTGCGTGACCCGCTGATCCCCGGCACCAAGGGCACGAGCCTGCTGGACCCGTACCGCTACGTCCAGATCGACCCGGAGACCGGAACCGTGCGGCGCTCCAAGAGCGTCGGCGTCGGCTCGCTGTACGACACCCTCCAGATGGCCGGCACCGTCGCCCCCGACGGCGCCTACCTCCAGGGCACGGTGACCGGGGTGCTGCGGATCACCGCGGAGTGAACGGCGATCGAGGCCGGTGCACCTCACCGCCGGCACGGCTCACTAGGTGTATTGATCACGAGCGTTGTTGACACGGGTCGGTCTTGATCGTGGCGAAGACCCCCGTGTGTGGTGGAGGTGTCGAATCTTCACCGCACGGAGG
>NZ_JBEPAL010000090.1:0-3937 GCF_040298625.1 Streptomyces sp. NPDC001532
TTCCCTTTTTTGTAATCGCACCAGCGATTAATCCGATTAATGCACCAACAATTAATGACCAAATCATAAGCCACCTCTTTCTAAAGATTATAATCTTTTTCTTACTTTAATTTAGCACTTTTAGAACGCGTATTCAAGAGATGTGATTCATTTTTTTAATTTACTAACCCAATAATTATAGCACTTCAAATAACAAGAAAATAAAAAAGCCAGCATTTGCTGGCACTTATGTTTAAGGTACTCCATTAAACACATCTCTCTATTTTTGACCTTAAGACTATCTATACGGTATTATTTTACCGTACTAATCAAAAACTGCTCTTCTTAATCTAAGCGCAGGCGCTAAAAACTGATCATTATGTGCTGTGATCAGTTTTTTTGTTTTAATTTTCTCCTTTTTATAAATATTGATAAAGATTCATTTATATTTTATTGGACTACAATCAAATATTTAAACACAAAATGAACAATATCTTTCGAAAATAATTTTTGAGTTCAGTTTTAAATAAATATTTCCATCAAAAATCTCAGTCATTAATTTTAAAATCTCCATAGTAAAATTTACTTCTGACTGAAAGAGATTTCTCATTATAAAAAAAGAAAAAATTTTTAAAAGGGAATTTAATGATTTTCACTCTAGAAATAATAAGTTTCGGAAAAATTTTTGTTATTCCGAAACATATAATCGACAAAAACGCATGGTTAAGCGGTTCTAGTTTTTCAAAAGTTTAAAAAACAATAAAAAACGATTTTTATGGCAACTTTATGAGAGTATGAGGATATTTTTAATCAAAAAATCGCTTATAAATTGCAAGTGATTTTAGTTGTTGATATAAATATTATGCTATTTTTAAAGTGTCTTAAACAAAAGCAAAACGTATATTCTGAACTTAAAACACGATTCGTCAGAATATACTTTTTTTTCTAAATTTTGAACAATATTCTTTTTAATTATGATATAACCCGAATTGCTAGTTGATTATTTATCCATGACTTGATACCCGATAGAATATCTTAAAGTCTCTGGTTCCAGTGATTTAGCTGATTTTAACAGTAAAGAATACGCTAAAAGTATCATCTCTAATTTCAATTGAAAACCTTGAGGCGAATGACTTTTACAACGCTCAGCTCCTAGATTTGTCAAAAAAGAGAAAACTCGCTCAATCACTTTTCTACGTTTTGAAAAATTAGGGAAAAGGATTTTCTTTTGCTTCATGTTCTTCCTGACAGGTGTAATTAGATCAATTCCTTTTAATTCCAGCCTATCATGCAGTGACTGACCTAGATATCCCATATCTCCAAGGACTGTTGGTGTCCCAAATTGACTCAACACTTCCTCGGTCATTGAACGATCAGCCATTGAAGCAGGAGTAATTGTGTAGTCTATGACATAGCCTGATTCACTGACTAAAGCATGACATTTACATCCATAGAAGTACTGTCCCTTTGTAGAATTGTAGCCAACATTTGCATAATCTCCAAGAACTTTGCTTCTGAAATTACGAATAGGCTGACACAAAGGAATGGGGAAGCTGTCAATAATGGATACACTAATTCCTTCAACCTCTTTAAAGACGAGTGCTTGGCGAATGACTTGGATACTCGGTAAGAGGGCATTACAACGGCGGACAAAGCGAGAATATTCTAGGAAATTAGGAAATAAACTTTGAGCCAATTGGTGCTTAGCTTTAAGTGTTTCACTAAAATGCAGTACGCCCCAGAGGTAACAAGCGATAACTAAGCAATCTGATGTTGCGAGATGGACGTTCTTTCGGTTTTGAACCTCAAGGGGAACACTCGTTTGATAAAGCGTCTCAATGGTTGTCAGTAAATAAACAAAAACTTTTGGAAGTGTGCTATTATAAGTCATATAAGTCGTGCGCTTTCTAATGCTTAGTGGTTTAAGATTAGGATAGCACGACTTATTTATTTTCCAATGAAATCAACTAGCAATTCGGGTAGAAAGTTTAGAGGTATCATATGAAACTACTTAATAATTTGTTGACTAGCTTAACACAATATGAGAATGAAATGATTCAAATTAGGCGTCATCTTCATCAATACCCAGAAATTTCTTTTCAAGAAAAAGAAACATTTAAGTATATTATGGGCTTTTATAAAGAACTTGACTGTGAACCAAAACTTATCGGAAAGGGATTTGGAATCATCGTTGATATTGAAGGTGGAAAATCCGGAAAAACTCTTGCGTTGAGAGCAGACTTTGATGCTCTTGCTATTTTTGAAGATAATGATTTAAGTTTTAAATCGGTCAATCCAGGAGTAATGCATGCCTGTGGACACGATGCACATACTGCATATTTGATGGTACTTGCTAGAGAACTAGTAAAAATAAAACAAGAACTTCCGGGAAGAGTTAGAATTGTCCATCAACCAGCAGAGGAAGTATCTCCTGGTGGTGCCAAAGGTATGATTAAAGCAGGAGCTCTTGACGGTGTCGATAATATGATCGGGGTTCATGTGATGACTACAATTAAAACAGGGGTCATTGCCTATCATAATAAAGAAACTCAAACGGGACGTTCTAATTTCACCATTACAATCAAAGGAAACGGAGGTCACGCTTCTATGCCACAATTAAGTAATGATGCAATAGTAGCCGCTAGTTACTTTGTAACTGAACTCCAAACAGTAATTTCAAGAAGAATAGATCCATTTGACATGGGTACTGTAACTATTGGATCATTTGATGGAGCAGGAAGTTTTAATGCTATACAAGATAAAGTAGTGTTAAAAGGGGATGTTCGGATGATGAAAGAAACAACTAGAAAAGTCATCCGAGACCAAGTGAAACAAATTGCTAAAGGCGTTGGAGTAACCTTTGGGGTTGAAGTGATTGTAGATTATGACGATAACTATCCTGTACTCTTTAATTCAGAAAATCTCACTCACTTTGTAGTTGACAGCTTAAAAGATCAGAATATTTCAGAAGTCAATAATATAGTCGATTTAGGACCACAAAATCCTTCTGAAGATTTTTCATATTATGGGCAAGTTGTACCAAGTACTTTCTTTTACATTGGTGCACAGCCTGAAGACGGCGGAAATTATCCCCATCATAGCCCTTTATTTAAAATGAATGAGAAAAGTATTTTAATCGCGGCTAAAGCAGTTGCAACTGTAACTATAAACTATCTATTTTTCAATAAAAAAATGTAGATTTACAAATAGCAAGATTTGTAGCTAAAGTTGCTCCTTCGTTATTTAATAAACTTATAAAAATATTTCTATCCTCTGTCCAGAAAAAGGTTGTATTATGGACGAGATTTAATTCACCGTCCGTCAAACTACGATACTGCGATGTCACTTAATGACAAGGTTTTGTATGTGTCCACAAATTCCGAGTTCTCTGTCTTGATGACAAATAACGTTCCAGAATATGCGTTGCTTACGTCCGGTAAAGGTTTTTTGAAGAATTTGGAAGATACGACAGGGCTTCTTGACGTTAAATATGACAATGTAGTAGGCAATTATGATATTGATAAGGCTGACATTGTTTATTATGTGTATGGTTTGCTTCATTCACCCGAATATCGGGATATGTATGCCAATGATTTAAAAAAGAGCTTGGCGCGGATTCCGCTAGTCCGAAATAAAGAAGCGTTTATTCGGATTGGAAAGGAGTTATCTAATCTGCATCTGAATTACGAGAAACAAGTGTCATACCCTGGAGTGACGGTGTCAGTTAGCTCTGATGATTATAAAGTGACTAAGATGAAACATCCTAAAAAAGGAGCCTTAGACACTATTATTTTCAATAATTCAATAACTATCTCGAACATACCAGAGAAAGCTTATGAGTATGTGGTTAGTGGAAGGCCAGCTATCGAATGGATTATTGATCAATATCAAGTAAAAACAGATAAAAAATCAGGAATAACGGATGATCCTAACGAATTTAGTGATAATCCTAAATATA
>NZ_JBEPAL010000091.1:0-3240 GCF_040298625.1 Streptomyces sp. NPDC001532
AGAAGCACGGCAACATCCCCCTCTAGGCCTGCCGGGAGCACTCATGAACATCAAGGTCGTACGGGGCAACCCGACCCCCGAGGAGCTGGCCGCCGCACTGGCGGTGGTCCGGGTCCGCGCCGCGGCGGCGGCCCTGCCGCCCGGCGCGTCCACTCCCGGGGCCTCCTGGTCCGACCCGTCCCGTATCGCCGCCCGCAGCCTGCCCCAGCCGGGGCCGGCGAGCTGGGCACGCACGTACTGGCCGAGCTGAGCCGAAGCGCCTACAGCACGCCCGCCACGGCTTCGGCCATCACCTCGAACCCCGCGTCGTCGGGGTGCAGGTGGTCGCCGAAGTCGTAGGCGGGCCGCAGCCGGTCCGGGTCCGCCGGGTCGGCCAGCAGCCGGTGGAAGTCGAGCACGGCGTCGTACTCCCCGGCGCCCCGGATCCACTCGTTGAGTTCGTGGCCGACCTTCGCCGCGTGCTCCCCCCAGTGATCGGACCCGCCGAACGGCAGCAGGGTCGCACCGATCACCCGCACGCCTCGCGCGCGTGCCTGCCGTATCAGCTCCCGGTGGCCCGCGATCAGCTCGTCCGCCTCGACGACCGGCGCCGGGTGGTAGGTCGGCTGTTCGTCCGTCTCGCTGAAGCCGATGTCGTTGAGGCCGATCAGGACGACGGCCGTCGACACTCCCGGCTGGTCCAGGACGTCCCGGGCGAACCGCTCGAGGGCCTTCTCGCCGTACCACGCGGAGTCGTTGAGCAGCAGGTTCCCGCCGATCCCGGCGTTGAGGACGGGCCGTCCGGTGCGCCGGGCGAGCGCATCGGACCAGCGGCGGTCGGTGCCCGGCGTGGAGCCGAAGCCGTCGGTGAGGGAGTCGCCGAAGAGGGCGACCGCGTCGGTGCGGCCGGCGTCGACCTCGACGGCGGACAGGACGTACCAGGACTCGGTGACGGCGTCGAAGCCCGCGCCCGACACGTCCGCCAGCAGATCGCCCGGCCCCCGGTAGCCGGCCGTGAAGGCCTGCGCGTGGAAGGTGGCCGGGCCGGTGGCGGCGTCGAAGTACAGGGTGACGGTCAGCGCCTCGCCCGCGGCCACGGCGAGTTCCGCCGCGTCGCTGACGACCTGACCGCGCGCCGGGACCGCCACCTCGTGCGCCCCGGCGAAGGTGAGCCGCCGCGCCGAGCCCGGCTCGACGGCGGCCCCGTCCGCCGTCCGGGCGACGGCCGCACCGGCGATCCGCAGCGGTGAGGTGCCGTACGCGTGGGAGAGCCGGATCCGCACCCGGCCGCCGCCCGCGGTGAGCCGGACGACCTGCCGGACGGACTGGCGCCAGAAGCCCTGGCGGGACCAGTTGGGGGTGAAGCCTTCGCTGGGCGCCTGGGGCGCGGCGGTCCAGGCGGCGGTGAAAACGGCAGCGCTCATCACACACACCTTCCAAACGGGATTGGAGTTCCCTTAACTTAACAGAACCAGAGACCCGTTTACGGAAGTTGAGTACGCGTACTCAGGCGCCGCCGCGGGCCGGCGCCGGACGATGGCGGGCATGCTGTGGTCCGACCCGGAGAACGAACCGCCCAAGGAACTGCGTGACATGCAGGAGATGTTGCGGCGGCTGGGCGTTCTCATGGCGCTGGCCATGGTGCTGGCGATGATCGTCATCGGACTGGGATGAGCCGCGGCACGCCCGCCGCTAACCTGGCGGCATGACTGATCAGCCGCGCCGCCGACTCGTGCTCGCCTCCCAGTCCCCCGCCCGGCTGGGCCTGCTCCGCCAGGCCGGGCTCGACCCCGAGGTGATCGTGAGCGGCGTCGACGAGGACGCCGTCACCGCCCCCACCCCCGCGGAACTGGCCCTCGCCCTCGCTGAGGCCAAGGCCTCCGTGGTCGCCGCGAAGCCCGAGGTGATGGGCGCCATCGTGATCGGCTGCGACTCGGTTCTCGACCTCGACGGCCAGGCGCTCGGCAAGCCGGCCGACGCCGAGGAGGCCACGGCCCGCTGGAAGTCCATGCGCGGACGCGCCGGCACCCTCCAGACCGGCCACTGCGTCTACGACACCGCGACCGGCCGCTACACCTCCGCCACCGCCTCCACCGTGGTCCGCTTCGGCGAGCCGACCGACGAGGAGATCGCCGCCTACGTCGCCTCCGGCGAACCCCTCCACGTCGCCGGCGCCTTCACCCTCGACGGCCGCTCGGCGCCCTTCGTCGACGGCATCGACGGCGACCACGGCAACGTCATCGGCATCAGCCTGCCGCTGGTGCGCAAGCTGCTGGGGCAGCTGGGGATCTCCATCACCGACCTGTGGACCTGAGCCCCGCTCAGGCCGGCTGAGCCCCGCCCTCCGGCAGCGTGTCCGTGGGCTCGGCCGGCCCGGTGGGCTCCTGTGCCCCGGCCCGGCCGTCGTACGTCATCAGCAGGAGCACGATCAGGCCGAGCACCAGCACCATGACCAGGAACGCCGGCCAGCCCACGAGACCCCAGGCGAACGCGCCCAGCAGGGCGTGCACGACCGCCGCGCTGATCAGCAGCACCCGGCCGATGCCCGCCGGCCGGCGGTCGCGCAGGGCCACCAGGAGGGCCGCCACGCCGCAGAGCGCGAAGTAGAGCCCGAAGACGACGCCTCCGATCTTGGAGGAGGTCGCCATCATGTCGGGGTCCAGACCCGCCAGGGACATGTCCTGGCGGTCCACCACCACCCCGAGGAACCAGTTCAGCGCCGCCACGCCCAGCGCCTCGGCGAAGAGCACGACCGCCACGATCCATGCCACCGGCCTGCGCACCACCGGTTCCACCCACCTTCGACCATCGCCCGAGCAAGGCTGCTGTTACCCCAAGTAGGTTCGAGGACATCGGGAACGCTACTAACGAGTAAAACTCGGGACAAGGGTTCTGCGTCAGGCAAAGAAGTGTTGGGCCATTCGTAGGGACTCCACAAAGAAACGGAGTGGCCCGCAGCACCAGGTGACAGAGACCTTGACCACAGGGGAGGGCTAGGGTTTCCCGAGGAGTCCTGCGTGGCACGGTCGCGACAAGGGATTTCGCGGGTCGAGCGAGCCTCGAATCACGCTCCGTGTGGGCAAGCTCACCATTGGGGACGGGTCGAAGTGCCGTGTCGACTGTCCCTAAACTCGGCTTGTTTCAAGGAGGGAGCCTCATCGTGCGCAAGGTGCTCATCGCCAACCGTGGCGAAATCGCTGTCCGCGTTGCCCGGGCCTGCCGGGACGCCGGTATCGCGAGCGTCGCCGTCTACGCCGACCC
>NZ_JBEPAL010000092.1:0-3029 GCF_040298625.1 Streptomyces sp. NPDC001532
GGCGCGCGTAACGATGTGAGAGAATATACAATTGCCCCTTTTGTTTTATCCCGGGGGGGCGCGGGGCCCCGGCCCCCCCCCGGCGCACACCGCTGAAGAGCGAGGTCAGGCGTTGCCGCGGCGACGTCCGGCCAGCACGCCGTACGCCACACCCGCGGCGCCCACGACGATGCCGACGATGCCGAGGACCCGGGCGGTGGTGTCGGTGCCGTCGGCGGGCTCGGCCGCCTCGGCCGAGGTGTTCGCGGCGGCGGCGGAGGCGTCGTCGGACGGCTCCTCGGCCGGCTCCTCGGACGCCTCGTCGGAGCCGGAGGAGCCGTGGTGGCCGTCCGCGGCGTCGGACAGGGTCAGCACGGGTGCCGGGCTGTCGGGCTCCTCCTCACCCTCCTGCGGCACCTCGATCCAGCGCACGACCTCCTTGTTGTCGTACGTCTGGATCGCCTTGAAGACCAGCTCGTCGGCGTCCTCGGGCAGCTTGCCGATGGAGACCGGGAACTTCTGGAGGAAGCCGGCCTCGATGCCGTCGCCCTTCGCGGTCCAGGTGATCTTGGAGACGGCCTCGGTGATCTTCTCGCCGTGCGACTCGATCGGCTTGTCCAGCTCGGTCTTGGTGACCTTGACGTCCCAGCCGTCGACCGGCACCGGCAGCGCCGAGGTGAGCGGGTGGTCGGTCGGGAAGCTGACCTCCAGCTTGGTGGTCGCGGCGTTGTCCCGCTCGTTCGGGACCCGGAAGTCCACGATCGCGTAGCCGCCCTTGGCGGCCGCGCCCTCCGGCTGCACGGTGACGTGCGCGAGGGCGGGGGCGGACAGGGCGAGGACGGCCGTGGCGGCGAGGGCGCCGACGGCGGCGATACGGGAAGCCTTCATGGCGATGAGCACTCCACTTCGTGGTGAGCGTTTCCGATGCTGAGGAGATACGCGCGCAGGGCGGTGCACCGTCGAGGACGGGAGAACGCGCAAGCGCGTGCCGCGCGACGGCGGCCCCCTCCACACCGTGTGTGGAGCGCTGGTCGCGTCGCGTCAGGCGGCGAGCAGGAACGCGGCGGCAGGTGGTCCGCGCCGGATCACCGTGTGCTGGAGTGCGAGCGTGCGCGGCTCGGGGGCCGCGAGCGGGGCGGTCCGCCTGAAGCGCGGGCCCGCCTGAGGCGCGATCGCAAGCCCGGCGCACAGGGCGCGCGCCAACGCGAGCGCCCCGCGCAACGACCGTACGAGCGCCCCCTCGGCGACGGTCTCCGCCGACAGGGCGAGGATGCGCAGCAGCGCCAGATCTCCGCGCCGCAGCAGCCACCCGGCGGCGAGACCCGCCAGGACATGGCCGAGCAGCATCGGCAGGGACGGCAGCAGCGCGGCCCAGGAGCCGGGCTCGGTGGACAGGGCGTCCGCCGGCTGGTGCGCCAGGTGCGCACCCGGGTCGATCCGGGCGTCCGCGAGGATGCGCTGGGCCTGGGCGGGACTGATGGCCGCGGCCGTGGTGCCGCACACCAGCCGCGCGGCCTGCTCGACGAGCGAGGCGTCGGTGGCGACCGAGGCGGCCGCGCCACCCGCCGTACCACCCGCCGCACCGCTCACCGCGGCGCCGTGCTGACCCAGCCCGAAGAGCATGTGCAGGACCGTTTGTCCGCCCGCGAGGAGCGCCGCGATCACCGGCAGCGAACGGGCCCGCCCGAACAGCGGCACCGCGATCAGCCACGTCCCGAGGAAGCCCGCCCCCAGAGTCCACAGCGGCACCGCGGCACACGAGGCGATCGCGTGCCCGGCCGCGGCCAGCACGACACAGACCGCGGCGAAGACCGCGGCCCGCAGGATCCGGAGATCACTTCCGGAGCGCGCCGTGCGCGGGTGGGGGGCAGACATGGCGGGCTCATCATCGCACTGACCTTATGGCCCCCATACGGCAGGTCCGCAAAATCGCGGACTGGTGCATTCGGCCCACATACACCGATTGGCGCCCTCAGCACATCGCCCATACAGGCGTCGTCACGCTCACTGAGGGCTTACATCCGGGCGCTCGCGGTAATACGTAACGGTATGTCGAGCCGCGGCCAGGAGGCCGTCGCCCAGGAGGCTGGAGCATGAGCATCTGGTGGTCACTCCATCTGCGGCGCGAGGCCGCGAGCGTGCCGCTCGCCCGCCGACTGCTGCTCGGCACGATGGAGACGGCGGGCGTCGACCCCGACATCTCCTACGACCTCTCCGTCGCCCTGACCGAGGCCTGCGCGAACGCCGTCGAGCACGGCGGCGACCATTCCTGCGAGGCCTACCAGGTCACCGCCTACCTGGACGGCGAGCTGTGCCGCATCGAGGTCGCCGACTCCGGCCCGGGCTTCACCCGGACGGAATCCCGGACGGAATCCCGGACCGACCTCTTGACCGGACCTACGGCCGAACCTCCGATCGAACCCCCGGCCGAACCCGTGACCGTCCGGATGCCCGAGGCCGCCGAGGCCGAGCACGGCCGCGGCCTGTGTCTGATCCAGGAGCTGGCCGACCACGTCCACTTCCGCAACAAACCGGGCCGGGGCGGAGCCGTGGTGAGCTTCGACAAACTGCTCAAATGGCGCGACGGCGCCCCGCTGGTGACGGCCTCCTGACTGGCGGACCCGCGTTCACAGCGATCTCCCGGGGAACCCTCGACTCCCTGACGGGCGGCGCTCCTACGGTCCCCGCATGACGGAGAACACGACGGACGACCCCCGACCGGCGAAGCACCAGGACACATCCCTCACCCGGCGCCGCGCCCTCGCGGTGACCGGCGGCACGGTCGTGACCGGCGGCCTCGGCATCGACCTGCACGCCAAGGGCTGGTCCCCCCGAGGCAGCGCGGGCCTGCTGGCGGGCGCCCTGTTCCTGGACGCCCTCTCGGGCACCCGCTAGGGCCTGTCTGACAATTCCCGCCTGCCCTCCGGGCGGACGACGGGAATTGTCAGACAGGCCCTAGTAGTGCTTGGTCAGGTGTGTTCGCTGGTGGCGTGTCCGTTTGATGGGGTGTGTCGTTGAGCGGGTGTGCTGGGTGGGGAGTTGGCTGCGGT
>NZ_JBEPAL010000093.1:0-2840 GCF_040298625.1 Streptomyces sp. NPDC001532
GTGCGTCAGGTGCGTGAGGCCGTCCGGTACGCCGACGCGGTCACCGCCATGGAGGAGCAGGGCGTCCGCACCTACGTCGAGATCGGCCCCGACGGGGCGCTGGCCGCGCTCGCCGCGCAGTCCGTCCGCGACGCCGACGCCACCGTCGCCACGGCCTCCGTCCGCACCGGCACACCCGAACCGCAGTCCCTGGTCCGGGCCCTCGGCCTGCTGCACGCCCGTGGCACGCGCGTGGACTGGGAGGCGTTCTTCGCCGGTTCCGGCGCCCGGCGCGTCGCCCTGCCCACCTACGCCTTCCAGCACCGCCGCTACTGGCTGGACCAGCTCCCGCCCGCCGGCGGCGACCCGGCCCGGCAGCCCGTCCAGCGGGCGGCGGAACCGGAGGCGGCGGAGCCCGAGGTGGTGCCGCTGCCCGAGCGGCTCGCCGAACTGGCGGTCGCCCAGCGCGAACAGTACGTGCTCCAGATCGTCACCAACCTCGTCGCGACCGTCCTCAAGCACGGCGACCCGTCCGGCATCGCCCCCGACCGGCCCTTCCAGGACCTCGGGTTCGACTCCCTCACCGGCGTCGAACTGCGCAACCGGCTGGCCAAGGCGACCGGTCTGACCCTGCCCGCCACCGTGGTCTTCGACCACCCCAACCCGGGCGCCCTCGCCGCCTTCGTGCTGAACGCGGCCGGCCCCGCGCCCGACGCGCCGTCCCGCGCCGTACGGGACGGGCTGGACCGGCTGGAGGCCTCGCTCGACGCGCTGCCCGCCGACGGCGAGGCCCGCGCCGAGGCCGAGGCCCGGCTGCGCGGGCTGCTGGAGCGGCTGTCCGGCGGCACGCCCGCCGCCGACCCGGCGTCCGGCGACCCGGCCGTGCAGGAGCTGATCGCGTCCGCCTCCGCCGACGAGATCTTCGACTTCATCGACACCCAGCTCGGCCGGGCGGCGGACTGACCCGGTGCGGGGCCGCCCGCCGCGGGCGGCCCCGCACCGCCGTCGCACCTGTCCTGGCCCGGCGTTCAAGGAGAGGCTTTCCCTCGCATGTCCGCACAGCAGCCCACCCAGCCCGCCCCGTCCGCGCAGACCAAGGAACAGAAGCTCGTCGACTACCTGAAGTGGGTGACCGCGGACCTGCAGAAGGCACGCGAGCGCATCGCCGAACTGGAGTCCGCGGCCGAGGAACCCATCGCCATCGTCGGCATGGCCTGCCGGTTCCCGGGCGGTGTGAGCAGCCCCGACGACCTGTGGCGCCTTGTCGCCGACGGCCGGGACGCGATCAGCCCGTTCCCCGCCGACCGCGGCTGGGACCTGGACGCCCTGTACAGCCCCGACGCGGACGACCTCGGGACCTCGTACACCCGGGAGGCCGGGTTCCTCGACGGGGCCGCGCTCTTCGATGCCGACTTCTTCGGGATCTCCCCGCGGGAGGCGCTGGCGATGGACCCGCAGCAGCGGGTGCTGCTGGAGACCGCCTGGGAGGCCCTGGAGGACGCCGGTATCGACCCGGCCTCGCTGCGCGGCTCGCGCACCGGCGTGTTCGCCGGCGTGGTCGAGCAGAGCTACCTCGGTCTGGAGGGCCCCGCCGAGCTGGAGGGCTACCTGATGACCGGGAAGCTCAGCAGCGTCGCCTCCGGCCGGATCGCCTATGCCCTCGGCCTGGAGGGGCCCGCGCTGTCCGTCGACACCGCCTGCTCCTCCTCCCTGGTCGCCCTGCACCTGGCCGTCGAGTCCGTCCGCACCGGCGAGTCCGCGCTCGCCCTGGCCGGCGGCGCCACCATCACCGCCACACCGGGCGGCTTCGTCGACTTCAGCCGCCAGCGCGGCCTGGCCCCCGACGGCCGGATCAAGTCCTTCGCCGCCGCCGCCGACGGCACCTCCTGGTCGGAGGGCGTCGGACTGCTCGTGGTGGAGCGGCTGTCGGACGCCCGCCGCAACGGCCACCGCGTCCTCGCCGTGGTCCGCGGCAGCGCGGTGAACCAGGACGGTGCGAGTAACGGTCTGACCGCGCCGAACGGTCCTTCGCAGGAGCGGGTGATCCGGCAGGCGCTGACCGACGCGCGGCTGGCGCCGGCCGACGTGGACGTCGTCGAGGCGCACGGCACCGGCACCCGGCTCGGCGACCCGATCGAGGCCCAGGCGCTCCTCGCCACCTATGGCCAGAACCGTGAAGACCCGCTGTACCTGGGCTCGTTGAAGTCGAACATCGGCCACACCGTCGCCGCCGCCGGCGTCGGCGGCGTGATCAAGATGGTGCAGGCGATGCGGCACGGGCTGCTGCCCCGCACCCTGCACGTGGACGAGCCGACGCCGATGGTCGACTGGGAGGCGGGCGCCGTCGAACTGCTCACCGAGCAGCGGCGGTGGCCCGACCGCGGCCGGCCGCGCCGGGCGGCGGTCTCCGCGTTCGGCGTCAGCGGCACCAACGCCCACGTCATCCTCGAAGCGCCCGAGGACGAGCCGGCGGCCCCGGAGGAGCCGGGAACGCCGCCGCCCGCCGTGCCGTGGTTCGTCTCCGCCCGCGACGAGCAGGCTCTCGCCGCCCAGGCGGAACGGCTGCTCGACCACCTGTCCGAAAACCCCGCTCTGACCGCCGCCGACCTCGGCTACTCCCTGGCGACCACCCGCACTCTGCACGACCACCGGATCGCCCTGACCGGCACCGGCCGCGACGAACTGGAGGCCGCCCTGCGGGAGCTGGCCGCCGACCCGTCCCGCGCGGCCGGCTCACCCGCGCCGACCACCGGCGCCCTGGGTTTGGTGTTCTCGGGTCAGGGTGCGCAGCGGGTGGGGATGGGGCGTGAGCTGGCTGCTTCGTATCCGGTGTTCGCTGCCGCGTTGGACGAGGTGTGCGG
>NZ_JBEPAL010000094.1:0-2780 GCF_040298625.1 Streptomyces sp. NPDC001532
TCGAGCAGACCCGCAGGCACGCCGCCATCGCCGCCCTGCTGCGCGTCCCGCACGCCGTCCTCGCGGTGAACAAGATGGACCTCGTCGGCTACGAGGAGAAGGTCTTCGCGGCGATCGCCGAGGAGTTCACCGCGTACGCCACCGAACTGGGCGTCCCCGAGGTCACCGCGATCCCGATCTCGGCGCTCGCCGGCGACAACGTCGTGGAGCCCTCCGCGAACATGGACTGGTACGGCGGCCCGACGGTCCTGGAGCACCTGGAGACGGTGCCGGTCGCGCACGACCTGGCGCACTGCCACGCCCGGCTGCCCGTGCAGTACGTGATCCGGCCGCAGACCGCCGAGCACCCGGACTACCGGGGCTACGCCGGCCAGATCGCGGCGGGCACGTTCCGCGTCGGCGAGCAGGTCACGGTGCTGCCGTCCGGCCGTACGACCACCGTCACCGGCATCGACGTGCTGGGCGAGCCGGTGGACGCCGCCTGGACCCCGCAGTCGGTGACCCTGCTGCTCGCGGACGACATCGACATCTCGCGCGGTGACCTGATCGTGCCGAGCAAGGACGCCCCGGCGACCACGCAGGACGTCGAGGCGACCGTCTGCCATGTCGCGGACCAGCCGCTCACCGTCGGCCACCGGGTGCTGCTCAAGCACGGCACCCGCACGGTCAAGGCGATCGTGAAGGACATCCCGTCCCGGCTGACGCTGGACGACCTGTCCCTGCACCCGCACCCGGGACAGCTCGTCGCCAACGACATCGGCCGGGTGAAGATCCGCACCGCCGAGCCGCTGCCGGTCGACTCCTACGCCGACTCGCGGCGCACGGGCTCGTTCATCCTGATCGACCCGAACGACGGCACCACCCTCACCGCCGGCATGGTCGGCGAGTCGTTCGCCTCCCCGGAGCCCGTCAAGGACGAGGCCGAGGACGACGGGTGGGACTTCTGAGCATGCGCTCCGCCGACTTCGGCGGCGGTCCGCGATGTGCGCGCTGACGTCCGCGGACACCGCTCACCGCCGCCGAAAGCCCGTCGACCTCCCGGCCACGAACTGAACCGACCGTGACCGCCGGGTCCCCGAGAGGAACACCCCCGTGCCTGCCACCCCCGCCCTGCGCCGCGTCCTCGCGGTGATCGCCGCGCTCCCGCTGCTCGCGCTCGCCGCCTGCGGCTACGGCTCCCAGGCGGACGACCTCGGCGACGTCCCGGTGGCCGCGGGCGCGAAGCAGATCGACGGCCTCGACTCGGTCCGCATCGGCTACTTCGGCAACCTGACCCACGGAACCGCGCTGGTCGGCCGGGAGCGGGGCTTCTTCCAGAAGCAGCTGGGCGGCACCGAGGCGAAGTACGCGACCTTCAACGCCGGTCCGTCCGAGATCGAGGCACTGAACTCCGGCTCCATCGACATCGGCTGGATCGGCCCGTCCCCGGCGATCAACGGCTACCTGAAGTCGGGCGGCAAGAACCTGCGGATCATCGGCGGTTCGGCCTCGGGCGGTGTCAAGCTCGTGGTGAACCCGGACAAGATCAAGACCCTGAAGGACGTCAAGGGCAAGAGGATCGCCACCCCGCAGCTCGGCAACACCCAGGACGTGGCGTTCCTCAACTGGATCGCCGAGCAGGGCTGGAAGGTCGACGCGGAGAGCGGCAAGGGTGACGTCTCCGTCGTCCGCACCGACAACAAGATCGCGCCGGACGCCTACACGTCTGGTTCGATCGACGGCGCGTGGGTGCCGGAGCCGACCGCGTCGAAGCTGGTCGCCGAGGGCGCGAAGGTGCTGCTCGACGAGGCCGACCTGTGGCCGGACAAGAAGTTCGTGATCACCAACATCATCGTGTCCCAGGACTTCCTGGAGAAGCACCCGAAGGCCGTCGAGGCGGTGCTGCGGGCCTCGGTCGAGACCAACCGGTGGATCGACGCCAACCCGGAGCGGGCCAAGACCTCGGCGAACGAGCAGCTGGGGGCCGACACCGGCAAGCCGCTGCCGGCCGACGTGCTCGACCCGGCCTGGAAGTCGATCACCTTCCTCGACGACCCGCTGGCCGCCACCCTGCGCACCGAGGCCGCGCACGCGCGCAAGGCCGGTCTGCTGGAGCGGGCCGACCTGAACGACATCTACGACCTCACGCTCCTCAACAAGGTCCTCGCGGCCGAGGGCGAGGCCACCGTCGACGACGCCGGGCTCGGCGTCAAGTAACCGAAATCCGAGAGTTCCAGGAGGTGACGACCATGGCCACGACCCTCGCCAAGGCCGCCGACGGTACCGAGACGTCGGCCGCGCACGCCGCCCGGATCGAGCATGTCTCGAAGTCGTTCGCGGGCCCCGCCGGGCAGCAGCTCGTGCTGGACGACATCACCCTCGATGTCGCCCCGGGCGAGTTCGTCACCCTCCTGGGCGCCTCCGGCTGCGGCAAGTCCACTCTGCTCAATCTGGTCGCCGGGCTGGACCGGCCGTCCGCCGGGTCCATCGCGACCGACGGCCGGCCGGCGCTGATGTTCCAGGAGCACGCCCTGTTCCCGTGGCTGACCGCGGGCAAGAACATCGAACTGGCGCTGAAGCTGCGCGGCACCCCGAAGAACGAGCGCCGCGACCGCGCCGAGGAGCTGCTGGAGCTGGTCCGGCTCAAGGGCGCCTACGGCAAGCGGGTGCACGAGCTGTCCGGCGGTATGCGCCAGCGCGTGGCGATGGCCCGCGCGCTGGCCCAGGACAGCCGCCTGCTGCTGATGGACGAGCCGTTCGCGGCCCTCGACGCCATCACCCGCGACGTGCTGCACGACGAG
>NZ_JBEPAL010000095.1:0-2550 GCF_040298625.1 Streptomyces sp. NPDC001532
GTCATAAATAAGGGTCATATTTAAAAGCTAAAATTGTACGTTTTAGTCAATTACATACAAGGGTTCTGTTGCAAAGTTTTAAATAAAGAATAAAATCCCTTACGGTATCTATGATTTAGGCTGTTATTCCCATTAATACCTTGATTTCAGTAGACACCGAAAAGCCGAAGAGAGTGCCTTCTTTTCGGGTTTTCTTATATAATCCTCGAATGGCTTCCATGCCCTTAATCGTGGTAGAGGCAGTGCGTAAACTTCGATAGAATTTATTGCGTCTCTTTACTGGACGATGGTCTTGTTCAATCAAATTATTCAGGTATTTAATGGTACGATGTTCTGTCCCTTGATAAAAGCCGTATTCTTTTAGTTTCTTAAAGGCACTTGTAATAGAGGGGGCTTTATCTGTGACTACAACCTTCGGTTCATCAAACTGCTTCACTAACCGCTTAAGAAAAGCATAGGCTGCTTGTGTGTCCCGTTTTTTACGTAACCAAATATCCAAGGTTAAACCATCTGCATCGATGGCTCGATACAAATAATGCCATTTTCCTTTAATTTTGATGTACGTTTCATCCATTTTCCATGAATAAAAGGATTTTTTATTTTTCTTTTTCCAGAGATGATAGAGGAGTTTACCGTATTCTTGTACCCAACGATAAATAGTTGTGTGAGAAACGTTAATGCCACGATCATAAAGGAGTTCTTGAATTTCACGATAGCTTAGATTGTAACGTAGATAATAACCAACAGCGACAATAATCACATCTTTTTGAAATTGTTTACCTTTAAAATAGTTCATTGATATATCCTCGCTGTCATTTTTATTCATTTTACACTAAAATAGACTTATCAGAAAACTTTGCAACAGAACCGATTTCTCAATCTTAGGTTTCACGATTTCAACATCACGAATTTCAACTGTCAACTGTTTTTCCTCACCAGTTTTAGTTTTTCCTGTTACTTGCATAAAGACTCTCCTTGCTATTTCACTAATATAAGAACGCAAACTCTGACATTTGCGCCCCTAAAATAAAAAAGACCTAAGTCGTTTTAATATACTTAAGTCTTCACTACTCAAAATAGAATAATTTTTCAAATTCTATATCCAACGCTATACAAAGTAATAATGCTAATTTAGCAGATGGAACGTACTCATAGGTTTCTATATTGCTAATTGTCTGTCTCGAAACACCAACAATTTTAGCCAAATTACTCTGGTTTATTTGTTTTTCAGCACGAGCCACTTTTAACCTATTCTTTAACTCAAGTTTTCCTTTATCCCTCATTTAAAAATTCCACTCATTAAATTCCAGCCCATCACAGAAACAGCAATTAATAATACTACAATTACTATGATGTTAGTCATCGACCTCTTCTTTTTGAACAGATATATTTCATGTCCCAAAGCCAAAAGTAATAACATAAAAAACAAATCGTCTATAGATTCATTTTTTAGCAACCTAATTGTGAAAATAAACAGCCAAGCAAGTAACAACATAATATAGTGTACTATTGACATATTTCTCCACTTCGATAGTTTACCCTCATCTTGACTTTCTTGTTGTGCCATTTGTAAAATCTTCTTATTATTCATTTCTTCTCTTCCTCTCTATGAATAAAGTATAACACTTTACAAGTAAACTTGTCAACTATATAAGCAAACTTGTTAAAGATATAAGTAAACTTGTCAAAAACAAAGTATGAAAAGTCCGTAAAAAATTAAGAAGCTCTCAATCATATAATTGGTTCTGTTGCAAAGTTTAAAAATCAAATACAAGGTTTATAATCCTTCTTGTTCTTAATCTAATATTCCCATTAAGACCTTAATCTCAGTAGATACCGAAAAGCCGAAGAGCGTTCCATTTCTTCGGTTCTTTTTGTATATTCCTCGAATTGTTTCCATGCCCTTAATCGTGGTTGAGGCAGTACGTAGACTTCGATAAAATTTATTGCGTCGTTTGATTGGTCGATGGTCTTGCTCAATGAGGTTATTGAGATACTTCACGGTTCGATGCTCTGTCTTAGTATATAAACCGTTACTCTGTAACTTTCTAAATGCAGAACCAATAGAGGGCGCTTTATCCGTGACAATTACTCTTGGTTGACCAAACTGTTTATGTAGTCGTTTCAAGAAAGCATAAGCAGACTGAGTATTTCTCTTTCGTCTTAGCCAAATATCCAGTGTCATGCCTTCTGAGTCGATTGCACGATAGAGATAATGCCACTTCCCTTTAATTTTAATATAAGTTTCGTCCATTTTCCACGAATAAAAGGACTGTCTATTTTTCTTTTTCCAGATTTGATAGATCAGCTTACCATATTCTTGAACCCAACGGTAAATTGTTGTATGAGAAACGTTAATGCCACGATCATATAAGATTTCTTGAACTTCACGATAGCTAAGGTTATAACGAAGATAGTAGCCCACGGCTACAATAATCACATCCTGCTGAAATTGCTTTTCTTTAAAATGATTCATCGTCATTCCTCCTGCTATCTTTTTCTATTATTCTACCTTATTTGATAGTAGATTTAAAACTTTGCAACAGAACC
>NZ_JBEPAL010000096.1:0-2411 GCF_040298625.1 Streptomyces sp. NPDC001532
CCATGGCTCCGCCATGCCGCCCTCCTCCGCCTTGCGATGCACGGCACCAGACGCCGCTCGCTGATCCGGCCTGATCGACGAGACACCCCCTAGGGTGAGCGGGTGACGACGTATGCGGCGCTGCTCCGCGGAATCAACGTGGGCGGCAGCAAGAAGATCCCGATGACCGAACTGCGCACCCTCATGGAGCAGCTCGGCCACGACGACGTGCGGACCTATCTCCAGAGCGGCCAGGCCGTGTTCGCCTCCGACCGCGGTGACGAGGAGTCCCTGGCCGCCGAACTGACCCAGGCGATCGAGAAGCGGTACGGCTTCACGGTGGACGTCCTCGTACGCGACCACGCCTATCTCCGGGCGATCGCCGACGACTGCCCGTTCCCCGCCGCCGACCTGGAGGCCAAGCAGCTCCACGTCACCTACTTCTCCGCCCCCGTCGACGAGGAACGCTTCGCCGGCATCGACCGCGACGCCCACCTCCCCGAGGAGTTCCGCCTCGGCGACCGCGCCCTCTACCTGTACGCCCCGAACGGCCTCGGCCGCTCCAAGCTCGGCGAGGTGCTGTCCCGGCCCCGCGTGACCAAGGGCCTGATCGCCACCACCCGCAACTGGAACACCGTGCTCAAACTGATCGAGCTCACCCGGCCGGCCTGACCCTGCGCGCCTCCCGGTAGCCGCTGCGAGAGGTGTACGACAGCACCTCGTCCGGCACGGCCAGCCGCGGATCGCGGGCCAGCCGCCGCAGCTCCTCGTCGGTCCGGGCCGCGGCGACCGCGTCGAACAGGGCGAGGTCCTCCTCGGTGAGAGCGGCGTCGGAGCGCTCCTGCGGCCCCCAGGCGTCCCACGGCAGCAGCTCCACACCGATCAGCGCGGCCAGGTCCAGACGGATGTTCGCGCCGATGTACCACAGCCCGGCAAGCTGGTCGTGGCCCCACACCCCGAAGCCACGCGGATCCGCCGCCCCTTCCCGGCAGCCGCGCCAGGCGTCCCCGGCGACCAGGAACCGGTCCCGGGGCACGTCCGCGGGGTCGAAGTCGAGCGGATACGACGGATGCGCCACCTGCGCGTCGACCAGCCGCCAACTCCCGTCCGGCAGACGGTACTCCGCGACCCAGTGGTCGTCGTGGAACCCCTCCGCGAGGTAGTCGGCGAAGCCGCAGCGCAGCCGGGCGGGCGTGCCGGTGGCCCGCAGCAGGGCGCACAGCAGCAGCGCGAAGTCCCGGCACGTGCCCACGAACCGCGCCTCGTACGCCCGCGCCTCGGTCAGCGGCGCCGGATCGCGCTCCCGCAGGATGCGCAGGATCTCGCGCACGTACCGGGCCTCGGGGTCGTCGTGCTGCCGCTCCTCGGGGATCTCGTGGCCGATCCGCCACCCCTCCGCGCGGTGGATGACCAGTCCGCGCACCAGTGCGGCCAGTTGCCCCGGCTCGTGCGGCAGACCGCTCACATCGAGGTCGCCCGGGTCGCTGTACGGCGTCTGTGCCAGATGAAGGTCCATGCCCGGCACCCTCGGCCCTCCCTCAGGGGCAAGGTCGACCGAGGACGTCCGGCGAGCCGGGTCTCGTGCGCCCTACGCCCCGACCGCCGCCGGCATCGGCACCCGGGCCGCGTCGTAGCGCTCCAGCAGCACCCGTGCCACCTCCGGCGCCGCGCCCAGCACATCGGCGAGGACATCCGCCTCGGCCGCGCCCCGCGCGATCCGGTCCGGCAGGAAGCCGGGCGCCAGCACGTACGGCGCGACCGCGACCCGGGCGCAGCCGAGAGCACGCAGCTCCTGGACCGCGTCCTCGGTCCGGGGAAGGGATGCGGAGGCGAACGCAGGCCGCACGGCGCACCAACCGGTGTGCCGCCACTCCCGCGCGATTTCTGCGATCACTGCGATCGCCTCCGGGTCGGTGGACCCCGCCGAGGCCAGCACGACCCCGGTCGAGGACTTGTCGGCGGGCGACAGGCCCGCCTCGTACAGCCGCCGCTCCAGCGCCGCCAGCAGCAGCGGTGACGGCCCGAGCACCTCGGCCTGGTGGATCCGCAGCCGCGCCGGGGCCTCCCGCAGCACCGCGGGGATGTCGGCCTTCGCGTGGAACGCGCGGGTCAGCAGCAGCGGCAGCGCGACCACGTCACGGACGCCCTCCGCGGCCAGGGACGCCAGCACGCCCCGCACGGACGGGATGTTGAAGTCGAGGAAGCCGGTCTCCACGCGCAGCCCCGGCCGCAGCGACCGCACCCGCTGCACGAGGGCGTGCACGGTCGCGGCGTGCCGCGGGTCGCGGCTGCCGTGGGCGATGACGACGAGGACGGGACGTACCGGCTTCATGGGAGTCAGCCCTTCACCAGGAGGCCTCGGCTGCGCAGGACCTGTCGCTCCAGGGGGCTGAAGATGAGCAGGTCGATGGCGATGCCGACGATCAGGATGA
>NZ_JBEPAL010000097.1:0-1984 GCF_040298625.1 Streptomyces sp. NPDC001532
ACTAGAAAAACTTTTAGCAGAAATCAACGCTCACACTTCTTTTAACGTGTCCTATGAGAAAGTCAAAAAAGGGCGGAGTATTGACTCTATTGTCTTTCATATCGAGAAAAAACGCATGGCAGACGATAACAGCTACAAGTTAGACGATAAAGTATATCAAGAGGGTAATAAAGTCAAAGAGGAAACCGAAGATAAGCTAGCTATTGAAGCAATGAAAAGCAAATACACCAAGCTATTGATTGAAAATTTTCTTTTGTCACCATTAGAAATGACAGATACGGCAACAATGGCAGGCTTACAGAAAAATGTGTACCCTCTCTATGACGAACTGAAAGAATTGAGAGGGCTTAATGGAGTCAAAGACCACTTGTCTTATGTATCTAGCAAGCGTGAAGAATATTCTAAGCACAATATCGCTAAGTATTTGAAGAAAGCAATCGAGCAATATCTACCTACGGTTAAAAGGCAGGACTTATGATGAGTGAAAAGTTAAAGACAATTAAAGTGGACCAATGTCAAATATTTAGACACAAAATGAGCTATATTTTTGGAAAGTCAACGAAAAACTAGACACGGAGTTAAGAGAATTTAAGAATTATATTTTTCAAAGTCTTTTGGAGACTTGTAATCAAGACCTGAATGCATCCTTTTTGTATTGTAATAGGTCTCAATGTATTTAAATATTTCTTGAGTAGCCTCAGCTCTTGTCTCAAAATGAGCATCATTAATAAGCTCCCTCTTTAGCGTCTTATAAAAAGACTCCATCATTGCATTGTCATATGGATTTCCTTTACGACTCATGCTAGATTGAGCACCGACTTGACGAAGAGTAGATTGATAACGAGAGCTTGTATATTGACTCCCTTGATCAGTATGGACAATCAAGCCAGGCTGAGGATGTTCTTTCCCACAAGCTTGTAAGAAGCAATCCCTCACCAGTTTATCTTGCATCCGTGAAGACATTGACCAGCCTACAATCTTACGTGAAAAAACGTCGATATTCACGGCTAAGTATAAGGTGCCTTCTTTGGTAGGGATATAGGTCATGTCTCCCAGCCATACTTTATTAGGAGCTGTTGCTTTAAAGATCTGATTAATTAAATTGGGTCTTGAAAGCGAAGCTCCTTTTCTGTTGTAATGTTTATATTTATAACGGCTTCCCTTGGCATAAAGTCCCATCAAGTGCATCAGTTTCCCAACACGTTTCGTGTTGGTCATAATACCAGTATTATGAAGTACCTTGGTAATTCTAACCGCACCATAGCGTCCCTTATGCTCATGAAAGACAGCTTTTATCTTCTCTGAGAGAATTTCTCTCTCCACTTGTTGTTTTGAAGGACGACGATGCATGTATTCATAGAAACCTGAGCGAGAAACCTTAAGAACTTTTACTGCATGTTTAATTTTTATCTTCCCATGATGTTTCAAGAGAAATTCAAAACGTTTTACTTGCTTCGCTTCAAGAAGACCCGGAACTTTTTTAGAAGTTCAAGTTCCTCCTGAAGATAACGATTTTCTTTCTCTAACAATTTAATCTTATGTTGGGCATCAGCTAGGGCTGTCCCATTGCCTGGAAAAGCACTTTCTCCATATTCTTCAACTTCTTGAACCCAGCGATAAAGACTATTGGCATGAACCTCAAGCTCTTGGCTGACTTCTTTAACAGAGTAACCCTCTTCAAGAATGAGTTTTACTGCAGAATTTTTAAATTGTTTATCGAATTTTCTTCTTGCCATAATAAACCTTTCCACGATTTCTCTTAACTTTGTGTCTAGTTTATTATAACCTTTCCACCTTTCATTTTTGTGTCTTAATAGACAGATTATAACACCCAATTTTCTGTCCACTTTTATAGTATAGCTCCAAGGTTTGCAAAAGAACGTCTATCCGCTTTATGACGAGCTAAAGGAATTAAGAGGATTGAATGGGGTCAAAGACCACTTGTCTTATGTGAGAGCCAAGCGAGAAGACTACTCAAAGAAAA
>NZ_JBEPAL010000098.1:0-1935 GCF_040298625.1 Streptomyces sp. NPDC001532
CTATATTCGTTACAATGGTTATGGGAAGTTTTTCAAAAGGTTAAGAAAAGCTTACGGGGGTTTTTGAAATCAAAAAGTAGTAGGGGACGATAAAATGAAACATACACACAAAATCATATTGGCTGTCACTTCTGTATGCACTGTTATTATTCTAGGTGTAAGTATCTTTTTTGTTACACAAGCAGTAACAAACAATAAATTAGAAAACACTAGTCAAACAACTCAACACTCAAGCAGCAGCTCAAAACCTGTTGAAGATAAACAAACGACGAAACAGCTTGATCAAGCAAAACAGCTTGCTGCAAGTTATCATTATGATGAAGCCATCGCCTTACTTGAAAAAGACGACGCCAAAGAAGCGCAACAATTGTTAGCAACTTTGAAAAAAGAAAAAGAATCCTTGGTAAAATGGGAAGACCCGACCAAAATCTCACACGTCTTCTTTCATAGTCTGATTGTTGATCCAGCTAAGGCTTTTCATACCCAGCAAGCACAAGGGTATAAAGATTATATGGTCACTATTTCCGAATTCAATAAAACCATTGATCAGTTATATAAAAATAACTATGTTCTTGTTAATCTAAATGGATTAGTCAAAAAAGGAACAGATGGAAAACTGACCTTTACAGGTGTTTCTCTTCCAGAAGGAAAGAAACCGTTAATTCTTTCGCAAGACGATGTCAGCTATTATGAATACATGGACAATTCAGGATTTCCAAGTAAGTTGATTGTCGATAAACAGAACCAAATCAAGAATATTTATATCGACAATAAGAAGGAAACTGTTGGTGACTATGATATGGTTCCATTGATCGATTCATTCATTAAAAAACATCCCGATTTTTCTTATCAAGGCGCCAAAGGAACATTAGCTTTAACAGGCTATAATGGTGTATTAGGTTACCGTACATCAAAATCAGAATATGGTGATAACGAAAAAACAAACAAAGAAATCGAAGCAGCCAAAAAAGTTGCTGATCAATTAAAGAAAGATGGTTGGAGTTTTGCTTCTCATACTTGGGGACACTTGAATATGACACAAGCTTCTTTAGCCGATATCCAACAAGATAATGAACGTTGGCAAAATGAAGTTGCACCTATTTTAGGCAAAACAAATATTTTGATCTACCCATTTGGCGCTGACATCAGCGATTGGCAACCTTATTCTGAAGCAAATCAAAAATTTGCTTACTTGAAACAACAAGGATTTGATATCTTCTGCAATGTCGATGCCTCAACTCCTGCATGGGGACAACTAGGAACTGACTACTACCGTAACGCCAGAATCAATATTGACGGTATCCGTTTCGAAGCTGACCTAAAAGGAGAAAATCCAATACTTGATCAATTTATCAACGTCAAAGAAGTGTATGACCAAAAAGATCGAGGATAGAGGTTGTGAAAGAAGCGTCCAGCTCCGCCGACAATAAGTAGGAATTAACTATCTAGGAACGCATACCATGCGTAAAACAGGCGCTTATAAGGTCTATACGCAGTCAAACTATAATATTGGTTTAGTGATGCATTTATTAAACCATTCAAGTGAAGCCATGACCTTAACGTATCTTGGATTAGATCAAGCTAGTCGAGAAACGATGTTAGACCAAATTGATTTTGGGTAATGAATGTTTAGAACTTAGTAGTCGTCCAAAAACGACTACTTTTTTTGTTGAATCGTCCTTGGACGATTCGATGCTTTTGACTTGTAAGAACAGAATTGAATGAAGCCATACTGTTCGCATATTTTTAGTGGATGAACAAACAAAATACGAGAGATTTTTTGTTCGTTCATCCATGGTTTTAGAAAAAAGAGGGACGATTTCGGAAGAAGAAAATCGTCCTTTTTTTTCTTCTTTTTGTATGACAAAAAGAAAGATCTTTTGCCCATTTTATTTTTATAAAATGGGTAGGTGGCGTTTGCGTAAAGCAAATCGA
>NZ_JBEPAL010000099.1:0-1644 GCF_040298625.1 Streptomyces sp. NPDC001532
ACCGTTTTCACTTCATTACTTTTATCTTCTGCTTGAATTTCGTTTCCTTCTGTTTCTGTTGTTTTCTTAAGTGCTATTAAATTTTGTTCCATAACTTTGATATAATTCCCGCCTTCTGAAAGTTCTTTCTTCGTCAAACTTTCTAATGGATTAAACACCTCAACGTTTACTTTTGCTTCTTTGGCGAGTGTTTTGGCAAATTTATCATTAGCATTTTTTTCAAAATAAATATACTGAATACTATTAGCTTCAACATATTTTTTTAATTCCCCCAATCTTTTAGCTGAAGGCTCTTTGTCAGGATTTAAACCTGCAATAGACACTTGATTAAGACCATAGTCCAATGCTAAATAGCGGAAAGCAGCATGTTGAGTCACAAAATTTTTCTGCTTAGCATCTTTTAGTTCTTCACTGTATTTTTGATCAAGTTTACTTAATTTTTTAACCGCAAATTGTAAAATGAAGTTAGCCACCTTGAGTCAAGCAAAAAACATCTGAATCTCTTATACTAGAAGTTCGACCAAATAGTATAAAAAGGAAATTCAGATGCAAGACTATTCTATCACAAGCCAGAGCAAAGGGAAACACCTGACCAATCAAGACCGTTTAAACATTGAACGTTGGCACAATAAAGAAGGACTGAGCAACCGTGAGATTGCGCGCTTATTGAATAAAGCTCATGGGACGATTGACAGAGAGATGAAGCGAGGGGAAATCCAGCTCAAGCGGAAGGTAAAATACTCTGCTAAAAAGGCTCAAGAAAATTATGAAGGATTGAGGGCTCACAGTGTTCGTCCGAGTAAACTCACGACTGAGATTGATTGTTATGTGAGTACACGTCTTAAAGAAGACAAGGACTCTTTGGAAGTCATTCATCAGGCTCTAAAAGGAGTTTCTCTGAGCAGCCTCTACAATTGGGTCAACTGGGGCTGGTTAGAAGCCAAGCGTCATCATCTTTTCTATCCGCAGTATAAGGCGGCAAAGAAAATCAAACCTCGTGCGCCAAAGCATCCTTTTGGCAAGTCTATTGAAGAACGGCCTGAGTTCATTAACAATCGCTTAGAAGTGGGGCATTACGAGATTGACACGGTCATTCTTACGAGAGCTAAGAACAAGGTGCTTTTGACGCTCACAGAGCGAAAATACCGCACGGAGATCATTCGCTTGATTGATGGGAAAACAGCACAGGCGGTCAATGATGAGCTGGTGGAACTTCAAAAAAGTTATGACTTCAAATCCATTACCCCTGACAATGGCCATGAATTTGCAAGGCTCTCTGAGGTCGTAAGCTGTCCAGTTTACTATGCACACGCCTACGCGAGCTTTGAGCGAGGGACGAATGAAAACCATAACCGAATGATTCGTAGGCATCTGCCAAAAGGCACAACAAAGACGACCCCTGAAGAAGTCGCCGCTATCGAGTATTGGATGAACCATTATCCAAGAAAAATGTTCAACTATAAGAGTTCATATGAGATGAGCTTGGCTGGCTAACTTGGACTTGCAATTTGCGTTTATCTTCAAAAGTTCTATTTACTGAACTTGTTGTCCTACCTCGACTACGGCGACTCCATCGAGGCCGTCAACGACAACGTCCGCGAGACCATCACCCGCAACGACGCGGACGAGGTCTGGGACCTGTTC
>NZ_JBEPAL010000100.1:0-1638 GCF_040298625.1 Streptomyces sp. NPDC001532
CACACGACCGCGGGCAAGCTCGCGGATCTCCAGCGCCGCATCGAGGAGGCGACGCACGCCGGCTCGGCCCGCGCGGTGGAGAAGCAGCACGCCAAGGGCAAGCTGACGGCCCGTGAGCGGATCGATCTGCTCCTGGACGAGGGCTCCTTCGTCGAGCTCGACGAGTTCGCCCGGCACCGCTCCACCCACTTCGGCCTGGACACCAACCGCCCCTACGGCGACGGCGTCGTCACCGGCTACGGCACCGTCGACGGCCGCCCCGTCGCCGTCTTCTCCCAGGACTTCACCGTCTTCGGCGGCGCCCTCGGCGAGGTCTACGGCCAAAAAATCGTCAAGGTGATGGACTTCGCCCTGAAGACCGGCTGCCCCGTCATCGGCATCAACGACTCCGGCGGCGCCCGCATCCAGGAAGGCGTCGCCTCCCTCGGCGCCTACGGCGAGATCTTCCGCCGCAACACCCACGCCTCCGGCGTCATCCCCCAGATCAGCCTGGTCGTCGGACCCTGCGCCGGCGGAGCCGTCTACTCCCCCGCCATCACCGACTTCACCGTCATGGTCGACCGGACCAGCCACATGTTCATCACCGGCCCCGACGTCATCAAGACCGTCACCGGCGAAGACGTCGGCTTCGAGGAACTCGGCGGCGCCCGCACCCACAACTCCGCCTCCGGCGTCGCCCACCACATGGCCGGCGACGAGAAGGACGCCATCGAGTACGTCAAGCAGCTGCTGTCCTACCTGCCGTCCAACAACCTCAGCGAACCCCCCGCCTTCCCCGAGGAAGCGGACCTGGAGACCACCGGCGAGGACCGCGAACTCGACACCATCGTCCCCGACTCCGCCAACCAGCCCTACGACATGCACACCGTCATCGAGCATGTCCTGGACGACGCCGAGTTCTTCGAGACCCAGCCGCTGTTCGCCCCCAACATCCTCACCGGCTTCGGCCGCGTCGAAGGCCGCCCCGTCGGCATCGTCGCCAACCAGCCCCTGCAGTACGCCGGCTGCCTCGACATCGCCGCGTCCGAGAAGGCCGCCCGCTTCGTGCGCACCTGCGACGCCTTCAACGTCCCCGTCCTCACCTTCGTCGACGTCCCCGGCTTCCTGCCCGGCGTCGACCAGGAACACGACGGCATCATCCGCCGCGGCGCCAAACTCATCTACGCCTACGCCGAAGCCACCGTCCCCCTCATCACCGTCATCACCCGCAAGGCCTTCGGCGGCGCCTACGACGTCATGGGCTCCAAGCACCTCGGCGCCGACCTCAACCTCGCCTGGCCCACCGCCCAGATCGCCGTCATGGGCGCCCAGGGCGCCGTCAACATCCTCCACCGCCGCACCCTCGCCGAGGCCGAGGCGAACGGGGACGACCTCGACGCGGTCCGCGCCCGCCTGATCCGCGAGTACGAGGACACCCTCCTCAACCCCTACGTCGCCGCCGAACGCGGCTACGTCGACGCCGTGATCATGCCCTCCGACACCCGCCGCCACATCGTCCGCGGCCTGCGTCAACTGCGCACCAAGCGGGAATCCCTGCCCCCGAAGAAGCACGGCAACATCCCCCTCTAGGCCTGCCGGGAGCACTCATGAACATCAAGGTCGTACGGGGCAACCCGACCCCCGAGGAGCTGGCCGCCG
>NZ_JBEPAL010000101.1:0-1627 GCF_040298625.1 Streptomyces sp. NPDC001532
ATTTTCACTTTCCATATTTACCTCAATGAAATCTTTCTAAATAGACTTAATAAAAGTATACTGCTTTTTCTGTATATTTGCAAAAAATTATCATTTTGGATATCTTCATGAATTTTCTGAACATTACGGGAAATGAAGGTAAAACAACAGTTTTGGAGGAAATAATAAAAGCAGTAATCATACTAAAAACTGCTTTTATTATTGTTTTATTTTTCATGTTACTTTGTTTTGGACTTTTTATTCTTTAGTTTTTTATATTCTTTATTGATGACGTTAAGTCAAGTTTTTAGAGTAACAAACGTAGAATTTTAATCTATTTATTTTAAGCACTTACCTTTTCAAATTGATTAGGTGTAAGATACCCTAAACTTTGATGGATTCGTTTTGAATTATAAAAGGCTTCGATGTACCAGAAAATACTCTGATAGGCTTCTTCAAAGTTCTTATATTTAAATTGATACACCCACTCTCTTTTTAAATGTCCATGCCAAGATTCAAGACTGGCATTATGATAAGGGTATCCCCTTCGACTGAAAGAGTGAGTCATCCCATAATACTTAAGCAACTCTTCATACTCTAGACTCGTATACTGGCTTCCTTGGTCAGAATGAAGAATAACAGCTTCTGGATAGTCTTGTGATTTAATGGCCTTATTTAAAGTTCTTTGCACTAATTCTACAGTCATTCGCTTGCCCAAATCCCAAGCAATGACTTTTTTAGTATAACGATCCATAATGGTTGAGAGATAACCCCATCCTTGTTGAGTAGGAATATAAGTAATGTCGGTTGACCAAACCTTATTTTTCTTTGTAGGTTCAGTCTGTATGAGATTTTTTCGATTGATGTGATCACTTAGTGAGTATCCAGGCTTAAATTTCTTAATGACTACAGACTTGAGTTGAAGTTGTTTCATTAGCTTCTGTACCAGTTTTAACCCGACTTTTTCCCCTTGTTTAAGTAGAAGATGATGAATTTTAGGAGCACCATAGATTCCTCGGTTAGCATTGAAGAGTTGAGAAATTTTGAGTGACAGGTATTGTCTCCTTAATTGAGTTTTAGATGGATGTCGGTTAATCCGTTCATAATAACTTGATTCAGTAACACCAAGGAGTTGACAGCTTAGTCTGACATTGAGTGCTAAAGTTTGTATGGTTTGAGCCATATCCGCAGCACTCACTTCTTTTTCTCGGCGAATATGGTCAATACTTTTTTTAAGATGTCTCGTTCTTCCTTAACTTTAACCAGTTGTCTTTTTAATTCTAGAAAATCAGCTTTAGAGACGGAGCTTTCATTAGATTTAGAGTAGAGGTCTATCCATTTATAAATTGTTGCAGGGGCCACGTCGTATTCTTTAGACAGCTGGGTGACGGATTGACCAGAATGATAGAAGGCGATAAGGGTTTCTTTAAATTCTTTTGAGTAGCGTTTTTGCATGTTTTTGTCCTTTGTCTAAATTATACAATAGTGACTCTAAGATTTAAGGATAACATCACTCACAACTTAGGGTTATTAATAGAGGTCAAAATATGAAAATTGGGTATGCACGTGTCAGTACCTTTGAACAGAAATTAGAATCCCAAATTGAAGTTCTGAAAGAAGCAGGAGCAGAAGAAGTTTTCCAAGAAAA
>NZ_JBEPAL010000102.1:0-1450 GCF_040298625.1 Streptomyces sp. NPDC001532
CTAGTAGTGCTTGGTCAGGTGTGTTCGCTGGTGGCGTGTCCGTTTGATGGGGTGTGTCGTTGAGCGGGTGTGCTGGGTGGGGAGTTGGCTGCGGTCCGGAGTGATCTGGAGGACTTCGCGGCGGAGATGTTCGAGCCGTTCGCGCGGGCGGATCAGCGCCGGTGGGGCGAGGTCTATCTGCGAGGGCTGCTGCTGGAGGGGCGGCGCAAGTCGGTGGAGCCGATAGCCGCCCGTCTGGGAGAGGACGGCAACCGGCAGGCTCTGGCCCATTTCATCACCTCGAGCCCGTGGGACCCGGCGCATGTGCGTGCCCGCCTCGCCTGGCGGATGCAGCAGGTGATCAAGCCGGCCGCGCTGATCGTGGACGACACCGGCTTCCTCAAGGACGGGGACGCCTCGGCGTGCGTGGCGCGGCAGTACACCGGCACGGTGGGCAAGGTCACCAACTGCCAGGCCGGGGTGTCGCTGCATCTGGCCTCCGACGCGGCATCGGCTGCCGTCGACTGGCGCCTGTTCCTGCCTGAGAGTTGGGACCCCGCCTCGCCGAAGGCGGATCCGGCCAAGGTGGCCCGCCGCGCGAAGTGCGGCATCCCCGAAGAGGCAGGTCATGTCGAGAAGTGGCAGCTGGGCCTGGACATGATCGACGAGACGAGGTCGTGGGGCATCGAGGTTCCGCTCGTCGTCGCCGACGGCGGCTACGGCGATGCCGCAGCCTTCCGCCTCGGCCTGGAAGAACGCGAGCTCAGCTATGCGGTCGGCATCTCCACCACGACCACCGCCCACCCGGAAGAAGCCCGGCCGCACGTCCCGCCTTACGGCGGTCGTGGCCCACGGCCCCGGCCCGTCTACCCCGAGCCGGCCCAGACGGTGAAGAAGCTCGTCACCGCTGCCGGCAGGCAAGCAGCCCGGCCGGTGCAGTGGCGGGAAGGCTCCCGCCCGGGCAGCGGCCGCAGCGGCGTCAAGCGGATGTACTCGCGGTTTGTGGCCCTGCGGATCCGGCCCGCCGGACGCGAGATCCGCAAGAGCACCGACGGCCCGGAACTGCCCGTGCGCTGGCTGCTGGCCGAATGGCCCGCCACCGAGCCCGAACCCGTGCAGTTCTGGCTGTCCAACCTGCCCGCCGACACCCCGCTGGCCACCCTCGTGCGCACCGCGAAACTGCGCTGGCGCATCGAGCACGACTACCGCGAGATGAAGCAGGCCCTGGGCCTGGCCCATTTCGAAGGCCGCACCTGGCGAGGCTGGCACCACCACGTCACCCTCGTCTCCGCCGCCCACGCCTTCTGCACCCTGCAGCGCATCACCCGGTCCCCAAAAGAGACGGCGCCGGCCTGAGCCTCTACAAGGTCGCCCGCGAACTACAACTACTCCTCGCGGTCTGGACCGGCGCCTGCCCCACCTGTCACCGCGACATGCCAGAACCCATACCAACATGACCAAGCACTACTAG
>NZ_JBEPAL010000103.1:0-1173 GCF_040298625.1 Streptomyces sp. NPDC001532
AAGGTGCTCATCGCCAACCGTGGCGAAATCGCTGTCCGCGTTGCCCGGGCCTGCCGGGACGCCGGTATCGCGAGCGTCGCCGTCTACGCCGACCCGGACCGGGACGCTCTGCATGTCCGCGCCGCGGATGAGGCGTTCGCCCTGGGCGGTGACACACCGGCCACCAGCTACCTGGACATCGACAAGGTCCTGAACGCCGCGCGTGAATCCGGCGCGGACGCCATCCATCCCGGCTACGGCTTCCTGTCCGAGAACGCCGACTTCGCCCAGGCCGTTCTCGACGCCGGACTGATCTGGATCGGCCCGCCCCCGCAGGCCATCCGCGACCTCGGCGACAAGGTCGCCGCCCGCCACATCGCCCAGCGCGCCGGCGCGCCGCTGGTCGCCGGCACCCCCGACCCCGTCTCCGGCGCGGAGGAGGTCGTCGCCTTCGCCAAGGAGCACGGCCTGCCCATCGCGATCAAGGCCGCCTTCGGCGGCGGCGGCCGCGGCCTGAAGGTCGCCCGCACCCTCGAAGAGGTCCCCGAGCTCTACGACTCCGCCGTGCGCGAGGCCGTCGCCGCGTTCGGGCGTGGTGAGTGCTTCGTCGAGCGCTACCTCGACAAGCCCCGCCACGTCGAGACCCAGTGCCTGGCCGACACCCACGGCAACGTGGTGGTCGTCTCCACCCGCGACTGCTCGCTGCAGCGCCGCCACCAGAAGCTGGTCGAGGAGGCCCCGGCACCCTTCCTGTCCGAGGCACAGGTCGCCGAGCTCTACGCGTCCTCCAAGGCCATCCTCAAGGAGGCCGGCTACGTCGGCGCCGGCACCGTGGAGTTCCTCGTCGGCATGGACGGCACGATCTCCTTCCTGGAGGTCAACACCCGCCTGCAGGTCGAGCACCCGGTCACCGAGGAAGTCGCCGGCATCGACCTGGTACGCGAGATGTTCCGCATCGCCGACGGCGAGGAACTCGGCTACGGCGACCCCGAGCTGCGCGGCCACTCCTTCGAGTTCCGCATCAACGGCGAGGACCCCGGCCGGGGCTTCCTGCCCGCCCCCGGCACCGTCACCGCCTTCGACCCGCCCACCGGCCCCGGCGTCCGCCTGGACGCCGGCGTCGAGTCCGGCTCCGTCATCGGCCCCGCCTGGGACTCCCTGCTCGCCAAACTCATCGTCACCGGCGCCACCCGC
>NZ_JBEPAL010000104.1:0-1141 GCF_040298625.1 Streptomyces sp. NPDC001532
GGCAGGTTGCGCGCCATCACGATGCGCTGGACCTGGTTGGTGCCCTCGTAGATCTGGGTGATCTTGGCGTCGCGCATCATGCGCTCGACGGGGTAGTCGCGGGTGTAGCCGTAGCCGCCGAGGAGCTGGACGGCGTCGGTGGTGACCTCCATCGCCACGTCGGAGGCGAAGCACTTGGCCGCGGCGCCGAGGTAGGTCAGGTCGGCGTCGCCGCGCTCGGAGGCGGCGGCGGCCTGGTAGGTCAGGGCGCGGGCGGCCGAGATCTTCATGGCCATGTCGGCGAGCATGAACTGGATGCCCTGGAAGTCGGCGATCGGCTTGCCGAACTGCTTGCGCTCCTGGACGTAGCCCTTGGCGTAGTCCAGGGCGCCCTGGGCGATGCCGAGGGCCTGGGCGGCGATGGTGATGCGGGTGTGGTCCAGCGTCTTCATCGCGGTGGCGAAGCCGGTGCCCTCCTCGCCGATCATGCGGTCGGCGGGGATGCGGACGTTGTCGAGGTAGACCTCGCGGGTCGGCGAGCCCTTGATGCCGAGCTTCTTCTCCGGCGCGCCGAAGGAGACGCCCTCATCGGACTTCTCGACCACGAAGGCCGAGATGCCCTTCGAGCGCTTCTCCGGGTCGGTGACGGCCATGACCGTGTAGAACTCCGAGACGCCCGCGTTGGTGATCCAGCGCTTCACGCCGTTGAGGATCCAGTGGTCGCCGTCGCGGACCGCGCGGGTCTTCATGCCGGCCGCGTCGGAGCCGGCGTCGGGCTCGGACAGGCAGTAGGAGAACATGCCGTCGCCCTTGGCGAGCGGGGTCATGTACTTCTTCTTCAGCTCCTCGGAGCCGGAGAGGATGACCGGCAGCGAGCCGAGCTTGTTCACCGCCGGGATCAGCGAGGACGAGGCGCAGACGCGGGACACCTCCTCGATCACGATCACCGTGGCGAGCGCGTCGGCGCCGGCGCCGCCGTAGGACTCGGGGACGTGGACGGCGTGCAGGTCGTTCGCGACCAGCGCGTCGTGGGCCTCCTGCGGGAAGCGTGCCTCCTCGTCCACCGCGGCGGCGTGCGGCGCGATCTTCGCCTCGGCCAGGGAGCGGACGGCGTCGCGGAGCATGTCGTGCTCCTCGGACGGGCGGTACAGGTCGAAATCAG
>NZ_JBEPAL010000105.1:0-1105 GCF_040298625.1 Streptomyces sp. NPDC001532
GCCGCTTTCGCCACCGGTGTTCCTCCATATATCTACGCATTTCACCGCTACACATGGAATTCCACTCTCCTCTCCTGCACTCAAGTCTACCAGTTTCCAATGCATACAATGGTTGAGCCACTGCCTTTTACACCAGACTTAATAAACCACCTGCGCTCGCTTTACGCCCAATAAATCCGGACAACGCTCGGGACCTACGTATTACCGCGGCTGCTGGCACGTAGTTAGCCGTCCCTTTCTGGGTAGTTACCGTCACTTGATGAGCTTTCCACTCTCACCAACGTTCTTCTCTACCAACAGAGTTTTACGATCCGAAAACCTTCTTCACTCACGCGGCGTTGCTCGGTCAGACTTTCGTCCATTGCCGAAGATTCCCTACTGCTGCCTCCCGTAGGAGTTTGGGCCGTGTCTCAGTCCCAATGTGGCCGATCACCCTCTCAGGTCGGCTATGTATCATCGCCTTGGTGAGCCTTTACCTCACCAACTAGCTAATACAACGCGGGATCATCTTTGAGTGATGCAATTGCATCTTTCAAACTTAAAACTTGTGTTTAAAGTTTTTATGCGGTATTAGCATTCGTTTCCAAATGTTGTCCCCCGCTCAAAGGCAGATTCCCCACGCGTTACTCACCCGTTCGCTGCTCATCCAGTCGGTACAAGTACCAACCTTCAGCGCTCAACTTGCATGTATTAGGCACGCCGCCAGCGTTCGTCCTGAGCCAGGATCAAACTCTCAAATAAAGTATTTAAGTCACCTTAGTGACTGGCTTGTCTTTCATTATTGATTGACAGATTTTTGATGTATCTTACTACATCACATGAGTCATTCTTCTTTATTCAGTTTTCAATGGTCTAGCTTATCGCTTCAAGACCCTCGTCTCTTGCGACAACTATTATATTCTATCAAACCTAACTAAACTTGTCAAGAATTAACTGTGACTTTTATACCTTTTTTTATCTTACATCCGGAAAATCCCACGGTTGTCATGTTTTATTAAATACATTAATATTCGATTCTTGGTAAATTTAGTTTTCTTTGTTCCGAAATGATTCTGATGAGAACGATAAAGATGACAGAAATAAACAAAGCTAAGTTATGGCTGAT
>NZ_JBEPAL010000106.1:0-1083 GCF_040298625.1 Streptomyces sp. NPDC001532
AATATTTTGAACCTTGCTTAGGCAGCTGACTTCACATTGTTGAGATCAGCTGCCTTTTGCTTATAGTTCATTGAGTAGAAACGGTTCTGTTGCGAAGTTTGAAAATCAAACGCGCCCTCTCTGAACTCCAAATATCTTAGGCTGTTATTCCCATTAATACCTTGATTTCAGTAGACACCGAAAAGCCGAAGAGCGTTCCATTTCTTCGGTTCTTTTTATATATTCCTCGAAGGGTCTCCATGCCCTTAATCGTGGAAGAGGCTGTACGGAGACTTTGATAAAATTTATTCCGTCGTTTAATAGGTCGATGGTCTTGTTCTATTAAATTGTTAAGATACTTCACAGTTCGGTGCTCTGTCTTAGTATATAAACCCACACTCTGTAACTTTCTAAAGGCGGAGCCAAGAGAAGGTGCTTTATCGGTCACAATTGCTTTCGGCTCACCAAACTGTTTATGGAGTCGTTTTAAGAAAGCATAGGCTGCTTGCGTATCCCGTTTCTTTCGTAACCAGATATCTAAGGTTAAGCCGTCCGCATCAATTGCACGATAAAGATAATGCCAACGTCCCTTAATTTTGATATAGGTTTCGTCCATTTTCCATGAATAGAAGGATTGTCTATTTTTCTTCTTCCAAAGATAATAGAGGACTTTGCTGTACTCTTGCACCCAACGATAAATCGTAGTATGACAAACATTTATTCCACGATCATATAACAATTCCTGAACTTCACGATAGCTTAGATTGTAACGCAGGTAGTAACCAACAGCGACAATAATGACGTCTTTTTTGAATTGTTTGCCTTTAAAATGATTCATTACTCTGTCCTCTCTGTCTTTTTTCTCAATTTTACACTAAAATAGATTTTTTGGAAAACTTTGCAACAGAACCTACTAGACAAAAGATCGGCTCCTAAAAATGGGTTTGTGATAAACACCATTTTAAAGGAAGCTGGTCTTTTTTGTCCGAACAGCGTCGGATTAATTTTACAATCTACCTATTAACCAAAATATCAAAAAAAGCGTATCATTGAAAGCGTAATGATTAAAACGTTTTTTACAAACGTTATAGAGGGGAGAAGTTA